>NZ_CP146991.1:452500-800000 GCF_001941975.2 Sporomusa sphaeroides DSM 2875 | reverse complement strand
GCTAGTTGATCGGAAGCAGTACGGATATTAGTAATCATTCTGACAAAATTATTATGCATCACCTTCAATGAATCAGCCAGTTCCCCTATTTCGTCAGTTGTTTTGATTTCAGGAATATTACGCAGGTTCCCCTCCGCATATTGTTTGGCAATAGTCGTCAGGGCCAGCATCGGCTTACGGACCATATTGGTTAACACAATGGCAATAGCCATGCCAAGAACTAGCACGATAAGGCTAACTACAAGCGAAACCTGATTGATCCGGTCAACACGCACTTGACTGTCATCAATCAAGGTTTTGGCAACACTTGCGTTATTAACAGCAATGCTGTCGGCCCGGTCGGATATTGATTTGGCCAGCGGCGCAACACGCTTGGCAATGTCAGTCATCCTGCGCTCGTATTCCTGCCCCTGCACAAAGTTTCCCGCCGCCTTGGCAGCATGATAAAGTTTAACCACCGGCAGATATTCGTTGATAACAATATCCCGGTACTGTGTCGTTTCCTCAATCAAGATCTGACACTCTTGCCGTTTTTCCGGCCTGGCCAGTGCCAATAACTCATCTTCTGATTTCAATAGGTTATCGAAACTGCTGATCGTCTGTCCCAAGTAACCGGCATCACCATAAGCAGCATAGGCACGAAGAGTTGCCACAGCGTCTTTATAGTTAATGGCAATAGTATCAGCCAGAGCCATCCGTTCATTGGCCGCACTGATTTGAGTGACATCGGTCTTCATGTTTTGCAAATTGACAAAAGAATTGATTGTCATAACAACCATCAACAACAAAATAACGCCAAAACTGACCGCAAATTTTAATCCCAATTTCATTTTTATATTCAAAATATCCACTCTCCACAAAGCTTCTATATCACTTTTCCAATGGCTAACCAACTGTACAACCCCTGAGCGGGATAAGGGCAGTATCGGCTTCCACCATCGCCCCAAGGCTCGGCGCAAGTTATGTTTTCTTTACCGAATTAATATACCAATGGCGGAAGCATCATCAGCAATCGCTTGACTAACCGCCAGGTTTTTGCACAATTCATGCATACTCCGGAAAGTGTGTGAATGTGCCAGAGGTTGTTGTATCATTTCAAACAAACCGTCAGTCATAAAGAAAAAACTGTCGCCTGACTGAAAGGATAAAAGACTCTGATCGTAAGTTTCATCTTGATTAATACCCAGAAACAGGCCCGGACTCTTTATGACCGCAGGTTCTTCACCACCCAGATAGAAAAATTGATTAATTCCGGCTGAGGAATATGACAGTATTTTGCGGGTAAAATCAAATTCAAATAGCAGCGAAGCCGCAAAGCCACCACTGCTAAAGAAAGGTATAACCTCATTATTGATCCAGGCCAGCTTACCGTTTATCGGAACGCGTTTTTCTACAGCCTGCCGGAAAAGATACCGTAGAATGCCGCTCTGACCGGTTGCTACCAGTCCATGCCCCATAACATCCACAATAAATCCATACAAGACCCGGTTCTCATCATCATATTTGACATCATACAGGTCACCGCTCAAACCTTGTAATGGCTGATAAATAGTACACATATGGAACAATACCGTCTCTAAATCTCCCGGCAGCAGACGCCGTTGAATTTTTCCGGTTATTGCCACCTCTTCACGTATTTTAGCATCAATAGTTACATTTCTGATCAAAGCAGCAACTACATTCCTGCCATGCATCATTAAGTGGCGGGCGCTTATCTCCACTTTAAAGATGGTTCCGTTTTTCCTCACGTGATTTGCCGTAAAAACAAAGCCTTTCTTGGACTGGTTAATCACCATAGCCATTTGGTCTTTAGTGGTTTCAGCAGCATCATGACTGAGGACTGTAATCGACAAGGCCTTCATTTCGCTTTTGTCATACTGGTACAGTTCCAATGCCTTTTGATTCATAAACAGAATATCCCCATCCTGTGCATCAAGCAACAGCACGGCATCGTTGAGCATGTCCAACAAATCAAACCGCTGGCAATATTCACACATATCCTGGCTGAGCAGTGTTTGCGCCACACTCATGGTTCCATCTCCCTATCGGTTTACTGCATGTCAAATACCTTGTCCAGGCGAGTCAATTCAAATAACTCCTTAACAAAGCCGGTTGTGCCGCTAATAACCAGGCTGCCGTTGCATTGCCGTGTCCGCTTATGGATGGAAACCAGGACACCAAGTCCCGAACTGTCAATATAGTCAACCTTATCCATTTTTATTAGAAAATGTTTTTCGCCGCTTTCTACGTGTTTAATGAGCTTTTCTCTCAGGATTTCAGCCCCTTCGACATACATGCTGCCCGACAAATCGACGATCACTTGGTTATTGATAATACTGGTACTGATGCGCATTTGCTAAGCGCCCCCTTCTGACAGCTTTTTCTTTACCCCGAGCCGGCGAAAGCGTTACGTTCTTGATCAAAACTATTTCACTTGGTTGTACGGTAAAATAGTACCGGTCGACACAAACTCCGATGATAGCAAGGCCACGCCCACTTTCACGCAAATCATTTTCTTCAGTTTCCTGCTGCTTTACCGGCTTAAAGCCTCTGCCTTCATCCCGAATAATGACTTTGATTTCATTTGGCGAACTTGTTATTGTCAGATATACCTTTTTGGTTTTATCCTGCTTGTTTCCATGCAAGATAGCATTGTTCACAGCCTCGTTGACCGCAACAAACAGTGGCTCAACCCCGTTATCCAACAGTTGTCCCAATTTTTGCCGCACAGATTCACGTAATCTCGAGAATTCCTCCATTGTCGAAAAACAATACATAATTCTCACCTCGCGCACTACATTTCCGCTGTCAGGATAAAGAAGCCAACGTTACCTTTATCCTGTGCTTAAGAAAGTCATGCTGTTTGTTAGAGAAAAAAAATGGACATGAAACAACAAAAAATTCTTCCGAAGCTCCCTGTCACCGTACTGCTGTAAATATATTACTCTAACCGCAAATATTGCCGAGACTTTCATATCCTGACAATATTAGTATAACTTTGTCAATTGTCGATTGTCAATCGACAATCGACAATGACTGTCACATTGTTGGTTATCTAGAAAAATAATCATATTCCATTATGCATTAGGCCAAGCGCCTGCAACTGCTGACTAAGTTTTCCTTCCCAGTCGGTTAACGATCGGTACATAAATTCATGCACCACGAATTCAGGCTGAACATAATTGATGATATTCTTGACCGCAGGCGTAGTAAAAGGACGGTGTTCATCAATTTTTAATACATGATGCATAACTTCTTCCATATTATACGTTGCCTTGAGCTTGCCGGTATTGCTTTGACTATAGCGAATATATTTTCCTGCCAAGGATTTATGTAAATGTATACCTCTGATATAACGGGCATAACTTCCCAGGTTATCCAGCGTAGTCAGGACATACTCCACCCCTTCAGCCTCGGTTCTTAAATCTGGGTTGGTGTTCATAAGATGACCGGTATCAAGCATTATGCCGACATTACGGTGGGTGACACTATCCAGCAGCATGGCTGTCAGTTCTTTATCCCTAAGCGTTAATCCCGGCCACCATAAATTTTCAAATAACAGGGCGGTATCTGCCGGAATATCCGGTGCCAACGCATTGACCACTTCAATCGTGGCTTCTATTACTTCACGGCAGGCAGCATGAAACTGCCAGCTAAACAACTCGGCAACTCTGGCATTGCTGACATGAAACACCAGGTACTTGACCCCTGCCGCCGTAGCAGTCCGGATATTATCGCGATAGATATCCAGCCATGCTTCGCGGGTTGTCCCCCCATAGCAGGCGGCAATTTCCTCCTGGCTGGCAAACTCCCGGCACAGCGCCTGTTGATCGCCGCGCCAAAAATCCAGCCACCAGGGCCAGAAGCGCAAATGGCAGCCTTGCAGCCATTTGCGCTGGTGGAGTTCGGTATCCCAGGGAGCGCAGAACATCATTTCCAAACCGTCCAGCTTATACTGTGTCAAAAAAGCCTGCAGATACTCAGGGCTGTTGCCAATGAGCGCATTGTCGGTATGATAGTTCGATAAATTCACAAGTTGCAGCATGCCAAGCTCCTCACTTAAGTTTTCCCGATCAAAATTCAATACCCTTTTGCGCTTTTATTCCCTGTTTAAGGGGGTGTTTAATTTCTCTCATTTCTGTTACTAAATCAGCTTTATCAATAATTTCCTGCCGGGCACCACGTCCGGTAAGGACAAGGTGTAAAGAGCCCGTTTTTTTTGCTAATACATCCAGCACTTCGTCTGCCGAAATCAGCCCATAGCCGATGGCATAATTAATTTCATCCAGAATAATCATGTCCCACTTTCCTGACATGATTTCCTGTCTGGCATCTTCCAATGCCGCTTGGGCCGCTTTCTTATGGTCCTCCTTTTCATCGCCACTGCTATTTCCCACAAAGCCCTCGCCCAACTGGCGGATAACAAAATCTGCCCCCATTCTTTCAGCAGCTGTTAATTCGCCATACTTCCAATTCCCTTTGATGAATTGCAGCACAAGCACCCGCAGACCCTGTCCCCAGGCCCGCATGCCCAGCCCCAGGGCTGCCGTTGTTTTGCCTTTGCCATTTCCGGTATTCACAATAATTAATCCTTGGGATTCTGCCAAGCCAACAACACTCCTCTCTCCTTACAATCTGTCTTTAATGATCTGTTCGGTAAACTGGCTGGAACTCAAAACCGTCACCTGCGGCAGACTGAGTAACTTACGATAAAGTTCGCTTGCTTTGCCGCCGGTAAAATCACGGTCTTCGATGACGGTATCTTCAATGACAATAAGTTTCTTAGCGTCAAACGCCACCTCAAGATTAGCCAGATTTTGCTGGCTGTAGTACAGGTTGCATAATACCGTAATGTCTGCTGTCAGGATTTTCTCCCGATTTTCCCTTGCCTGTTCTTCGCTAACCGGACAAAAGGGTTGGCCGATGACAGCCTTAATGCCAAATGCCGCAGCAACCTCTGCATCGGTGTCACCTTGTTGAAAAACACCGCCACTCATAGTATATGCCCGTTCATGCAATAGGCGCATGATATGTCCGGCCGAACCCCCGCCACCGACAATATGAACTGCCGGACGGCCGCCCAAAGTACCGGCAGCCTCATAGGTATGAATATCCAGGTTACCTGTTACTTTATTGATAAAAACAGCCGAATGCAAGCCATATGCCTGTTCCAAATTCGCTGCAGTAATAACATCTTCGGGCGCTCCATCGGCAATGACTGAACCCCGGGCAAGCAAAACCAGCCGGGAACAAAATTTGGCAGCTAATTTGATATCATGAGCAATAATCAGCACGGTTTTTCCTGCTTGGCACACACTCTGGCAGTAGCGAAAAATTTCTTCCTGATACAAAAGATCCAGGCTGGCTGTCGGCTCATCGAGAAAAATCAGCGGTGTCTCCTGCGCCAGTACTTTTGCCAGCAATACGCGCTGACGTTCCCCGCCGGACATCTGCTGCACCGATTTTTCCGCTAACGCCTCAACCCCGGTAAATTCCATATACTTCCTGGCAATTTCGTAATCCTCAGCCTGTTCGTTCTGCCACCATTTCAGATGAGGATAGCGTCCGGCCATTACCACCTCCAGTGCGGTAAAGCCGAAGCCAAGATTTACTTCCTGCTGCATATAAGCAATCATGCGCGCCAACTGTTTGTCGCCCATCGTGCGTACAGGCTGGCCAAAAACCCGGACAGCTCCGGAAGTAATGGCTCCCATGCCGCGCAAGCCCCTGAGTAGCGTGCTTTTGCCTGCGCCATTAGGACCAATAATGCCGACAAATTCGCCTGGTTTAATGGTTAGAGAAATATCCTGTAAAATGACTTTATCACCGATAGTTACACCCACATTAACGGCAGCTAATGCTATCTGAGTGGCCGCATTCATGACAACCCTCCTCCTTTCTGCGCTTTACGCAGCAGATACAAAAAGTAGGGCGCCCCCAGCAGCGCCGTCATAATACCAACCCGAACCTCAGACGGTGGAATCAACAGCCGCCCCGCCGTATCACAGGCCACCAGAAACAAGCCCCCGGCCACTGCACAGGCAGGCAGCAAGGTGCGATGTTCCGGCCCCAGTAACAGGCGCATAATATGCGGCACGATTAAACCCACAAAGCCGATTGTGCCGCTGACACATACCGCAGTGGCAGTTGTCACAGCCGATACAGTGAGCAGCACCATCCGGAGAAACGCAACCGGAACACCTACCGAACGCGCTTCCTGTTCGCCTAAAGTCAGAATGTTAAGATGTCTGGCCAATAAAAACAAAATGAGAATACCGGCAATAACCGGACCGGCGGCAAGATACACATGCTCCCAACGACGGTAATCCAGCCCTCCCACAATCCAGAATAAAAATTCCCGCAACCGGTATTCATTGATAAAAGTCAATATTCCGGAAGTCATAGCTCCCAGCAGCATACTCACGGCAACACCGGCTAACAGCAGCACCATCACCGGGATTTTGCCGTTCCGCATAGCTAATGCAACTGTCAACCCCACTGCCAGCAGCGCACCGGTCAAAGCAAAAAACGGCATATAAAAGATTCCGTTAGCCGTCACCCCCAAAGCAATGGCAATAACAGCCCCTAACGCCGCCCCGCTTGATACCCCGATAATTCCCGGGTCGGCCAGTGAATTGCCAAATACGCCTTGCATAACAGCGCCTGACACCGCCAGTGCCGCTCCTACCAGCAGCCCGACCAAAGTACGCGGCATCCGGATATGCCAGATAACAGAGGTATGCTCCTGTGTAACCTCAATCCCCTCTGTGCCGGGCAGGTGCAATTGCTGGCCAATAACCGACAGTGTGGCATCAAGCGGCACCGCTACCTGCCCCCAGGCTAGCGAAACCATAATTACCACCACCAGCAGCACACCCATCCCGCTGAAAAAAATGGCTTTATTTTTAACCCTACCAGTCATAGTATCCAGTCCTTCTTGTCTTCTGTTACTTGTCCTTGCTGTAATTTCACAAGTCTATTCCTGTATTCCGCGGGGATTAAGATTCCACCTGCAGCCTGTCAGCTAAAATCTTCACTACCAGAGAAGACCATGCATAAATAGCAGGTGTCACTTCGGCTGAATGCATGACCGGCGGCGAAACATGATATTTGCCTGCCGTCAATGCCAGGAGTTCATTTCCTGCCTGGATTAGTTCATCACCGCTTACTAGTTCCCACTGAAATTGATCCAGCAAGTGGATATACAATGACGCACCGGTTACCAGAGGCGATTCTTTGTCCAGTTGCCGCAGTGACGTTAAAAACCGCTCTTTGTCAATCAAGCCAATATCCTGTACATATTGTTGATACAATGTTTCCTCGATAACACCGTAGCGATTCATGCGCCGCAGCACACTGTGCTGTTTTTGCGGCGATAAACCTGTCTGCTTTAGCAGCGCTTCCTTGACCGTTTGTTTGACGGTACGGCCGATCAATTCGCCTAGTTTGGAATGCTTGCCCGCATCTTCCAGATAGAGTGAAGAACTTGGATTGGCAATGATCATCGTCTGATCTGTCCCTGAACCGGTTGCCAGCCCGCTGGAAAACTTGCTGCCGGCCATCAGCTCCTGCAAAGCAGCAGTTTTGGCTTCGGTGCAGGTCACCAATGCCCTGGCCATTATCGCCGGCGGAATATCGGCATCAATCACCAGTATAATGTTAATGGTCCCCGGCTTATACAAAGCTCTCTTTTTCCCAGTCAGAAAATAATCTGCCTGATCACCGGCCCGTCCGCCATTTCCCTCCACACCGCCGGTGGCAATAGCAGTCACCGTAAGCGTCTGGTAGCTTGCCGAATTTATGGCGGTATTTTCCATGGATGCCGCTGTTCCCATACCGGTTACCCGTTTGGGATTAAGCTGCAAGTTTTTCGCCACATGCTTCAAATAATCCAGGTAATTATCAGCCGTTACGCCAACAGCCTGTTTCATATCATGGTTAAATACTGCAGAGAGATTATCCTGGTAGCCGCCATTGAACTTGGATGTACTTAGCACCGCCTTAGGGCTGTTAAAGGCAACTATCACACTGGTATCCTGCCGGTAAACAGTATCACCGGTAGATAGTATGTACAAATCGCTCCGCTCATTCGCCATACACTGAGCTGTACTGTAGTAGAAAATAACAGACAGTAGCAACACTAGGCGCAAAGACAGTTTTTTCATGGTTTCAGATTTCGCCTGCCAATACAATGTATTTCCACCTCTCCTCTATAAAGCTGCGCCTGGTGCCGCACCACCAAGCAAACGTTAGGTTTGCTCAATGACTTTGATACTTTTCCATTTCCCATTTACAAACCGGGTGGCCATCAACAACAGCATTGTAGCGCTATAGACAACCAAAAGCAGCCATAACCAGCTCAAAGGCAAGGGATACCAGACACAAAACACATAGGGCATAATCACATAAAAGAATAAAGGGACCACCGTATAAACCAGCATCATAAAACGCGTATCCCCTGTAGATTTTAATACGCTGCCTACCATTAAATGAATGGTATCAAACACCAGCCACAACGAGGTAAGCTGTAACAAGGGAGTAGCTATAGAAACCAAGTGATGCTGATCCGCATCGGTATCCGAATGAAAAATAGAAATCAACTGCTCCGGAAAGAAATTGCATGAAATTAGGATTAGAACATTAAAACTAAGCCCCAAGACCAACCCTTTTTTTAAAATCTCCGGGATATTGCCTAGCCTGCCAGCCCCTTTCTCCTGACCTGCAAGAATGCCCACCGCCGTTGTCATACCAATTACCGGTAAAATAAAAACGGCTTCCATGGCAAAAGCGGCATTCACCGCAGCCAGATTCATTGCACCCATTGAGCCAATTATCAGGAGAAAGATACTAAAGTATCCCATTTCCGCAAAAGACTGAATCCCGGCAAATAAGCCAAAGCGCAGCAGGCTGCAGAGCAAAGACTTGTTTGGCCGATAATGCTGCCAAGGCTGATATTGGCGCATTACAGCTTTATGTAAAAACAGCACATAACAAAACAGCCCTACCAGGCAACTGATAATAGCTGCCAACCCTGACCCCATCATTCCCAATTCCGGCAGACCGAACTTACCAAACACGAGCCCCCCGGCCAAAATGACATTGATTATATTCATAAGCACGGCTACCTGCATAGTCGTTTTCGTATCACCAATGCCGCAATAAAAACCAAAAAATGCGATAGAGAACATTTGGATGCACTCAGCTATGATAATAAGATAAAAATATTCTACTTCATATGCTAACAAACTTCCGGTATGTCCCATCAATTGAAAAACAGAGGCAACTATAGGCGAAATACCCAACAGAAGCAAAGCAAAAAGAATGCTCAAATAGATTCCCTGCCACATGGCCGCAGCACATTGAGGGTAGCGCCCTGCACCATAGTATTGTGCAGACAAAGTGGAAACATAGCCGACAATTCCCGTAAAAATGCTGGCAAGACCAATAGCCGTAAAACTAGCTGGCAGCATAGCGGCAAATTGGGTGAGATCATACCAGGATACATACAGCCGATCAACAAACACCAAAGCATTAAAGGAAAGCATGGAAAGGACAACAGGATATGTAATTTTTATAATCTGCCGAAAAGAAGTGTTACTTTCCTCTGAATATACCTTGTCCATGCTACCTTCTCCTCATCACTGGCAAGAAAATCAGATCGAAAGCATTGTAAATTTAGGTGACTGCACTTGCTCTTGTAGCATTATATTTTAGAAAGAATATTTGACTCCCATTACGAAATGGCGGGAGGTCATAGGGTAATTGCCCCGGTTGCTGCTGCCGCTGGAAGTAAGTTCATAGGCTTTATCACCCAAATTATAGACATTGAAGTAAACACTGGCATCAGGCGTCATCTTATAATTGGCAGCCAGGTTCCACACCCAGTAGTTGCTGTCAACAAAGTAATCCCGGTCAAGGCCACTCGCACTTTGCCCATTGACGTTCACATCCCACTTGGCATCTGTATAACCTACTTTTACCCGATAGCCGTTAGGCTGACTGTTTTTGGGGTCGACAAGGTAGCCGGCATTGTCTCTATTTTCTTTAATATTCACATAGGAATAGCCCAGTTCCGTATAGTAGCGGTCCGATAACTTGTGCTTAAGATCAAGTTCAAAGCCGCGTTTTTTTTGTTTGGCAATGTTGCATACCTGTGAATTCATAAAATCGTCATAATCCCAATCAATAGCATTGGTCAGCTCGCTGGTAAAGTAGTTAGCTGTCACCGATGTCTTTTCATTAAGTTTCTTATTCACCCCGGCACTGATTACATGGCCCTTTTCGGGTTTGAGATTAGGATCTCCTTTTGCAGTTGAACCATAAAACGGATAGTAAAGATCATAATACAGATCATCCAATGTTGGTGCCTTGAACACCCTGTTGTACGAGAAGTAAATATCGGTGGTGCTGTCGGCGCTGTAATTCACATTCACTTTGGGGGTCGTTTGGCCGCCAAACTTACTGTGATGATCATAGCGTATGCCTGGAGTCATTGTCCATTTGTCGTTTAACGCAAAGATATCCTGCAAATAAATTGCCGTGTTTGTAACCGATTTATTGCTATAGTTTCCAGCCTCTTGATATTCGTCCTGAAATCTATTTTCCAGGACTTCGCCCCTTTCCCAGTCAACGCCGGCAACCAATTTTTGTTTGTCATCAAGTTGCCAGCCTGTCTGGTAGGCAAACCCTTGCACCCTGCTCTTATAAGTACCGTAAAAACCCTGATTGGCATAGTTGGCATATATCCGGGCAAACCCCGGCACAGCTTTTTGTTTATTGAAATCATAGGTCAGTGCCCAATTGTTTGATAGACTTGTTAATTGATCGAAAGGTCCATCAGGCTTTAAAACCGAAATCGGCCGTCCGCCCTCATCATTCCAATGTTCAAAATTAAAAGTAAGAGAACGGTTGTCGTCAATGGTTTTATCCAGCCGCATAGTAAACCCTTCTCCCTCGTACCGGGAATTAGGCCAACGCCGGTTGTCCCCTTTGCTGCTGCCTGCTGTTAACGCAGGATTGAGCACATTGTATTCCGCATAATCCTGTTCTTTTTTATTGGCAGTAATATACCAGCTAAACCCATTTTCACTGCCCTGAGTACTCAACCCGTAATTGCGTATACCCCAGGAACCGGCGGAAAAGTCCACCGTGGTCTTGGCCTCGGTGCCTTTGCGGGTAATAATATTAATCACCCCGCCGACAGCGTCGGAACCGTATAACGCAGACGCGCCGCCTTTAACAATCTCAATGCGTTCAATATTATCCAGCGAAACAATCGAGTTGAGCTCAATGCTGGCCCGGCCACCACTTGCTGTGCCCTGCGGTCGGCTGAGCCTGCGCCCGTCAATCATCACCAGCACCCGGTCATCGCCGTTTAGATAAACAGTCTGACCGGCACCGGCAAAGCCTTTGGTCGTAACAGCAACGCCGTTAATATCTCTTAACACATCCCCCAAATTGGCATAAGGCCCATTTTCAATCTGCTCCTGAGAAACAACCGTGACATTGGCTGCCGTCTTTGCCGCCTCTGTCGGTACCCGGTTAGCGGTTATCACCATTGCATCAAGTGAAAATGTTTCCTGGTTGTCTGTCTCTTCTGCCAGCACAGCAGCCGGCATTTGCAATAACAACGCACTGGTTACCATCGCACACAGCCAGCTCTTGCTTGTACCGGTGCCACTTTTTCTTGTCATCCTTCTTCTCTCCTTCGTATTACGCTTTCAATTTAAATACATGGTAATTTGGCCGTAATTAACTGCCAGCCTCCTACCTGCCACCCAAATTATTACTTCTCCTTCCTTTCAGTAGCAATAGCCACCCGGTGCGCCCCGGCCAGCTTTAATTCATCAAGAACGGCTACCACCTTGCCATATTCGGCTGTTTTATCCGAACGCAGGATAAAAACCAGGTCGCCCTGCTTAGCCATCTCCAGCTTTACCCGCTTTTGCAGCAGTTCCAGCGGTATCTCTTCCTGCTCGAACATAATCCGGCCTTCTTTGGTAACGGCAATAGCCACACTGTGCGGCTTGTCACTCTGGGCCGAAGCGGCTTGCGGCAAGTTAACAGGTATTGTCTGCTGGTCAACCATATAGAGAGTGCTCATGATAAAAAATACCAGTAAAAAGAAAATGATATCAATCATGGGAATAATCATCAGCTTAGGCTGACGCTCTGAACGCAAATTACGCAATTTCATGACGCTTCTCCTGTTTGATATGCCCCATCACCAGCAGGCAGGTCTGCTCAATAGTCGTAAGCAGGTGATCTAACCGGTGATTAAAATAACTGTATACAATCATGGCCAGGGTGGCCACACACAAGCCGGAAGCCGTGGCAATGAGCGCTTCCCCGACACCGCCGGTAATGGCCTGAGGCTGACCGGCTTTGATATTCATGACACTAAAGGAGTCAATCATACCGATAACTGTGCCTAAGAGACCAAGCAGCGGCGCAATGGTTACAATAGTGTCCAAATGGTTTAAATATGCCCGGAGGCCGGCAACAGCTAAAGAAGCTTCTCCCTCCAGCACGCTTTCGATATTCGCGCAGCCCCGCTGCACATGGGCAATACCCTTGGCGGCAACCATAGCGGCAATCCCCTGGGTCTGCCGGCATAATTCATGAGCTGCCGCCCAGTCATCCCGCTCCAGTAAAGCGGTAAGCCGTCCGGTAAACTCGTGCATATCGGTGTCCATTTTTCTATAATACATGAACCGTTCCACCCCAATGGCGGCCACCAGTACGGAACAGGCCAGAATCAGATACATGACCGGGCCGCCCTGATGAAATATCTGAAAGCACTTGGCAATAAAACTCATTCTTCTCCCCCCGTTTGTATCTATCAATAACCTTAAAAAAGCTGAGGATAGGCGGCCCGGGCTACAGCCTGCACGCCGTAAACAATGTACTGTGAGGTGGAAGTCAGGTGTCTGTCAGGCACAACAATCATTTTTTTGTTTTGAATGGCTTTCACGATCTGCAAAGCCGGATCATTTTGCACATCCTCAGCAAACTTCTGAATGTCTGTTTTGCCGGTATAATCCCAGACCGGCAGCAGAATGATATCCGGATTAATACGGACAAGCTGTTCTTTGGACAATAGGTCATCATTGTTTAAACCGGCGGCTGCCACACCTTCAATTGCCCCCGCCTGGCGGCAAATATCTTCAAAAGTACTCCCTTTACCGCCACTATCGCCCATCAGGGAAAACCGGATAACTACCGGGCGCTTGTCGGCTGGAATCGTGCTGGTTTTTTCGTTAATTTGCGCCAACTGCGTTTCCATCTCAGCCACCAGCCGTTCACCGGCCTGTTCTTCACCGACAACCCGGGCAAGCGCGATAATAGATTGCTTAACCTCGTCAACGTTGGCGGCGGTTTTATAAACATAGACAGGAATACCTGTCTCCCTGAGTGTTTGGCTCAGCACCGGCGGCAGCCAATCCGGCATAAGCACAAGATCCGGCTGAAGCGCAATAATACTTTCGGCATGAATACGTATTCTCTTGGGAACAACTTTGGCCTCTTCCACAACATTGGAAACTCCGGCATCATCCACAAGATGCGTCAGGGCCGCAATACGCTCCGGGGTTACCAGTGCCAAAAGAATTTCGTCGGTACTGACGGAAAGCGGCACAATCTTTTGCGGTTTTTGCGGAAGCTGTAGTACATAGCCGGTACTATCCACTATTTCATAGCCGCCGGAACCGGCTATATTTCCATTGCCGCCTTGCGGCGAACCTGTATTATTTTTTCCCGTACAACCACCTGTAAAGAAGAGCAGCACTACTAAAACCACGAGCATACTCAGGCGACATGACGGTTTAGCCAGGGTTGCCAACATCATCGTTTCATCTCCTGTAGGTTGTCTCTTAAGTAAACATTATGCAGCAGCATTGCGGCCAAACAGAGCAAAAACAGCTGCAAACAGAAAAACTCCCGACCGTATAAAAAGTCGGGAGTAACAAACAGTAGGTTACTAGTTAGAATAAAAAACTTCTGGCGATAAAACCAGAAGTGAATTCAGCTACGCCGCAAAACGCCTACTGTAATCCCCTCCCCAAACCCTCGTGGGTAACAAACGGTGATTGTCAGACAGGCAGTTCTCCTGACTCCGGATCATAGCTCGCTTAAACCTTCCCAGAAACTCATCCCAGTGGCATATCTTAAGCTTACTCCCCGTTACAGTGGCGGGACCGCGCCGGCTTTTCACCGGTCTTCCCTATTAAGCCCAGTTGGGCACCTACCTCAAATATTCTGTTTATTGTTTCCAGTATATACTTCAGTCCAAATAGTGTCAAGTTGTTCTTATTTTGTATATCTCTGCTCAAGATGGCATATACATGCCATATCTGACTTCCATCTTCACGCGAGAGGAGCAGGTCACTTGGTAAGAATGGCACTGTCCTATTGGTTGTCGAAAGCTGCTCCCAAAGCCTGGATATTAACCCTGCTTCTCATCCTTTGCACCGGTTTGCTGGTACTGCTCCATATGCAGCTTAATAATTGGCAGGTAGGCTTCTACAATCACCTGCAGCAGCATAACCTCGCCGGTTTTTATCATTCCTTAGTTCAATTTGCTCTGATTTGTTCCATTCTCGTCGCAGCCTCAGGCTGGCAGACACATGTCAAAATGCTGCTGCAGCTGCGGTGGCGCCAGTGGTTAACGAATAAATATATCACACTGTGGCTGCACAAACAGAACTATTTTCATATGAAATTTCTTGTCAAGGCTATCGATAATCCGGACCAGCGTATCGGCGAGGACATTCAGCTGTTTGTTACCCATTCACTGGACTTGGCCGTGGGGCTGCTGCGTCATTTGATAACGCTTATCGTATTTTCAGTTGTCCTTTGGCGGTTATCAGGGGAAATCCGGGTCTCCTTATTGACAACCGAAGTTATAATTCCCGGCTACCTGGTCTGGTCCGCCCTCCTGTATTCCGCTTTCGGCACCTGGGTAACCATAAAGATAGGGCGTCCTCTTATGCTGCAAAATAACCTTCAGCAAAGCAATGAAGCCAACTTCCGCTACAGCTTAATCAGGCTGAAGGAATATGCCGAAGGTGTTGTATTATGCAAAGGAGATACCTGGGAAAAGCACAACTTATTAAAATGGTTTTCAAATATTGTAATTACCCAGCTTGCAATAATTAAAACCACCAGGGACATTACCTGGATATCCTCAGCCTATACACAGTTGTCTACCGTATTTGCCTTTTTGATCGCGTCTCCCAAATATTTCAATGACGAGCTGCAGCTTGGACAATTATTCGAAATATCGGGGGCTTATTGGTATGTTCATTCCGCGCTCGCCTATATTATTGAAAGCTTTGGGAAAATCGCTCAATGGCAGGCTGTAACTAACCGTCTGCGGGAGTTTTGCACCCAGCTCCGGCTTATCCAGTCACAGCACCTGGCATCAAACACTTTCTTTTACAATCCGGATACACTCATAACCAAAGAACTTTCCGTATTTTCTCCTGCCGGCCATATCCTGGTGAACAAGCTTACCTTAGCGCTCCCTAGCGGTGAAAGCCTGCTGATTACCGGTCCTTCGGGCTGTGGCAAAACCACATTATTACAAACATTAGCCGGAGTCTGGCCCTATTTCTCCGGGCAAATGTCCTGCCCGCCGGATAGCAGTGTCCTGTTTCTGCCGCAAAAACCTTATATCCCGATTGGCTCACTGCGCGCGGCGGTACTATACCCGTACAAACACGTCAGCGTAACGGACAATAAGGTGGAAGAGGCACTGCATATATGCAAATTAGCCGCGCTGCTCCCACGCCTGGATATCGAAACAGACTGGTCAAAAAACCTTTCACCGGGTGAACTCCAACGACTTTCCCTGGCCCGGGCCATCTTGCACCGGCCAAAGTGGATCTTCCTCGATGAGACAACCGCTTGTATTGACGCTGCCATGGAAGCAGAAATATACCAGATACTTAAAGAGAAGCTACCTGATGCCGCAGTAATCAGTATTGGCCACCGGGATACGCTAACGTCATACCACCGCAAGATATTAAAATTAAACGGCACCGGCGGCTGGAGCTATTCTGAACAACCGCAGCAGTAGAAAGTCAGCAGCCCGGCAGCCAGTTAAAATTCAATACCCTTTTGCGCCCTGATTCCCTGTTTATATGGGTGCTTAATTTCTCCCATTTCGGTTACCAAATCGGCTTTATCAATGATTTCCTTACACGCGCTGCGGCCGGTAAGCACCAGGTGCAGATAATCCGGCTTTGCAGCTATCAATTCCAGTACTTCATCCACCGGAAGCAGCCCATAGCCAAGAGCGTAGTTAATCTCATCCAGGATAATCATCCCCCACGCTCCGGACATGATTTCCTGTCTGGCATCCTCCAGGGCTTCTTTGGATGCCTGCATATGATCGGCTCTTTCATCATCGGCACTATTTCTTACAAATCCTTCACCCATTTGGCGGATAACAAAATCCGCGCCCATTCGTTCGGCAGCCTGCAATTCGCCATAGGTCCAATTGCCTTTAATAAATTGTAATACGAGCACCCGGAGCCCCTGGCCCCAGGCCCGCATACCCAGCCCCAAAGCCGCTGTTGTTTTTCCTTTGCCGTTTCCGGTATTTACAATAACTAAGCCTTTAGTGTCTGCCATACTGACAATACTCCTTTTTCTATGCATAAACATTCATTCTCCGTTGCCAAAAATCAATCATCTGCCTGGCTTTAAAACACCCGCTTGCGTATCTTGCCGCATCCGGTTGCTTGAAAACAACAAAATAAAGAACTGCTTTATCCTCGACTGCCCTATCCTCCTGCTCAGAGGGATGTGCATGATCATACGGCCAATTTTCAGGAATATATTGTAACATATTTTTTCCCCTCCTTGTACAGTTTATTTTTACTTACGCCGTTGACAAAAAGTAATATACTGATTCCAAAGCCGTTCCAGCATATAGCAGGCTCCCTGCAACCCCATAAATGGCCGGTCGCTTAAAATGACTTCATCATATACCGGCAGCGCAATATTCTGGCAAACCACATTAGGCACCAGCTTTTGCTGCAATATGGCCTTTTCATTGCTGCCGGCCAGCAATAATCCACCCTCCAGCTCTGCCAGCAGCTGCTCCGTGACCTGACTGTCGCCGCCGGCCTCTATAAGGGTATCAATGCAATCCGGCACAGTATAAGCCGGAATTTGACCATAGGCCATGACAGTCAGCCGGCCTGTATCCAGCCACTCGGTACGGACAGCCTCGGCCATGGCTACAGCCGCAGAACCCGGTGCGGCAAGGAGCGTTTTTTCAAACCACATATCGCCCCAGACCCGCTGCATTTCCAGAGTACTTGCCTGAATTTTCCGCTCCAGGCCGCTGATTTCCTGCCAAACCTTGCGCAAATCACCGGCACCGCCTGTCGCATAGTGCCGCAAGCTTTGCAGCCAGGCCAGCGACCCCTGCAAACCATAAGGCGGCGGCAAAGATACATAAGGCATACCATACTGCTCATTAAGCTGTTTGGCCAGGTCAAGACCCAATTCCTCATGGACAACAATGTTGAGCGACGCGCCGGTCATGCCGCTTATAACCTGGGTGCTGCTGCCTGCTCCCGGACAAGCCAGCACTTCATAGCCTGCCAGTTTAAGCATACGTTTCAATTCCTGAACATCATTATCGGCATTGTAGTAGCCAACCGTGCAGCCCAGCAGATTGACAGTACCGGGCCGTATCGCCCCCGGACGGCTTAGCGGCAGCTGCTCCAGATACGCTCCCGCAGCAGCGCGGTAGCCTGCGGCAAAGCCGCCGGCCAGTCCGCCGCTGTCCACACAGACCACCGGGCAAGATAAATCCGCCTGTCTGGCAATGCCCGCGATATCATCGCCAATCAAGCTGACAGAGCAGCTATTTTCTATCAATACAACCGACGGCCGGGCCTGCTGGCGAATGATAGCCAAGGTTTCCAGCAAACATTCCTCAGTACCATAGACAACCGCATGATTATCAGCCTGGGTGCAGTAAAATTGTGAACTGACCGCCGGACACTGCCTTTCCAGATAGCGCAGCGCATAAAAATAACACCACATGGGGCCATTGGCCACCAATACAGCATCAGGAATACCGGCAAAGAAAGCGGCTACGCCGGTGAGCGCGCAGGCTTCCACCAAAGTCCGCGCATCTGACCACTGACTATTACACATACATAATTCCTCCCCGTCGGTCATGACGCTGCGCCAGGCGCACCAGCTTAGTCATCAGGGCAGTAACGCCCCCTACCCCGGCCAGCGGCAGCAAGGGCAGAAAGAGCTGCTTTTTCCTGGCTGCTACAGTCAACTCATGCGTGGTCACAACAATATCTGCTGTTTCAACTATGCCTTTTCCCTCTGCCTGAGAAAAACAGGGTATGCCGGTTTGCTGCTTCAGTTCCTGATATAAATCAAGCTGCTGGTCCTTGCTCAACACATCATCCAGCACCACAATGCCTGCCAAATTCAGCTTATACAAAGAAAATAACTCCAGTACCCAGGCCGGATCAAAATACAGCAGCGGCCGTCCGAGATACAATACAATCCGCTTATCCTGCAACTGGCTGCTATACTCAGCGATATGCCGGTTTAACCGCTCCGCCTCCTGCTTAATGGCAGCTTCAGCCTGCTGCTGCCGGTTGAGAAACCGGCCTAAGTTCGTCAGCCATAAAACCGTCGCCTGCCAGCCTGCCGGATAATCCCCGTCAAAAGCAGGCACTCCCAGCATCTCCTCCAGTTCCTGCCCCAGCTTGCACATCCAGGGATTGGACTGTCTTGTTCCGCTAAGCGGTACTGTCAGTGCGGTAAACGGCACCCGTCTTATATCCTCCAGCGAAGCATATGCCGGAAAATGACAATACACTTTTAGGCTAAAATAGCCCAGCAAACGTTTAATTTCCTGCACATCCATGCCATTGGGGCCGCCGCGGTCACCCAAGAGAGTTACCGTATTAACCACCTTTGGCTGGGCAATCATAAAGCGCTCTGCCAGTGTTTTTCCGGCATGATAAAACCCGGCATAATAGTCGCCGTCCAGGTAACCATAACAGGGAACAGACATCACCGGTATGCCCAGAGCCGCCTCTGCCTCGCCTGCCACCGCAGCCGTATCATCACCAATTACGCCGGCCACACAGGAATTGGCAATCAAAATATAGGCCGGCTTGTACCTTTCGGCTGCATATTCAATACATTCCCTGAGTAAGCCGGCCCCACCGAAAATCGAATGCTCTTCCGTCAGCCCGCTGATGATCAGTGGTGCCGAGTACTGCTCCGGCATAAATTGCCGCTTTGCCAGTGAACGGAAATGCATTCCCAAATCCATTTCCCGGCCGATATGCCCGCAGGCTTTGGGACTATGGTAAATAACAAGCGCGCCTTCATTGTGGGAAACGGCGCGCCACACGCCCGGCATCGCACAGCTGTAACCCCGTTTGCGGGCTGTTTTCGCCCGTTTATTCATCACCATAGTCAAGCACCAGCTCCTCTAATTCTGCAAAGGACATGGGGGTCGGCACACTCAGCGCCGTATTCTCACAAATAAAACCGGCTAACTGACGGTAAATCGCCGCCTGTGGCGAGTCTGCCGCAAATTCGATGACTGTTTTACGATGAATTTCCGCTTTATTAACGGTACGATCCCTGGGAATATAGGCAACTAAAGAAGTATGCAGCCGTTTGGCAAATTCCTCAAGCAATGCCTGCTCATTAGCAATGCCGCGGCTATTGCCGATAATGCCGCCAAGCCGCACCGCCCCCCGGGCAGCATAGCGGGCCACCCCTTTGGCAATATTATTGGCCGCATAGAGTGACATGAGTTCACCGGAAGATACAATGTAAATATCGCTGGCATAGCCTTCCCGTATGGGTACGGCAAAGCCGCCGCACACCACATCTCCCAGTACATCGTACAGAATAATGGCATCTTCGGGCAAAGCCTGCAAGGCTTTTAGCTTTTCCAATGCCACAATTATGCCGCGTCCGGCGCAGCCTACTCCTGGCTCGGGCCCTCCGGCCTCGATACACTGTACGCCGCCAAAGCCGCTATGTACCAAGTCCTCGGTCCTGACTTCCTCCCCATATTGCTTAACCATATCCAATACCGTCTGTGAACAAACCTTCCCTAATAAAAGGCGGGTGGAATCATTTTTGGGATCACAGCCAATTTGGCAAACTCTGTGTCCCATTTCCGCCAGTGCGGCCGATACATTGGCGGCTGTCGTCGACTTGCCGATGCCGCCCTTGCCGTAAAAGGCAATCTTTTTTTGCATATGCCTTATCCGCTCCTTGTTTTATCAATTCATAAAGAAAACACGGTTTACACCAAGCTTTTGGCGGCGCGGAAGCCGCTGTTGCCTTTATCCTGCTTTTAAAAAAGTTATATACTTTCTGTTAGGAAAAAAAAGCGCGGGTCATAATAGACCCGCAAAAGCATGAAGGAGTTAGAAGAAATGGCAACTAAATAAGAAACTCCCGGTCGCCATGGCAGCCGGGAGAATTCTACAGCATAAATCCAAATAAAAACTCCTGGTCTATGACCAGGAGCAAATTCAGCAAGGCAACACAACTCACTTGGAATACATTCCAAATAAGCTAGTGCAACTGTAATCTCCTCCCCATCACTCGTGGGTAAAACGGCGATCTTTAGACAGGCAGTTCTCCTGGCTCTGGCTCATAGCTTGCCCAAACCTTCCCGAGACCTTCGTCCCAGTGGCATACCTTGGGTTCACTCCCCATTACAGTGGCGGGACCGCGCCGGCATTACACCGGTCTTCCCTATTAAGCCCTTGCGGGCACCTGGCTCATCAATATACAATTTTCAATAAACACAAATACATTATGCTACTACTATAGTATATTGCCTGGCAGGTTTTGTCAAGCGAATTCTACCGTGGGACAAAGACCTGGGACAAGGGGACAGGTCCCTTGTCCCAGGTCGCAGACTGCCCGGTGGTTCAAACAAACAATTCACCCGCTCCGGGTCAACCTTTTCCCAGACCTACTCACTATACCGGCTGTACAGCCACACACTCCAGGTAAAAAAGCAACCAGTCAGTACTATCAGCGTGCCTGCCGCCCATACGGCCCCGCTATTCCAGCCAGGTGCCCGCAACAGGGCATTAAGCGTACCAATGGGCGATAACTGGGCAACTGCAGCCAGCCAGGGCGGCAGATTGTGCAACGGAAAAAACGAACCGCCAAAAAATATCATCGGCGTAATAAAAAAATTATTAATCAGCGAAACATCGTCAGGATGCTTAACAAGCATGCCTACAACCACCCCCATGGCGGCAAAGCAGCAAGAACCCAGAATAAGGCCGGCAACAGCCAGGACATTTAACCCGCCTACCCCAAAAGCACCCCAGGCAATGACAAAAACCAGGCTGCCAAAAAATATTCCCCGCACCGAACCTGCTGCTATGATTCCCAAAACCACTTCCCAGGCAGCTACCGGACTTAAAACCACACTTTGAAAATTTCGGAAATACAGCCGTCCTGTACTCACAGAGGATGCGGTCTGTTGAAAAGAGTTTAACAACACAGTGACACCCATAATACCTTTGGCCAGAAACGGTAAATAGCCGCCATCCACATTCACTCTGCCGCCTAACCCCAGTCCAAAAGAAAACAGATAAATAAAGGGAAAAACAATAGTGGAAAATACGTAGCCCATTCTGCCGATTTTCTTCCACAGTATAATCATTTCCCGCCAATATACGGCATACCAGCCCATCAGCCATCGCCTTCCTTAGCCAGTTTGATAAACATGGTCTCAAGCGCTCCGCTTGCCTGGCCCTTGCCTGTCCGATGTTTAATGCCTGCCGGTGTATCCAGCAAAGCAAGACGGCCGGAACGCAGCATAGCCACCTGCTCACAGAGCTGCTCGGCTTCCTCCATATAGTGTGTTGTCAATATTATGCTTTTGCCTTCACTGGTTAAAAGGCGTACAATACTCCACAATTCCTGGCGGATGTCAGGATCAAGTCCCACTGTTGGCTCGTCCAGCAGCAGCAGCTCGGGCTCAGGCAGCAGAGCCCTGGCAATCAGTGTCCGTCGTGCGGTCCCCCCTGACAGCACCCCCACCTTTATATGCCGGCTTTGCTCTAAATTAAACTTTGTCAAAACCTCTTCCAGCCGGTGTTTAAGCCGCTCCACCCCAAAAAGCCTGCCGTAAACCAGCAAAACCTCTTCCACTGTCAAATCCCGTTCCAAGTTATTCTCCTGCGGCACCAAGCCGACTAGTTTTTTAGTAGCGAGCGGTTCCATCAGCCTATCAATCCCAAAAATCCGCACCGATCCGCTCGTAGCGCGCGTCAAACCGGCAATCATCTTCATTACCGTCGATTTACCCGCGCCATTAGGACCAAGCAGGCCGAATATCTTCCCTTGCGGTATTGTCAGCGACAAATTATCAACAATTTTTCGTCCGTCATATATCTTAGTCAGTCCTGTTAACTCCACAGCATAATCAAAACCTGATAACTTCTCCGACATTTTCATCAACTACTTTCCTTACTCTCGAATCTTCTCCAGGCAAATTTTTGAAACATGTATGCCAAGCAGAAAAAAAGCGCGGGTCATAATAGACCCGCTACGCGGGACAAGGGGACAGGTCCCTTGTCCCAGCAAAAAGAAAATCCAGACAAATTTTCCACCCTTGAGGGCAGGTTTCAGCTTGTTTTTTTATTCGCAACTATTTATTACTCACAAGGCTAAAAAGTATAGTTATAGCTCAGTGCCCAGTTAAAAGGCAGATCCAGATTCTCATATTTGTTCACAGAGTTATTACGGTCAAGGATATTGTACAAATTCAGAATCACCGACTGATTGCGTTCCGGCTGATATCTAATCATGGCGTTTAACTGTACACGATCCGGAATATCGCTGATGTTGCCGTTGATTTTGTAATAACTTTCTTCCCGGTCGCCCAGGAATAAGAAATTAACATTTGTCAGCCATTTTTCCTGATTGTAGGTTATACCCGCGGTTGTCTGTATTCTGCTGTTACACTGCTCCCAGGAGCCATTTTCATTATTTTCCGGATTGGAATAACTAAATCCCAAATTGTATTTCCAGTTATTGTTAAGAATTTTTACATATTCCAATTCCATACCGGTATTGCGGAAGTTCCCGGCATTAGCCATATAATCGGTTTTGTCGGGATTCTTTTTCCAGACAAACTGGTCCTTGATATCCATATGATAAAGAGCTGCTTTGAACGATTGATTATTGTCAATGATTTTTATCCCTGTTTCATAGTTCCAGCCTTGCTGCGGTTTTAGCCTGTTAAAATCAGTACTTTGTTTGGAAAAATACTGGTTTAGCGCCGGCATCTGAAAGGATTTGCCAATATTGGTATACCAGGACGTATTGTCATTGATCTTATATAATGTCTGGATTTGCGGTAAAAAGACGTTTTTGTCGGTAGCATAGTCTTTAATAACATTTTCCCGCAGGCCTAAGGTTGTACTGAATTCAGGGTTAATATTATAGGTATAAGCTCCATAGACAGCAAAACTGTTGCGCAGCGCATTATTATATTTGACTGCAGTATTGCCGGGCAGACCGTTATAATGCTCCCGTGCCAGGGTAACGCCGGCAATCAGTGTGTCACGGTCATCTCTCAGTTTCCAGGCCTTTTGATTGTCCCAGTTTATGCCGTACATATTGTATCGTTCGCTAATGCCCCAGTCGCCGGTATCATAGTCATATTTGTCGCCAAAGGCATGTCGTTTATTAAACGACAGAACCGACTTAAAATTATCGTCTTTGTTGTCATAACTGAGATTTAGATTATTGCGGACATCATCATATTTATATAACATATAGCGGGAACCGTCTGTATTATACCGTGGACGGTTAGATTGCAGGTCAGTATAGGACCAGTTAAAATTGAGTTCATCACTTAACTGAGTTGTAAAGTAAAAGCTATCCTTCGTGCCTTTATCCAGGCCATAAGGCTGGACTAGTGCATTGTCTTTTTTGGAGGTAAGATTATCTCTTGAAGTTCTGTCAACGGCGGCAATATACTCCCGTTTCAGATAAATTGCGCTATTGCCGAACTCTGAGCTTACCGACCAGTTTTGATTATAATTGCCGCCGGTAATACCAATGGTATTCTGCTGACTGCTTCCCGGTTTTTTAGTAATAATGTTGACAACCCCGGCCAAAGCCTCCGAGCCGTACAGCGTAGAGCCGGCGCCTCTGATAACTTCAACTTTTTCCACCGCTTCCAGGGGAATGCCGTTGGAGCCGTTATAATTCAATAAATTGATGGGCGAGCCGTTAACCAGAATCAAGGCCCCCCTTTCCAAGCCGCGAATAATGGTTCTGCCAGCAGACATTCCATAGTCCGTCCCTGCCGGTCCAAACGAAATACTGTTAAAACCAATTGTATGCTCCAGAGCATCAAACACACTAATAGCGCCGGTTTCTTTCAATTCTGCGGCAGTAATAACTGTTACTGCCGCCGGTGTATTCAGATCCCTGGTTTCACTTCTTTGGGCCGTAACCACCACTGAGTCTAAACTGAAAGTCTCCGCCTCACTTTTGGCTGCCGCCAAAGCACCGCTGCCCGAAAAACATAGATAGTTAGCAACTAACAGACCTAAACACATCTTTTTCCATATAGCCTGCTTGGTAAGGTATTGTTTTTTCAATGTAAATCCCCTCTCAACATATTGTTATTGATCTGCGCGGTCTTCCAATTCGCCTTCAATGGAAAGATACAGGTTTTCCAGTTCTTTTTTGGTTTCCGGCTTGGCCTCCCACATGCCGCGGCGTTCCGCCTCCAGCAGTTTTTCAGCAATTCGTTGCAGAGCCCAGGGGTTAACCGCTGTCATCCATTCCTGCATCTTGCCGTCAAGGGCGAATTTTTCAGCCAGGTTTTCGTACATCCAGTCGCGCATCACCTCACTGGTTGCGTCCCAGCCATAGCAATGTCCTACCAGTGCCGCTAAGTCGGCCGCGCCTTTATAGCCATGCTTTTTCATGCTTTCGATAAACTTAGGGTTTAGCGATTCCCCACGCAGTACGCGCCGGAACTCCTCATCAAGGCTTTTCGTCTGGGTGTGGCTTTGATCAGCACTGTCGCCGATATAGCACCGCGGTGCCTTGCCGCGAATACTGCGAACAGCGGCGTTCATTCCGCCGCAATAAGCATTGAAATCATCAGAGTTAAGCAAGTGCACTTCATGATTGTCAATATTCTTGATGGTGATAGCCAATCTTCCTAGGTTCTGCCGGAACAGCCGGGGCAAAAACTCGCCCTGCTGCCGGGAGCCATAGGCATGTGCCCCCCAGCGCACATAAACATCGGCAATATCATGAATACTACTCCAGTTCTTAGCCTCTATGAGCGCAGCCACACCGGCGCCGTAACCGCCGGGCGGACAGCCGAAGATGCGGCAGCTTGCCTGTTGCCAGGCTGTCTTTTCATCCATGCCCTGACCGGCAAGGGCTGCACTGTCGGCCATAATATGCTTTTTGACAAAATTCATATCCTCCGGTTCATCCAGTCCGGCCACCAGCGCTGTCGCCTGTTCCATTAACTGAATGGCACTAAATAAGGTATCGCGAAACAATCCGCTTACTCGGGCCATAACATCAATCCGCGGACGCTTCAGTTCCTCAAGCTCAATAACTTCCAGGCCAATAACCCGTCTGCTGCCCTTTTGCCAGACAGGTCTTACTCCCATGAGGCAGAGCAGCTCGGCAATACATTGCCCGTTTGTCCGCATATTGGAATCAGACCATAACACAATGCCAATACTTTCCGGATACTCCCCTTCTTCAGTTATATAGCGGGTGATGACCTGGTCGGCCAGAGTCTGCCCGAGTTGCCAGGCAGTGGGAGTTGGCAGGTTATTGGGATCGACACCATAGAAATTTCGCCCTGTCGGCAGGATATCCGCCCGGCCGTTACTGGGCGCCCCGCCCGGTCCGGGTTCGACATATTCTCCGTTTAGCGCCCTGAGTGTATTGGTAATCTCGTGCACCGTGGCGGCCAGTTTTACCGACAGTTCCTGACAGATATACGTTAAAACAGCCTTCAATTCCTCAACCACAGTACCGGCAAGCTCAAGTGCTTGCACCTCCGGCAGCATGAAAACGGCTGCAATACCCTGCTCAGAAAACCCATTGTCCTGTAAACAAACAACAGCAGCTTTGCAGGTCGCCCAAATTTCATCAATTACACTGGCATAACTGCGGCTGCCGTCAGACAATAACTCGCCGCTTTTTTCAAGCAGTTGATAATAATCATAGCCGTATGCCGCCTTGGCAATCACCTGCGGCAATGACGGGACAGCCCCGTTATCCACCCGGGTAAGCGCCAGAATGAATTCGGTTAAAACTTCGTCCTGCGGCGCTTTGCCTAAAACATGCAGCCCTGTCCGTATTTGCATATGCTTTAAAGTTTCGAGATAGGCATGCACACGCAAAATATAGTCAGCCAGCGGCTGCCCGGTCTGTCTGGGCAAATCTTCCTCAAGATGCAATGCGGCTATTTTGCTTGCAAGCTGCTCGCCAACTAACGCGGCATTAGCTGGCTGTGTATCCTTATAATGTGCGTATTCCTGAAGCAGTTCCTCCAATTCTGCCAGTTCTTCATAGGTATCGGCATGACTCATCGGCGGGCAAAGATGTCCGATAAGACAGGCCGCGCCGCGCCGTTTGGCCTGAATCCCCTCGCCGACAATAGTAACATAATAAGGATAAATATTCGGTAAATCCTGCAAGGCCAGCTCAGGATAGCAGCAGTGCGACAGACCGGCATTTTTCCCCGGCAGCCACTCCAGCGAACCATGTGTGCCCACATGAATAACGGCATCAGCCTGCCAGACCTCCCTGATCCAGGCATAAAAAGCCAAATAGTGATGCGGCGGCGGACAGGTCGGTGAATGAATGATTTTATTCGGATCTTCGCCAAACCCCCGCGGCGGCTGCAGAGTAATCAGGATATTACCGTTCAGCCTTCCTGGAACAATCAGACTGTCATTGGCAAAAAACACATCCCCCGGCGGCAGCCCCCATTCTGCGGTCAACTCTTCCCTAACACTGGGGTCCAGACTGTCGAACCAGATCTTATAGTCGCCTTTACCGACTTTGCCAACCGCCTGCCCGATTTGTTCATCGGTCAGAAACCGCCGGTCATTAGTAACACCGGTCAGCAAATCCTCTAACAGTTGCCTGCCATTTGCCGGAAGGCTGTCGATATGATACCCCTTTGCTGCCATTACTCTCAGCAAAGCAGCCACACTTTCCGGTGAATCCAGTCCCTGCGCACTGCCGATACTGGCATTTGTCGGTGGATAATTGTGGAAAATAATGGCTATTTTTTTCTCTGCATTGCCGGAATAATGCAAACTGGCCCACTTTTTAGCCTTATCAGCCAGCGCCACAACCCGCTCCGACACCGGCAAATATCGGCTGATCCCCTGGCTGTCGGCTTCCTTGCCGGAAACTACCCCGCCATGAATCACCCCGTCAAATTCCGGCTGTACCACATTAACCGAAAGCTCAACCGGATTCATGCCGGTAAACCCTTGCCGCCACTCGCACTCGGGACGCAGCAAATTATACGCCTGAATAACAGGTACATTCAGACGGGTAAAAAAACCTGGCCGGTTCTGCCGGCTCAGCGTGAGCCCTACTTTAAAAGTATTGATTACAGCGGAAACAACAACTTGCCCCTGATGATAAAAAAACCGTTCCACCGCCTGGCTGATACCTGCCGCATTGAGCGCCTGGTTGTCCTCCCACAGGCCAAATACGGGCAGTGCGCCAAATCCCCGGACATCCAGTTCCCTGATAAGGGCGTCAATATAAGCCGTATCCTGCCATATCCAGGACTCACGCGAAAACAACAGGCCCACCAGCGGCCGGTTTTGAGGGCACAACGCTGCCAGATAATCGTCTGTCGCAAGCAAAACGGCCGGGGCTGCGGGGTGATAAATCCCCTGCCAGACAAGCTCCTGCGGCGGCTGGCACGCCCAGATTCCTCTGCCGGTTTTGTTTGCCAGCCTCAATAAGAAATTTTGATAGTTACTGCTGCCGCTGCACAGGATATAGTCACGAATTTGCTGTACTTCCCCGTCAGCAAAGCCGCTGATCGTGTTTGCCGCACTATCGGCAGTGGACATAAAGGCATATGCCGTTTTACCCTCATTCTTTAGAAAGGATAATGCCTTATTTGCCAGTTCGCACGGATAAACCGGGCCTTGCCACAGGAAAATAACAATATCACTTGCCTTAAGCAGAGCACTAACCTGCTTTGACCAGGCGGTAGAATCATCAAAATAAATACTCCGGATCTCCGGCAAACCAAGCGTTTTGGCAGCAAGATACGCTCCGGCCTGCTGCAGCATTTTGCATTGTCTTTCCACATTAGTAAAAATAGTTAGCATTGCAAAAACTCCTTTATTACCGGCCTGCTGTTACTGCTGCCTGTTCATTTTCCTTAACAAATACAAAAAATAGGGGACCCCCAGCAGCGCCGTCATAATACCTACACGAATTTCGGACGGACAAAGCAGCAGCCGTCCCAGGGTATCGCAAATCAATAAAAACATGCCGCCGGCTAGAGCGCTGCACGGCAGCAAGATACGGTGATCAGGGCCGATAATCAACCGCATAATATGCGGTATTACCAGACCGACAAACCCGATATTGCCGCTGACGCATACAGCCGTTGCCGTCGTTAGGGAAGCGATAGCCAGCAGCAGCAGCCTGAGCTGTGCAAGAGGCATCCCGACTGCCCTGGCTTCGGTTTCACCCAGTACGAGGATGTTGAGATGGCGCGACAGTGTAATCAGGGCGGCAACACCCAGGCTAACCGGCCAAAAAGCCAGATATACGTGCTCCCAGCGTCTAAAATCCAGACCGCCAACCATCCAGAACAGATATTGCTGCATTTTCTGTTCATTAATATAGGTCAGGATACCGGAAGTAATAGCACCCAGAATCATACTTATAGCCACACCTGCCAATAACAGCGGCAGTACCGGTATCTTTCCGTGGCGCATTACCAGAAAAACCGTGACCGCCACCGTGACCAGCGCACCGATAAAGGCAAACAGCGGCAAATAAAAAATATGTAGAAAGCCAATACCGGAGGCAATGGCAATCACCGCGCCGGCAGCCGCACCACTGGAAACGCCAATAATACCGGGGTCTGCCAAAGAGTTGCCAAAAACCCCTTGCATAACAGCGCCGGAGACGGCCAGCGCCGCCCCTACCATGAGGCCGGTTAAGGTTCGCGGCATCCGGATATGCCAAAGAATAGCCTGCTCATCTGGCGTAAAATCAAAGCCGCTAAATACCGGCACATACCATTGATAACCGATAACGGCAACCGCACCGGCTAGTGAAATATCAACTTGTCCAAGGGTAAGCGAAAGAATTATTACAAGAAAAAAAGATACCACCAATACCAGAACTTTACTTTGATTCCGTTGATACAGATTTGGCATAATAACCTTCTTTACAAAACGTACTTGCTGGCAGGACTAAAAAAGCTCCGGATAGGCTGTTCTCGCAAAAACCTCAATACTTATAACAACATGCTGCGAAGTGACATAGCGATACCTATCGGAAACCAGTTTCACCTGATTATTGCGCACGGCGGCGACATGCCGGAAAGCCGGGTCATTCATTATCTGCTGCCGGTAGGCTTGAACCCCGCTGTATCCGTCATAATTCCAGGTAGGCAACAGAAATATGTCTGGATTTATAGCCACAATCTGCTCTTTGGAAAGGCGATTTTCCCCCTGGCCGATACCGCCTTCCCGGAGAGCACCGTTTTTTATGCGGGCATAATTGAATATATCTGCCAGAAGATTGTTCTTATTGCCGATAACTCCGCTAAAATCAAACGCCATACCGCATTTTCTCTTATCCGGTGTAACCGGGGCTAACTTTTCTTCAAGCCGCTGCAGCGCTTCCTCCATCCGGTTTATGATACGCTGCCCGTTGTTTTCCTCGCCCACCACCCGGGCTAAATTCCCGACTTTGTGCTTTACTTCTTCCAGATTTTTGGGGCTTTTCGATATATACACCGGAATGCCGACCTCCCTGAGTGTCTGCAGCGCTTCCGGCCGAAGGGTGGAAGCGGCCGCCACGATCAGATCCGGCCTAAGCGCGATGAGCGCCTCGGCGTAGGGTAACGCCCGCTTTTTTACCTGAGCCGCCTGCCCGGCGGTAATAAACGTGATTTCCGGGTCGTCGGCCCACCGGCTGAACGCAAGAATCCTGTCCATGGCAACAAGCTCAACCAGCATTTCATCCGTGCCATAGGACAGCGATGCAATCCGCTGCGGCTTAGCTGCCAGCGTCATAGTATACCCGCTGTCGTCGGTTACAGTATAGCTTCCCTGAGAGTTTTGCACTTTGCCGCCTGTCTGCCTGGCGGGACAACCGGCCAGCAGCAGGCAAATAAGGCAAAGAAATACCAGGCTGGCGAGCCGCTTTATTTTTATAATTTCTAATAGCTGCATGAACCAATCAAACCTCTTTCACCATTGGTTTCCAATGGTTTGCACCTGACTGCGGACTATCTGCTCTCTATGGCACCAATAAGAAACTCCCGGCCATAACAGCCGGGAGGATTCTACAGCGTACACCAAATAAAACTCCTGGTCTAAGACCAGGAGTGAATTCAGCAAATCTACGCAGCCTCACTTAGAACCGTTCCAAGTCAGGCAAGCGCATTGTAATCTCCTCCCCATCACTCGTGGGTAAAACGGCGATCTTCAGACAGGCAGTTCTCCTGGCTCTGGATCATAGCTCTCCCAAACCTTCCCAAGACTCTCGTCCCAGTGGTATATCTTCGGGTTTGCTCCCCATTACAGTGGCGGGACCGCGCCGGTATTACACCGGACTTCCCTATTAAGCCCTCTACAGGGCACCTGACTTAGCTATATTCAATTCTTATTGAAACAACTTAGTTTATTTATTCCAATCTATCACCTTTTGTCAAGTATTGTCAAGTAAATCCCTCCAATTCCGCCTGCCATTGAAAAAGGAAGTGCCGGTAACAGAAAAACTATATAAGTCCTATCTTCGCAGCAAACAGGCCGCTCCATAGGCGACCGTGAACTGAGGATGGGGAAGAACATACACATCCCGGAGAAGTTCATCTTCGATTGCTACCGCCAGCCCGCCATTATTGGCTGATCCGCCGTCAAGGTACAGTTCATCGGCAAAGTCCTGATTTCCCATCATGCCGGCTATGCGTCTGGCTATTGATTCATGCAGCCCGCGGATGATGTTTTCCTTCTTTGTTCCTTTAGCGATAAGGGATACGATCTCACTTTCCGCAAATACCGCACAGGTACTGTTGAGGCTGACGGAAGCATCGGCCTTATCCGCTAAAGCCGCAAAATCATAAATGGACGTGTCCAGAATACGCCCGGCCATTTCGAAAAACCGTCCGGTCCCGGCCGCACATTTATCATTCATTTTAAAATCACTCAATTTGCCATCCTCGGCCAGCCGGATAATTTTTATGTCCTGACCGCCGATATTGATGACTGTGCGCGCTTTCCGGCCGCTTAACAAGTAAACGCCCCAGGCATTGGCAGAAACCTCATCGATAACGGTATGCGCATCGGCAATCAGATTTTTGCCGTAACCGGTGACCGAGATACCTTCCATGTCCTGGTTACTGATGGCAAGCTCCGCCAGTCCCTCATCCAGCAAGTTACGGGCCAAGGCTTCCTGGCCGGGAGCGGTCGGCACCGCTTTTTTCCAGATCAGCTCGGTGTCTTTGACGATCACTGCCTTGATGGCGGTGCTGCCGAGATCAATACCAATCTTATAACTCATAGCGCTCACCTTTTTCTATAGAGTTTGTTTAAAAGCTTCCAAGCGGGTCAATATGTTCTGGCTGTCTTCTTTTACATAATCGGTTTCAATTTTGAGAAACTTTCGTCCACTGTTCTTCACTTTTTCTTCGATGGAGAAACTCTCAATATCATAGGGATGGCAGCCTTTCAACACATGAAAGACAATCCCTCTTGTCTGGCAGTCACCAGTTGTCTTTAAAATATTATTGACGCGCCGGTCGTTATCCGCAAAGGTTGGACAGATACAGCCCTGATGGTACCTTTCGGCCAACGCTCTTAACAGGCCGTGTTCCGACGGGTCGTCGTATACCGTCGCGCCGGGAAGTATTCTCTCGGAAGAACAGAGGTCGTCAGCGCAGACGGTCATCCCTGCCTGCTCAATAAGCTGCAGCAGCTTCAGATTCGGAAAGATCACCGGGGAGCCGGCGAGAAATACCCTGTAAGGATTCGGCCGCGGTACTTCCGCCTGGAACCGTTTTACTGCAAGCGCCAGATGCTTTGCCCAGCGTCCCAGGTCATCCAGCATAAACGTATTGGCAATACAGAAAAACCAGATTCCGGGAAAAATATTGCTTCTTTTTAGGTCAATCAACTCTTGAAACAGCTTCCAGACATTCATAAAAGCATTCATCGAATGCAGGAGGTCTTGCCGTTTTAATTTAGCTCCTGTTTTTTCTTCCAAAAACTGTTTTAAGGCATAGATTTCCTCAAGCCAGCGCTTTTGACCCTTTTCGTTCTGCTTGACATGAGGAAGCTCCAGATAATGCAGGTGCCCGATTTTTTCCTTGGCGATCTCCGGCATTTTCACAACCCAGTCACAGGTTGTCGGGACAATTGTGGCGTCATAACCGGCCGCTGAACCGGCAAAGTCCGTACTGCCAATATACGATTTGAGCATGGGGCACATCAGCACCGGCAGATAGGCTGCAGCAAGCCGCTGCGCCGTATAGGAGCCGCTGCACAGTTTCACCGGATGAACCCCGAAAGCGTGGAACAGCTCCCATGGTGCCTGGATACAAAACAGACCAATGAGAGGCCGCCCAACCTTTTCCCTGAGCTGGGAAGGCTGTAGCGGCCGCGCCAATAAATCCAGGAAATAGTCGAACTCGGCGACATAGTCGGCTCTTGCTTTTAATGCGGCAATTTCCTGATCGTATTCTTCACAGGTTTTTTCATATGCCTTGGCCCGCTGCCTCAGACGCCGCTCTTCCTCTTTAGATACCATGTTATCCATTTGCAGATTTCCCCTGTTGATAATTTTTTGCAACATACCTGCGTGACGATGAAAATATATTGTAATTGAAGAATTTTACAGTTAACGCACTATCTTCCGGACAAGATTCGATGCAGCGCAGGCAAAGCATACAGTCTTCACTCATTACGTTTTTTTCCCTCTTTTCCAGATGTACGTCCCGGATATCCACCGGACACATTCTTTGGCAGTTGCCGCAGCCTAAGCAGGTATGACCTTTTTTCTCAAAGCGGATAAAGCTGATTTTTTTCGACATTTGAATCAAAGGAAGCATCGGACAGAACAGGCAGAAAAACCGGTCTTTGAAAAAACTGCCGACCAGGGTGACGGCGGCAATAGTGAGGGATAAAACCGAGAAAGTCAGCGTAATCGTGTTCGTATAATCCAATGCAAGATTGCGGGTTTCCCCGACAAACAGCGGCATAATCGGCTTAGCCGGGCAAATTTGACAGAACAGCAGATAAAAATCCCGGTGCAAGCCCGCAAAAGTAATTAAAAGCGGTGTAGTGATCAGCAGGGCCAGCAATACATATTTAACCGGCTTCAAACGCTCCCGGGTTTTCCAGGAAAACTCCGTTTCCCGGATTCTCAGCCTTTTTCTCAGTTGGGCCAGCCAGTCCTGCAGGGTACCGAACGGACAGACCCAGCCGCACCAAAGTTTTGACAGCAGGATGGCCAACAGAACAAAGAGGAGAAAATACAGGACTACCTTAAAGCTCTTATAGGAAAGCAGCCCGGAAAATAAAAACGCCAGGCTCCATTGCCCCTGCAAGGCCATAAGATAACAATGCCCGGCGCAGCCAGAAACATAAGGACAGGAAAAGCAGGGAACAGAGTAGCCAAGGTTTACTCCGGCCCGGCCGCCATAGGTCCAGAAAACAAACATCAAAGTCTGGATTAGTGAACGTAAATTATCCACCATGATACCGGAAGCTCCTTCTGCGGAATAATACAATGGCGATACTGACTGTCACGGCTAAAAAGAAGAGAAGTAAACCCTGAGGAAGGTTGTTGTGAGCGGAGTATGAACGGCGCAGCAAAAGATTCATTGAGGTTTTGTACACTTCATTGCCGGCAGTTTCCTCGGCATAAACGATGAGCTCCTTATACTCGTTGTAACCGCCGTTATCCAGGCGTTCATCGTGGGCCGGGGTAAAGGAAAATATACCGGCGGCATCCGGCAGAAGATCTGCCGAAGTCTTATTGCGTACATCATTGATTTGCACTGCCCGAACCCCAGGCCCGGACGGCTGAACCGGCTTATACAAAAATCGGAGCGTTTGACCTGTCATCAGTGACCTGTATGGATTACCAGATCGGTCCAGCTCAATAGCGGGATTTCTTTTTTCACTTTCCAGCAGCACCGGCGTTTGTTGTCCGCGCTTGTCCAGCCCATCCGCATACAGGGGAAAGATCGTCTGGGCCGTAAAATGTTCTCCCTGGCGGCTGCCGGTGACAAACACCTGATAAAGAAATCGGGAAGAGCTGTTGATTCTCAGGAAATAGCGGCCATCTCTTTGCTCGACGGGAATCCGGTAATACTGTTTTTCATCTTTTTGCCGTCCGTCACGGTAAAAAGCGGTCAGATCGGCAAGTTCAGCAAGCTTCAGGGAGGCGCTGCTGCTGTTTATATAGATAAGCTGGGTTATCGAACCGTCCGTCTCCTCCTGTTTCGTACCATACTCCAGCCAGAGAAAAGTTCTATCTTCCAGACTGCCGCCTGCCGCAGCGGCGTGGAAAAACAGCAGGATGGCCAAAGCAATACATGCCGGTATAGCCCGTAGTATGAAATATATTGGGGTATTATACAAAGCTTAATCCTCCCTCCCCGCCCCAAAACGCCTGAAACATCTTTTTTCACAGATAAATGATATAACTTTACCGGTCACCTCTGGCCAAGTCCCGCAGCGTCATACGTCTCAGCTGTATGAAAAATTTGTTGGCAGCGTCAACATTTCGCAAATAATCCACAGCAACCGATAACCAGCATATGCGGTGATACAGCTTATAAAATAACAGTTTATGCCGGTCATAACTCTTCGGTTTGCTTATCCTCAAATAGTCATACATCATATCAAGGAGAGCATATTCAAATTCAATATCGAAAAATTTAATACCTTCGATATCAATAAAACCAATTGTGCCGTCTGCCAGCAGCCAGGCATGCGCCGGTGTTGCTTCGCCATGGATGAGCGCATAGCTGAACGGCTTGGCCTGACAGGCAAAAAAAACCATGAAATGGTTCAACTGCTGCAAAACCAGATTCTTAAGCCGGTTAGCGTCACCGTCCAGACTGCAGGCAATTTCCAGTTCCTCCACAGCATGCTCATAGCACAGCAGTTGACAGGTTTTTGAATATGGGGCAGTTAATAGCGGCGGTCCATAGTAATCCCGGCGGCAGGCGTAGAACTTATTTAGCTCGACAGCCAGCCGGGCGGTAATGTCTTTCACATTACCGTACTGCAGATATTCCTGCAGACTAACACCGTCAAAACATTCCACATACGCATAATCGAAGTTCCCATCTCCGGAAAAATGTCCTGTTTTTATTATCTTGGGAACCCGGATGCCCGCATCGCTCAACAACTGGGTGTTGTAGCAAAAATATTCAAAGCCTTCCGCATGCAAGTAATGCAAGCCTTCGGTGCGGGCTTCCGTTAATCCTAAAAAAGGCTTTTGCCAGATATAGAGGATCGTTTTATGTCCATCCTCCCCGGTCACTGCGTACACCTTTTTCGAAATGCCGCTACTAATACCTGTCAGGGCAAACCGGCTCAGATTCAAATCAGCCTGAATGATTGGATGCGGCAGTTCACACAGATTCATAATTACCTAACCCCCTGTTTTATGAGAGATACGGAAATAGTTGCCGTATCTCTCTCAGAAACAACGCCGGCCGGAACAGATTTCCCGGCTCAGGCTCATCCCCTGAATACTTTACAACTTAGAAATTATGGGTATAAGTCAGGCGGTAATTTAAAGGAGTCGACCAATATTCCGTATTACTGACGGGATTATCCTTGTCTAATAAGTTGTAGCCGCTTAACGTGATAACATCGCTATCCGTCGCTTTATAGCGGACGGTGGCATTCAAATCAATCCGGTTCCCAAGGCGGTGATCGTAATTCGGAGAGGAGGCTGTAGACCCGTTCATAGTATAGTAGGCAGGCTCTCTTTTCCCTGCATAAAAAAAGTTAAGGTTGGTCAACAGCTTTTTCTCCGTATAGGTAACGCCGGTGGACAACTGCAGCTTGGCCGCATCCTGGGCCCAGTCACCAGTGCCGGTTTTTGATTCCGGGTCGGAGAAAGAAGCGCCCAGATTGTATTGCCAGCTTTCGTTTAGTTTTTTGCTGTATTCCATTTCAATCCCTTTGTTGCGAAATTTGTCCCGGTTTATCTGAACGCTCAGATTTTTGTCCCCGCCGGGAATGACTGTGTTCTCTTTCACCCAAGCAAACTTGTTGTCGATGTTCATGGCAAACAGCGCGACCTTAAACGCTTCGTTGCCGTTAATACGCTTCAAGCCGGTTTCATAGGTCCAGCCTTCCTGCGGCTTTAACTTAATTGCCGTTGATACATTTTTGGTAAAGGGCGAGCTTGTGGCCGGCATCTCGAAGGATTTGCCGATATTGGTGTACCAGGAAGTATTGTCATTGATTTTGTATAAGGTCTGCAGCTGCGGCAGCATAATATTTTGCGAGGCGTCATATTCATTCGCTTTTACAATGTGCTCGCGCAAACCGAGGGTTACGGTGAATTTGTCGGTCATCTCGCGGCTGTAAGATCCGTATAGCGCATAACTGTCTCTGTCAAAATTTGCAGAAGAATAGTTTTTGCCGTTATGTTCCCGCTGCAGCGTCAGGCCGGCTATCAGCGAATCCTTGCCGTCCCGCAGCCACCAGGTTTTCTGATTGTCAAAATTGATGCTGTACATATCATAGTCTGTGGTCGCAGCGCCGCCGCCCTTAAGGTTAGTGGAATTATAGGCCAGGACAGACTTAAAGGCCGCCTCCTTATTGTCATACACTAAGTTAACATTGCTTCTTTTATCATAGTAAATAGATTTGCTGAGACTGTATGGCTTGGTAGCGGTCTTGCCGCTCCATCTGTTGTAAGTGCTCTCCGCATTGGAATAAGAGTAGTTGAGTGACAGCTTATCGTTCAAGTTGAGGTTCAAAAACATGGACTCGTTATTCCCTTTACCGAGGCTAATCTTGTCCGTCTTCGCGCCTGTCGTGCTATCTTTAGTAAATATGCGATTCTGTTCGTCCACTTCCGCCGAGAATTCTTTCTTGTAAAAAAACATAAAATCTTTGCCGTTTACCAACAGCGAATTACCCTTGTAATAATTTCCATAGGTGCTGCTAATCGAACCGGAGTTGTCGCCTGTCGCTTTTTTAGTAATGATATTGACTACGCCGCCCATGGCTTCCGCACCGTACAGAACGGCGTTAGAGCCCTTGACAATCTCAATCCGCTCTACGGCTTCCACGGGAATAACCCTCATGGTATTGTAGTTCATTAAGTTCACCGGCGCCCCGTTCACCAATACCAGCGTCCCTTTGTCCAGACCGCGAACTATCACCCGCGACATCATCGCGCCGTATTCCCCGCCGCCGGTGCCATAGGAAAAACTGTTAACGCCAATGGTATGATCCAGGGCGTCAAACACGTTAATAGCCCCGGTATCCTTCAACTCCTGGGCCGTGATAACTATCGTAGAGGCCGGAGTGTCCAGTTCTTTTGTTTCCATCCGTTGCGCCGTTACTACAATTTTGTCAAAAGAGAAGTCCTCATCTTTGCTATTTTCCGCACTAACATTAGTCGCCGCATTTAGCAGCAACACCATGGCCAGCAATTGAGTAAGTTGTTTCTTATTGTGTATCATCTGTTCGCATACTCCCCTCATAATCTGATCCATAACGCTGACTCCATTAGTACCGCAAAAACTCTCAATGCTTATCCATGAAATCCCCCCCGCGTATCGTTTTTATAAGTCGGAACTATTCACTGTACCGGCTGTATAACCAGGCGCTCCAGAAAAAAAGCGCGGGTCATAATTGACCCGCTAATCAAAGGAGTGAAAAAGATGGCTTATAAGAAACTCCCGGCTGCTATGGCAGGCAGCCGGGAGGATTTCTACAGCGTGAAACCAACTAAAAACTCCTGGTCTATGCCAGGAGTAAATTCAGCAAAGCAACATCACTTACTTGGAATACATTCCAAATAAGCAAGCGCACTGTAATCTCCTCCCCATCACTCGTGGGTAAAACGGCGATCTTCAGACAGGCAGTTCTCCTGGCTCTGGATCATAGCTCGCCCAAACCTTCCCAAGACTCTCGTCCCAGTGGTATATCTTCGGGTTTGCTCCCCATTACAGTGGCGGGACCGCGCCGGTATTGCACCGGACTTCCCTATTAAGCCCTCTACAGGGCACCTGACTTAACTATATTCAATTCTATTGAAACTAATTATAATCTATCACCCTTTGTCAAGGATTGTCAAGTAAATTCTGCCGATTCCGCCTGCCATCACCATATAAGGGATGAAGTTAAATGCTAAGGCAGCCAACCTGGGAGTTTTCCCGTCAGGTTGGTTCGATTATATCCGCATAGCAAATAGCCGACATATGCCGGCTATTTGCTTTTAAATTTAATATTTATGTTTAAAAGTTAGTAAGAAATTTAATGGGGTTGCATAATAATTCGTTCCCGTGTGGTTTACAATATCGTTTCTATCCAACAGATTGTCTACAGTCAAAGAAGCTTCATTGTTTTCATCCATTTTGTAAGTGGTGCTCAAGCTAGTCAGTAAATATGGCTTCATTTTTTGAGAATGCGCAGTAGCTGTTGCGGCAACACGTTCTGTTAAATAAGTTCCATTCAAGCTTGTACTCCATTTATCCTTTTGATAAGTTACTCCTCCTGTCAATTGCAGACGTCCATATTGTCTGTCCCAGTATTTTTTCACTCTCGGATCATTGCCTTTAGCTTTTGTTTGAGGATTGCCATAATTAATCCCCCAGCTATATGACCAGCTATTTTCCCCGCTTATATCACAGGTTAACTCAACGCCGGTGTTCTTAAAATCTTCATTCGTATATTTTGATATTCCTGTTGTCGAGTCCCAGGTCGCAGTAATATTATCGGTAATATCAATATGATACACCGCCGCCTTCCACCTATGACCACCATCTATCTTCTTCCAGCCGAGCTCATAATTAACACCGGTTTGCGGCTTTAATTCCGGTGCCGGCAACAGATTGTAGGCGCTGCCGTATATTTGCTTAAAGGTAGGCAAAATAAACGACTGGCCAATACTGGCGTATATATTATCCTTTTCACCTAATTTGTGAATAAATTGTCCGGATGTGCTGAAATTGTTGTAATTTGCATCTTGGGCAGCACCGGCAGTCCAGGTTTCACGGGCACTTAAGATGAAAGAGTTCGCATCACTGAGTTTTTGTTCCCATTGTCCGTAAATACCATAAACCTTTCTTTCCTGCTCTGTTTTAGTCCCAACGATGTGTTTAATCTGATTAAAATATTCATTTTTATATGTAAATCCAAAAATAGTATTGACCCTGTCATTTATCTGCCAATGTTTCTGGGCGTCAATCCCGTAAGTTCTATCCTTTTGATCGACTTTATCAGGCGCGGGACTCAGTTTTCCAGAACTATTATAATTAGCAAACCCTCTTGAAGTAGGCTTATTGTGATTATAATACAAACTGGCTTTTAGATTTTCATCACTATATCTAAGCTGTGCTATATTATACTTGTTTGTATAGGTTTTATCATTTTGTAAATCGCCTGCTTGCGCATCCAATAATTTCTTCCAGTTATCGCCAAACCAGGTCTGATATCCATTTTCATTGTCCATATAGTTATACGAAAGCGATAACTTATCATTAAAATTATATTCTACTGATACACTGTCTTTATCAGAACCCCTAAAGGTAGTCGTTCTGTCCCCTGCAGCACTGTTAGTAATTTGAATTTTATCCAAACTGCCCCATCTTGTCTTACTGTAGCTCAGATTCAATTTTCCCATATTAAAGGTTGCATTGTGATTTTGCTGGCCATAATTGCCAAAACCTGTCGATATCGTATTATCAAATTGCTTTTTCATAATAATATTGATAACGCCGCCCATGGCTTCACTGCCATATAAAACCGCGCCACCACCTTTTACAATTTCCACCCGTTCAACATTTTCCACCGGAATGGAATCCAGATAGTAGCTGCCGGACATATTAATCGGGACTCCATTTACTAAGACCAATGTGCCATTACTTACGCCGCGGATAATAATTGGATTGGACATAGTAGAATAAGGATTTCCGTTAGGTCCATAAGTACTGTAGGAAAAACCGGAAATTTTTTGCAAAGCCATTTGTATATTCTCAGCACCGGTATTTTTTAAATCTTGATTCGTCAAAATGGTAGTAGAAGCCGGAACCTCAACATCAGGTTTTTCAGAACGGGTAGCCGTTACAATTATCGAATCAAGGGTAAAATCCTCCACTGCACCGGCAGCCAAAGCTGCCGGCCCTCCCCCACAGCATAAGCCGGTAATGATGGCCGTGACTAACATACGCTTTTTCAGAACGCTTTTCTTTTTCATCCTCATTCTTCCTTTCATAATAAAATAAAAAACTCCCGGCCATGACAGCCGGGAGGATTCTACAGCAACAGCCAAATAAAAACTCCTGGTCTAGAACCAGGAGCAAATTCAGCAAAACAACAAAACTCACCTGGAATATATTCCAAATAAGCTAGTGTAACTGTAATCTCCTCCCCATCACTCGTGGGTAAAACGGCGATCTTTAGACAGGCAGTTCTCCTGGCTCTGGATCATAGCTCTCCCAAACCTTCCCAGGACTCTCATCCCAGTGGTATTTTGGTTTGCTCCCCATTACAGTGGCGGGACCGCGCCGGTCTTGCACCGGACTTCCCTATTAAGCCCTTTACAGGGCACCTGTCTAGCAATATTCAATTCACATCAGAGAAGAACACTTAACTCAATATACAACTTCACTTCACCATTTTAGCAAACATTATCAAAAATCGTCGTTTTTAGAAGATATATGTCAAAATTTACTCTGGATTATAAGGGTAAACTATATACCGGTCATATAGTCAAGTCTTTTTTCCCAGGCCTGACCACTTTTGTTATCCCGACATAAGAGGAGCTAGCTTTTATCCTAAATAAAAACTAACCTTTCTTGACACAAACCCAATTCATCATTAATAATGGGGATAAAAGAAGGTTTTAGGTTCAACCATTGTTTTATGCACCTGGATTCCTATATGTAATAAGCGTAGGAGAATACAACATATGACAATTAACAAAGAAAACTATATTACCGCCGGTGAATTGGCCTCTCTCTATGCTATTCCCAAGCAAACCTTGCTTTATTACGACAAACACGGACTATTAGTTCCAGCCTATGTCAGCGAAAACGGCTATCGCTATTACTCGGTTTCTCAATATCTCTTGCTGGAAATTATTCTAAATATGAGGAAATTAAATATTTCCATTCAGGGCATAAAGAATTATCTGCAAGATCGCAATGTTGATAATTTCGAACAGATATTACTGGCGAAAGAAAAAGAATGTGATAAAATTATAGAAGATACGCTAAACATTAAAAAGAGCTTACATTTGTCTTTACAAACAATAGAAAAAATACGCAAAACCCGGTTCAATCAAATTCAAGTAAACTTTCAAAAAGAAAAAATTCTATTTGTCAGTGAACCTTTAACCGAAACCATGTCTTTGCGGGAACGGTTCAGGCTTCTGTCCAAACATAATCAAACCGCCTTCTCCAAAAAACACTTCAAGGAATTTACTACCGGCTGGATCATAGATAAAGATGATTTTTTTGCAGAAAAATTTAATAAAACAATACAATATTTTACGCCTGTTTCTCATTCCATTCCTAAGAAGCACTGCTTTATCCGTCCGGAGGGATTATATCTCACCATACGCTTCCAAGGAACTTATTACCAACAAGTAGCTTCCGTATATAAGGAAATCCTCGATTTTGTGCAACGCAATGCCTTGCAGATTGTCAGTAATGTATATGTTTTCCCGCTGAAAAACCACTGGCTTACTACTGATACAAAAACATATATCAATCAAATCTCTTTTCAGGTGGAGTACACCACCTGCTAAAACAAAAGGCGGAATTGGGCTCAGTTTCTTTAACTAAGCTCAATTCCGCCTTTTCCATCATTTAGGGTATACTCAGGCATTTCATGCTCCTTGAACTGGATCATCATTGCCTAAACCTTCCCGGACTCATAGCTTTCATAGCCTGGCATAAGCTTACCACCAGTTAATCAACTTTGTGATGACATTTTCCTGCCGTATTTCCCGAGAGAATATTCCGGTAAATTTCATGAGCTTCTTCAGGATTTTTGCCATTTTCTAACGCCTTCCGGGCATGAATCACTGCGGTGCGGTATTTTTTGTGTGCCTCATCTTGAGAAATGTTTTCGATATTTTTAGAGTCGAAATTCATTACTTTGCGAAAAATCTCATGAATTTCTTCCGAATTTTTCCCGGCTTCTCGCGCCAGTTGAACATGCTTTAGTGCACTTTCATAACGATGCTTGGCATGCGGTTCATTAGGAATTTGATACTTAGGATGCTTTCTTTCCGTATTCATTATTTTCACCCCTTAAAATATAGCTTTTCTGTCTACTTTACTCTATATAGCGGTCATATAGTCAAGCTATTCTTTAAAAGTCGTTGTTTCACAACAAATACATAAACACAGTCTCCATATCTCACATGATATAGTTGAAGTGGGACAAGGGACCTGTCCCTTGTCCCACTAATTGTTTTATCTTACTTTACCGGCTGCTGGCAGGCGTTTATACAGCCAATGACACAGAACACCTCCGGCAAGACCGGTAACCAACTGCGGCCAGCTCATTGCAGTCTTGAGAAAAAAGGCCTGTCCGGCCGGCAGGGAAATAAAACTGAAAATCCAGGTGGCAGAAAAATATAAAGCAGCCATCCGCCCCACAGACGCCAGCAGTACTGCCAGCCACAAATGGTGTTTCCGGCCGGCTTCATATAGCAGAATATAAACAATATTAGTGACAGCCACCGGCAAAATAAAGACCGGCAGAGGCAAGGCCTGCTGAAAATAGGCGACAACCGGCGCCAGACAGGCGATAATGAATCCGGCTCTCAGCCCGGCGGTCTCGGCAGCTAGCAATAGGCAGGCATTAACCGCACTGCCGATGACAAACATGGATACAAAGGGCGGCACCGGCACCAGCAGCCGCAGCGACTGCAGCAGGATCATAAGCGCCAGCAGCAAAGACCCCCTGGCAATCATATGTCGCTCCTTTCCTCGCCAGCCGGTCACAGGGTAAACCTGACATTCATATGGACAAAGGTACCCGGCAGTGAAAGCTCCTCATCCTGATGATTGAAAAGGTTCTCCACCCCCACCGCTATCGTTTGGTTCTCGTTAATTTTTTTTGTAACATTCATATTCCAAACAGCAAACGATTTATTCACCCCGCTGCCCGAGCTTTGCTGAAACAAATAATCCCGGTAAGCATCTACCCAGATGCTGGCACTTAAATCCGGCGCCGGCCGGTAGGAAAAACGGGAGGATACCTTGTGGCGCGCCCGGTTGAACAACCGGGTGCCGGTCAGATCATTGCCGGCGTCCAGATAAGTATAGTTTCCCGACCAGCTCAGCCTGTCAGTGAGCGGACAAGTGATTTCGCCTTCCAGCCCGCGCAGGCTGGCCCTGCCGATATTCTGATACTCAATATGGGCGGCGCTGACCCACGCCTCGTCAATCATATCCCTGACCTTGCTGGAAAAGAAGGTCAGCTTGCCGGTTGCCTGGCCCCAGTCCCGTTCAACAGCCAAATCGTAAAAAGTAGAGCTTTCCGGCTTCAGGTCGCTGTTACCGGCAAGCTTGACCAGCGCGCCGTTGCGGACTACATTTAAATCCAGAAACAATTGATTCGGGGAAGGGACACGGTAGCCTTTGCCGGTATTTGCTTTGACGCGCCAGCCAGGCTCCGGCCTGTAGGTTAAGCCCAGCTTGGGGCTCACCTTATCCGCGAACCGGTCGCTGCCGTCATAGCGGGCGGCTGTCGTCACAGACAGCTTGGGAGCCATATCCCACTCATCCTGCACATACAGCGCCGAATAATCGGTTTTTACCTCCGAGCCCTGATAGGTTTTGCCATGAAAGGTTTTGGTGAAAGTACCCCGGCCTGTCCGGATACCGGTCCCGCGGTACAGTTCCGGCCGGAACTCACCGCCGATAGTCAGGCGGTGGTCAGGCCCCGCCGTTTTACTGACCCTGGCCTCGATTCCCGATATCCGGTAATAGCCGTAAACCGAATTCACATACAGGCCGTTGCTGCGGTTGACGGTATCGTTGTACTTGTCCCAGATGGTCTGATAGGCATTGACAAACAACTCACCGCCTGTCAGTGTTTTTTTGTAGCTGACGCCGTAATATGTGCGGTTGTTGTCGTCCCGGACTGCTGTGGCCAAAGTCCCCACCATCGACAGCATCGAAGCATATTCCTCCTGTTTTTCCTCCATGTACGAGGCACTCAGGGAAATCAACTCCCCGTCACGGGGAAAATAATCCACCCGGCCGGAAATATTCCTGCGTTTGCCAAAGGGCAAAAAGGTAGTTCCGTCACTTTTAAGCGACTCAGCGGTATCTGTATAATTGCCGGCAAGAAAAACACTCAGCTTATTCTGCCGGCCTGAATCGTAGGAAAACGCATAGCGTCCCTGCCGGTCGCCCTTATCTGTCCACAATCCCTGATCCAGATCCAAATGCCAAGCTTTCTGCGTCGATGCTTTGGTTATGATGTTGACAACGCCCCCGAGGGCGTCGGCGCCATAGAGCGATGTAACCGGCCCTCTGACAATTTCAATTCGCTCCACATTATCCAGTGAAATCCGGTCCAGTTCATAATTGGCATCCGGCTCGGCCGGAATTCTCCTGCCGTCCATCAGGATCATAGAATAGCGGGAATCAAAGCCGCGAATGGACAACGCCGCCCGTCCATTCGCCCGCATAATGCCCACACCGGCTGCCGAACCGATGATATCCCGCAGCGTGCGGGCGTTTTGAGCCTTAATCTCTTCTTGGGTGATAACGGCAACATCAGCCGAAACCTCCCGCACCGCTACCGGTGTCTTAGTGGCCGTAACCACCATTTCCTCCAGGACAAAAGCCGGCGCTGCCCCGATCTCTTCGCCGGTGGCGGCAAAAGCCTGCGCCGCAATCAGCCACGTTGCCAGCAGTGCCGGAATAACCTTGCGTTCCTTAAACAATACAATCCCTCCAAACCTGTCTTGTGTCATTACCCGTCATTTAGGCAAAATGATACAGCTCGCCGACCAACCCGGAGATCACACCCGCCTGCGCTTGCTGGCTCATTTTTGTCAGACCGGCGGCAGCCAGCGCGGCGTCAATACTCTGCCGGCTCTGCAGCAGATTCAGCCCGTCCAGATGGCTTGACAGCCAATTGACAATCGACTCCTTGGGCGTAAGGAAATCCGCGCTGACCTGGTGGCTGACCAGATACAAATAACCATGAGGCTTTAGCGCCCGCGCAATCCGGGCGGCCATTCCCGGCAAATCGGCGCTGGCAAAATCCAGAACGCCGGAAGCAATAATCAGGTCATAGCCTGTCCCGATGTCATCTGTCGTAAAATCCCCGCGCCAAACCGCTAAGCGGTCCGCCAGCCCCCGCTCCTTGACAAACTGTTCCGGGATGTCGGCAACCAGGGGATGCTCAAAAATTACCCCCGATGCCTGCGGGAAATACGCGGCGCATTCTATCGCCATCATGCCGGAACCACCGCCCAGATCCAGCAGCCGCAAGGCGCTATCCGGCAAAAATACGCCCCGGATGGCCTGCAAAAACGATTGCACCCGTCCGGTATATATTTCTGTGGCCGATAACCGGGCCAGCTCCCGGAAATTATAAACCCTGCCGCCCTGATTATGCTGCTGAGTACCGGCGTCAGGCCCCATACGCACCTGCTCTGCCACCCGGTGCAGGCTGGTCATCTCATTCCAAAAAACCAGATATTCGCCCAGGTAAAAGGAACTGTTCCTGTTTAGAAACGCCTCGGCCACCGGGGTATTCTGAAAATACTCCCCGTTCTTTTTGAGCAGGTCGATTGCCGCCAGACTGTTTAAAAACAAAGCGAGATTGCGGGCATCATATCCGGTCTGCGCGGCGACCACACCGGCTTCCGCTTCTTCCTGCAAATACGAAAAGACGTCAAGTTCTATACCGGCAAATAACAACTGGGCCTCCTTGAACTGCTGCGTCATCCGGTAGAGCATCCCCGGATTCTGGCCTGGATTTTTCATACATATAACCTCCTTATAATATATAAAAATCTCCCGGCAAATTGCCGGGAGAAGATCTGCTGCAACCAGGCGGCATTGTTCCTTGGAACGGAAAGCCCCTGCTTGCTAATCTCCTCCCCATCGCTCGCGGGTCAAACGGTGATTGTAAAACAGGCAGTTCTCCTGGCTCCGGCTCATCATGCACCCAGACCTTCCCGGAATTTTCCTTCCAGTGGCATATCCTGGGTTTACTCCCCGTTACAGTGGCGGGACCGCGCCGGCTTTCAACCGGACTTCCCTATTAAGCCCCAAAGGGCACCTGTTCCTATTATGCAGTTAACGATTACGATATAGTTTAGCATCTAAACTATATCGGCAAAAAAAATCCATATTAGCGGCGACACTCCTGCCTAGCCCGACGTGCCAACCGCACTGAACCGAATTCACTTTTTTAGTACTTCACAAAACGTATCAATGCATTTTTCAAAAATGGCTATTTCCTGAGCCGTCAATTGGGCACTGAGCTTATCATAAAATTGCCGGTTTAACTGCTCATGCGCCAGATACGCCTGTCGGCCCTTTGCGGTCAGTGAAACCAGCGTCGCCCGGTTGTCGGTGGTGTGCGGCGTGCGCTGAACACAATCTTTAGCCTCCAGCCGGCTGATAAGCTGAGTCACCGCCCCCTTAGTAACGCCTAGGTGTGCCGCCAGTTCACTCATCAAAATCCGACCGTTAATCCCTATCGCATCAACGGTATGAATTTCGCTGGGCGTTAAACAGCCTGCGGCACCGAACTGGTGCGGGTGCCGCTCCAGACGCTTGAGCTGCATAATAAGCCGCCCGATACGAGCACTTCCCTGTTTGGGATCACAGCTTTCCGATGATGAGCACATATTTCCGACCTCCCGCAAATAGTTTAGCATATAAACTATTTATTGTAAAGATATACCAAGGAAATCCCTTAACTGCTAAGCGAAAAATCTATTAGCCGGCGTACAAAGCATTATCACAACAAGGCAATTAACTAAGATGACTGGAGTATCTACAAGTAGAATAGATAGATCAAGTGGGACAAGGAACCTGTCCCCTTGTCCCAGGAAAAATCCCCTTGTCTTGGGGCTCCGGGGCGAACGGATAGCCAAGACAAGGGGATTGTGGCAGTACTTTTTCGGTTAAAAGTCATAGCTAATTTAATTTGGAGTATAATGTAGATGATGAATTACATGTTTTGTGATTAGTTGAAGCTCAGGATTCTTTGGCCGTTTACGGTTTTCAGACCGGTCTTGGCTTCTTCAGCTGCTTTGCGGGCTTGTTGTGCCAGGACAGACTGGGAAGCGAAGGATTTAGCCACGCCGGAAGCGCTCTTGGCAGCAAAACCGGAGGGTTGATCCGGAGCAAGGATAATCGCGGAGTTCAGGTTACCGCCGGTGTAGCCCAGATCGCCAGGAGTGAAGGTTTTGGTAGATGTATCAGAGGTGCTGGCAGGCAGGCCGGGATAGATGTCGATCTGATTGCCTTTGACAAACCAGAAACGGTTGCTGTCAGCATAAATGCCCCAGAGATAGCCGCCCGAGTTTACGTTACTAACCTTAGTCCAGGCGGAAGGGGTGGCAAGGTTGGCGACACTGGTGCGGTACACGCCGCCGACCATATTGGTAAAATAGGTATCATAGTTGCCGAGGAAAACATAGGCAGTATTGGCGTCAACGATGGTAATATCACGGAAATCACCGGTCATGGAAGTAGTCTTGTTAACGGTAGTCTTAGTGAAGGTAGACAGGTCAATGATGTCCAGACGGGTGTCGGCGTTAGAGCTACCGGCGTTCTGCATGCCGCCCAGGGCGCAAACATAGAGCTTGTTGTTATAATGGTCGAGGGTGAAAGCGTTTTTGCCAACAGCGATGTGACCCATGTAATACAAATCGCCAGTTGAACTGTCAATGTATAATTTTACAACGATACTGTCGGAATACACCGAATAACCGCCGCTCGGATTTACGGTAAACAGCGCATACAAATAGTCACCAACCACAGTTAAACCTTCACCGTGAACCGAAGCTCCGGTCGGCAAAGAAATAGCTGACCAGTCAGTCGGGAACTGATAGCTTTTTATTTGCGTATAACCGCTACTCATATTGACAACCGAAATTTTTCCCAGATCATAGCCAGTAGCGTAGAGGAAATTACCCTTGGTGGCTGCCGCATGCAGGTTGCGCACAGCATCCCATTTCTTTTCGGCAAGTGAAGGCGTCCAGGAAGAAGCAAACGGATCAATGATTTTGTTATCGATCAAAGTTGCCGGAGAGTACACATTATACTGACGCAACACCAGCTGGCTCTCCGTACCCCGGAAGAAGTTGAACAGCGCCGGATCGCTGTTTAAGCCGGTGACCTTGGTGCTGGATGTAAAAGTGGTGGGGGCAGCGGTCCGGTCGCCATTGATGGCGCCGGCCAGACCTTGTGAATAGCTGGAATTAACCACCGTGTAGCCGAATAAGTTTTCCGTGGCGGCCAGCGCGGCTGAGCTGCCAAGCACGGACAGCGTCAGGGCTGCTACGACAGCCCGTTTGAGAAAACCAAATTTCATCTTCATCATTCATAACCTCACTTTTTTAAAAATTTTCCTATGTGAAAAATCCCGAGGTACCCAGCTTACTTTCCCGCCATCACTCCCTTCCTGCCAGATTGATCTTGCCTGCCTGAAATGCGGGCATCACCTCCTTTACTGCCACAGGCTGCTTTCTAATACTTGTACTGCAGCGTTACATAATAGGTACGGCCCTGCAAAGGATATTCGATGAGTTTGTCCTGCTTTTCCCCCGGTATATAGGTTATACTGGTAAATGTCTGCTCCGGCCCTTTGTTAAAGAGATCGTTGACACCGGCAATAATTTGGCAATCTTTATCAATTTTATACTTAGCTCCTAGGCCGACGGTGGTCAGGGAGCTTTGTACATGCTCCGGTTGCTGCTGCCAGCAATACATCTCGTCAATATATTTTAGTTCGCCGAAAATCGCCAGCCGGTTGTCGGGGCGGTAGGTCAGACGCATTGAGCCTTCCCATTCCGGAGCGTAGAGGTGCGGCATACCGAAATAAGTATCGCCGGTATGCGAATCAGGTTTATTAAATTTGTCATGTTGCTTGGTATGCAGATAGGTACCTGCCAGATTCATATCCCATTTGTCCCAGTGGAAATCGCCTTGCAGTTCTACACCATTGGCCCGTCCCTTGGTCGCATTGGTATAAGACCAGAAATTCAAACCGAAACGGTAAAGTTGAAGTATATTCTTCGAATCGCGGCCGAAATAGGTTAACTGCACCCTGGAGGAGTCGGCACCCAGCAGCTTGCCGTCCCAAATGGCCGACAAATCCCACTGGGTTCCCTCCTCGGGTACCGGAAATATACTTTGTCCAGGGTATCTGGCAGGATCATTAGGACGAGGTATAATACCAGCGCCATCGCCGGCAATCTCATACAGGTTGAGCAGCCGGTAGTAGGTGCCATAAGTAGAGCGCAGGGTCAGATGGTCATCCACCTGTTTTTTCACTGCCAACTGCCAGGTGACCTTATCACTGACCTGAGAATCCTCCGGTTTCATCCAGCTCAAATTAGATTGTCTGATCGCCTTGCCCATGACCTTAGAATAATTGTAGCGAATGCTGGGGGTTAGCCAGAAGTCGGCGGTCTGGTTAAGGGTAATGGTATCCTGCAATTGGAGATTAAACAGCGTATGCTCATAATATGTCCGAAACCGTTCACCATTGGTAATACCATCTTCAAAGTCCTTTTTGTCCATCCGGTTGCCGTCAATATCCATTTTCTCCTTAGACCAGTTAGCCAGGAACTCAAGCATATGGTTGTCACCAGCCTTATAGGTGCCGTCAATGGCCCCGCCAAACCGCCGGGAATCATAAGAACTCCATTTGCCAAGTGCCCTTTCCCCTCCGTTCTCCAGTGCATGATCCGGATTGCTGTAGCGCTTATCCTGATCAAGATAGTTGAACTGCCAGCCCCATTCCAGACTGCCGTCCATATCGCGCCGGCCTACCAGCAAATCCTTACTGGTCAGTTCCTGCCGCTTCCGCTCGAACAAGCCTGGCATATCAACACCTGAGTAACCAGATTCCGAGATATCCCCGGTAAGGTACATGGGTGTTGGTAGCCCCCGGTCAATTTTTTTCCAACTACCCTTGACCAGCCAGTGGTCGTCCTGCCATTTGATAATGGCGTCAGTATTTTTATAGTCGTTATTGCGGCGCCAGCGGGTGGCATTCTCAGAAAGCTCGTTCTTCTGTTTTATCGAAGCTGCGGTTGAATGAAGAAACGAGTTTTTAGAACCATTTAACGCTGCTTTCGCCGCGGCATTATATGCGTCTTCATTCCCCCCCCAACCAAAAGGAGGAGGTTTCATTATCGCATCCGCCTTACTAGTAAAGCCAAAAAATGGAGGAAATATTTTCCAATAATTGTCTGTATATGTGGTTTGAAGCGTATCATATACAGCAGGATTGTTAAATGCCGCAATGGCTTCCTCCGCCGTAGAAAAATCAATACCCGCTCTGTGTAAATCAGAGTTTAAGTTATTAATGTGATTTGCCAAATCCGCCTGTACCCCCGGCATAAATCTTGCATAGGCCGCATCCGATCCGGGATTCTTATACCGGAAATCCCCGTCGCTCTCATCGCGGTTGATGCCGATCATCAGGCTGCCCTTCCCCAGCGGCTGGGTGATCTCCAGGCCGGCGGTAGTGCCGCCCCAGGAGCTTTTGCCGATTTGGGCCGAGATATTAGCTTTGTCGGGCTTCTTGGTGACGATATTGATAACCCCGCCCATATAGGTGCCGCCAAACCGGGCCGGGATATAGCCGCGGTAGACCTCGATCCGCTCGACATTGCTGATGGGAATTGTCGAAATATCGACAGCCGCATCCCCGCCGAGGTTGGACAATACACCATCCACGAATACCCCCACCTGGGCCGCCGTACTGCCCCGAACGGTAACGGTGGTATACTGCCCTTTGCCGGACACATAACGGACATGGACGCCAGGCACATCTTTCAGCAGTTCGGGCAGTGTCTTCTGTTCGCCCTTGTAATCATCAGGCCGGATGATGGTCACCGTGCCTGGCGACAGCTTGGATTCCCAGTCAGGGCGTTTTGCTTCAACGGTGATGGCTTCCAGGGCATATTCCTGCGCCTGCCCGGGGTCTGCCGCCACAGTGTCCTGTGTTTCCTGTGACGGCTCGCCGCCGGCCTCGGCCGCATGAACGATGCCGCTGGAACCAGGGGTCGGAAGCCCCGGAGCCATGCCCAGGGCCAGCGTACAGCAGACGCCAAGCGCCAGGGCTTTTTTGCTTAATTTGCCTTGTTTCAACGAACACTCTCTCCTTTTTACCAATAGTGCTCTTGCCAAAATTTCCGGAAATATTGGCTTGTTTACAGTGTTGTTGTGTCCTCTGTCTCCTTTCTCTAGTGATTTTCCCTATCTTCTCCCTGTCGCTCGCAGGTCAAACGAAGACTTTCCGTACAGGCAGGTCTCCTGGCTCCAGTTCATCATCCGCCCAGCCTTCCCGAAAGTGTTTCCAGTGGCATGGTAAGGGCTGACTCCGTGTTACAGTGGCGGGACCGCGCCGGTTTTGCACCGGACTTCCCTATTAAGCCCCGCAGGGCACCTGTACTCATTTTTTGTGATGCTTCCTCGTACCAAATTCCATTTTTACAATAAAAAATGGATTTCTCATAAGGCCAACCGCTCCGGGTTCACAGAGTGTTGACTATATGAGAAATCCATTATCCACAGTGTTATTACAGCAAGCTGCCATAACCAGCCTATGAAACAGACTGCCCAGATAATCCCCTACCCATCGCTCGCAGGTCAACGGTGATTGTTGTACAGGCAGTTCTCCTGACTCTGGCTCATCGCTCGCCCAAACCTTCCCAGGACTCCTCGTCCCAGTGGCATATCCTTGGGTTCACTCCCCATTACAGTGGCGGGACCGCGCCGGCTTTGCACCGGACTTCCCTATTAAGCCCCGAAGGGCACCTGTACCGCTATATAGTTTTGTTGTTTAACCGCTTGGCAAAATAATAATTTATTTGCTGCCTGTACCGGCTTGATACGGATGGTTCAGGTAGTTGCAGGCTTTGACAGGCTGGCCGGTAAAATACAGGGTCAGCTCACCGGGATTCAGCAGCCAGTTAAGCCGGCGATACTCCCAGGCCCAGGGGGCTGAAACCCTAACCGCATTAAAGCTGTCGAAATAACCCCAGCGGGAGAAAACACGGCCTTGTCCAATATCCTGGCGGCGCTCCCACAAGACTGTCAGGGGCAGCAGAACATAGTCCGTATGTCCCGACCCGGCTTGGTGGTCGCTGCCCAGCCGACTGCCGGCCGGACTCAACACCTGCATATTCTTTTTCCGCAGCAACCGGCTGTTTTTGCCGGCGGCGGCAATGGCGTGAGTTCCGGCGCGAAGCTGCAATACCGGGTGCCCGTCTGCCAGGAACACTCGCCCACCATCCCGGGTTTTCCATTTACCGTTACTGTAGGTCACCAGCAAATCAAGAGCGCAGGTGTTATCCGACAGTTTCCTTACGGCAAGCAGCACACCGGTCATGGCATGTTCATGGCCGCGGCCATGGCGCGGATAGTATTGATAATAGCCAAGATAATAATGGGTATCGCTTTCCACCACAGAATAGTACATGGCATGCGCCAGCGGGTAAAAGTACAGGTTGTACCAATTATTATTGAGCCGCCAGTCAAGGTCATAATTCACTAAGGTAAATACATTTTGCTTTGCTGCCAGGCCATCGCTGTGATCAGACTGGCAGACGACCGGCGCCCACTGCCTGACAATATCCGGCGCAGCTATCGCCGCAACCGGCTGTGCGAATAGCAAGGCAAGCAAAAGCATGATCCAGCATACGCTTTGTTTCATCGGTTCTCCTTGAAAAAACTATTGTGGCAAGTCGGTTACAAAGTTTTGTTATATAATGTGATTTCGTCAATGGCGTATACCTCCATATTCCAGGTACCGCCGCGGGGAGGTGACGCAATCATAACGTTTTGCCCGACAAAGGAGATCAGCTTGCCTGTCGCCAGAGCGGTTTCCAGCAGGCTTTGCAGCTTTTGCTCGGACGTTCTGACCACAATGGCTTTTCCGGGCGGCTCGCGAAGTTCAATAACCGCATAACAGCTATTGGAGGGCGCATAACAATTTATGAGCGTGACATGACCGGATAACTGAACCATTGGCGGCATCAAAGCAACGCCGGAAACAGGCTGATTCACCGTGGCGGCAGAATGAGTCTGGGTTAACGGCAGGTTCAACAACAGGATTAACAGGCCCAGGCTAATCGCCTTCAGCAGTATACGCATAACAGATATCACTCCCAAAGCTACAGGCTGTTTGCCGTATGCGAGAAACAGTGCCAACCGGAGGTACACCGGCAGCCTATTCCTGAACGTTGGCGGCCAAGAGGTCGTCACCGATAATTTTCGGGGTCAGCATAATCACCAGTTCGGTCTCAGTAACTTGCTTTTCGGTTGAGTGGAAAAGCTTTCCCACCAGCGGCAGCTGCCCTAGCACCGGAACCTTGAAGGTACTGCTGGTTTCCTGGCGTTGAATTAAGCCGCCCAGTACAATGGTTGCCCCGCTTTTAACCCTTAGGGTGGCGTCGGCCTGACGGGTGCGGATATTGGGGTTGCCGTTCTTGGTGGTATCGGTCTTGTTGCTCACTTCCGGCTGAATATGAGTAGTGATGAACCCATTTTTGTTCACCGTTGGGGTAACGCTTAATTTAATCCCCACCTCGACATAGATGACAGAAATAATGGGCATGCTGCCGGTGGTAGGCTGCGAACTTTCGACAGCCAGCTTGTCCCCGATAAGGATTTGCGCCCTTACCCCGTCTAAAGTAGCGATTCGCGGGCTTGCCAGCAGCCGGCCTTTTTTCTTTTCGACTAAATGGTTGATGATCCCCTGAAGATTTGTGCCATACCTGCCGGTAGTAATCCAGAATTTTGAATGGTCGTAAAGCCGTTCGGAAGGCAGCAGGGTCTTAGCCCCCCAGTCAACTCCGAGGTTGGATAAATCATCGCGGTTAATCTCCAGTACCTGCACTTCAAACATAACCTGCTGCGGCGGTGTATCAATTTTTGCCAACAGCTGCTCCACTTGTCTGTATATGTCGGGAGTGCTCATAATCACCAGGGTATTTCGCAGCGGATCGGTTTTAATGTCTTCTTCCGGAACCAGGACACTCAGCAGCGGTCTGGCCTGATCGACCTTTAGATAGTTGAGCTGTACCACCAGCGGTCCCTGAAGATCAGGTTCAGGTTCGGGCGCAGGCTGCAGGCCGGCTTCCGGCGCAGCGCCCGGTTCCAGACCGGAGGCGGTGGCAAGCCCTGCCTGGCCGGTAATCCCGGGGGTTGTTCCGGATTCATTTTCCGGCGAACCGCCAATGCTTACCGCAGCCTGCCGGTCAACAGCCATATCCGGCAGGACTGCCGGCGGTGCCGGGGAGGCCTGAGCAAGCCAGGGCAGCAGGAAGAGCAGCAGCAGGAAGGTGAAGAAGGTAGTACGATACCGGCGGCAATGGTACACTCGATTCACCGACTTTCAGTTAGTAGGAGTATGAGTTAATAAAAAGAAAGAAGCCTCCTGCGAATAACCGACAGGGGCTTCTTAGATTCCGGCAAACAGCCGGAACTACATGCAAAAAAAACATGCAGCCAAATCCCCTTCCCATCTCTCGCAGGTCAACGGTGATTGTTGTACAGGCAGTTCTCCTGGCTTAGGATCATCACTCCTCCAAACCTTCCCAAGACCATCGTCTCAGTGGCATATCATGGATTCGCTCCCCATTACAGTGGCGGGACCGCACCGGCTTTTAACCGGTTTCTCTATTATGTCCTTGCGGACACCTGTACCTGGAAATATTTATTTTTTATTTAGTTGTCTGTTTTCTAAATTTTATCATAAATGGATAACTTTGTCGAAAGTTTTTATCCTACTAAATTCGACAAAGTTCTTATGGAAACTTTGAGCAATACTGTGCCAGGTATTACTGCCGGCAAGTGGTGTCAGTTCTAATTATTCCGCACATAATTTTTGACAATTTCGTACATAGAGTCGGCGAAAGTCTTTACGGGAACAGGGGCGAACTTTGCGGTTTGCTGACGTTCTTCCAACACGGTTCCCTGTTCGCTGACCACTTTTATCCCGGTAACTGCATAGGTTTTATCCCTGGTCTTAAAGGCCATCCAGATTTCGCTGTAGGCAACTTTGTCCGCTGCTGTCAATTTTTCCTGATATTTGTCGTTTAAGCTGCCAATAAGTTTCGGATCGGTAAAGATGGTTTTGGTCAGGACATGAACCAGGTTGTTATCGGCTTCATCAACCTTAAGGGATTTATGGTCAAAGACAAACGTACCAATGTCATTGCTAAATACGTGCAGCCAACGCTGCCGCTCGATCTCCTCTTCACTGGGTTTAGGCCGGACGCTGATCTCCCAGTCCAGCGGCGGATTGGCAGGCGGTTCCTCCGCCTGCACGGAAACGGCCGCAAGCAGGAGCAGGCACACAGCAAGCAATATTCGTTTTTTCATATAAGGCTCCTTTCATCTGCCCTCAATATGACAACTATCCGTGTGGGCGATAACATTTACTTTTACATCATAAAAAGTACTTCCCTTCGCCTTATCTGTAAGTCTTTGGGATGTCAGCACATTGACCGAACGGTCGCCTACGGCATGCTCAAGCCACCACACGCCTTCGGTCACAACAACAGCTGCCGGTACTTTCGCGCTGGTTTTCAGCGTAAAAACCGCTTTGCCGCGTTCGTTCCAAGCGACAACAAGCTGACCGTCTTTTAAGCCTTTTTGAGCGGCATCTCCCGGGTTCATTTGCAAAATCATGGTATTGTTTTTCGTCAAGTCCTCCCGCTCATTAAAGGAGGAATCCAGTATCCGGGCATCGGGCGAATTAACCAGCCAAAATTCGGCTTTGTCGCCATAGGGCTCGAAGTATTTGGGCAAAGGGTCTTCTTCCCGGGGATTTATTATTTCAATCTTCCCTGACGGTGTTTGAAATTGCAGCTTATACTCATCAGGCAGCGGCAAATCCACCGGATATCCTTGCCGCAGTTTTTCCATTTCGGTTTGCTGCAGCCAGGAAGTGGGCTTGGCCAGAATACTGTCAATCAGGGCATCCTCGGTCTGCTGAAAGAACGGCTCATCGATTCCCATCGCCGCAGCCAGGAGACAGAATACCTCCCAATTGGATTTTGACTGCCCTACCGCGTTAATTACCTTGAAAGCGCGCTGCACGACATAATGCCCGTAAGCACGGTATAGATCACTATGCTCAAGGGAAGTGGTCGCCGGTAATACAACATCCGCGTAGTTAGCCGTATCTGTCAGGAACCGTTCATGTACCACGGTAAAGAGTTCTTCCCGGGCCAAGCCCTGCAGGACCCGGTTTTGATCAGGAGCTGTTATCGCCGGATTGGAGCTGTACACATACAGCCCCATTACCGGCGGCGCTTTTACTTCATTCAGGGCATGTCCCAATTCATTCATGTTGATCAGCCGCGTTGCACTTTTCTGCAAATCTTCACGGGTGATTAACTTGCTGTCAAAGGCACCTGCCGTAGTGGTTCCGGTCAATACGCCGCCACCGTTTTTTTTCCACGCACCACACACTGCAGGCAAACAGGTGAGAATCCGTACAGTCATTGCTCCATTGCCATAGCGGGATAAACCGCTCCCCATTCTGATAAACGGAGCCTCTGCCGCAGCGTACTGTCTTGCCAGCTCCTCGATTGTACCGGCAGCAATTCCGGTTATTTTACTGACTGCTGCCGGTGTATACTGAGGCAGCACCGTTGCTGCCAGTTCCTCATACCCCTGGACGTATTGCCTGATAAAATGCTGATCTGCCAGCTTGTCGCGCGCAATGACATGCAGCATGCCCAGTGCCAAAGCCCCATCGCTACCCGGACGAACCAGTATGACCTGATCGGAAATTTTCGCAGTAGGCGTTTCATAAGTATCAATCAGCCATACTTTAGCGCCCTTGGCTTTGGCGATATTGATATCATGCACAATATGAATATCTGTCGCCAGAGCGCTGATACCCCACAAAATGATCAAATCACTGGCCTGCAGTTCGCCGGGGTGTGGCGCTATGGTTTGCCCCATTACCGCTTTCCAGCCATAGTCTTTGGCCGGCGAACAGATAGTCCGCTCCAGCCGGGATGCGCCCAGGCTATAGAAAAAGGGATGACCGGCATTACGCTGAACCAGTCCCATGGTTCCGGCGTAAGAGTAGGGTAATATTGCCTCCGCCCCATATTGGGCAATAATGCCCTTCCATTTATCAGCAATGAGGCCAATGGCTTCCTCCCAGGAAACCGGCGTGAAGGCACCGCTGCCCTTGGGACCGGACCGCAGCAATGGCGTTAAAAGCCGCCGCTTTGAATAGACGGTTCTTTCATAATGGGCCATTTTAGGACAAAGTGTCCCGCGTGTAAACGAATGTTCCGGATCACCCTGAACTTTGACAACCGTTTCACCCTCTTTATAGATAAGCAAGCCACAGGTGTCAGGGCAATCATATGGACAAACGGACCGCAAGATTTCCATGAAATCCTCTCCCTTGTTGTTTTAGATGGTATTAATTCTGGTTGATTTTCTATGGCTATTATACCATAAAAATACAAATTATTACGGTTGCAGCCAACAACAAGCGATTACTGAAACCAAGTCCGCACAGGATGGCGGTCAAAAAACAGGAAAACTATCGGGATAACAAATAAGGTAAATACGGTGGATGAGAGCAAGCCGCCAATAAGCACCCAGGCCATACTCACCCTGGTTTCGGCGCCTTCACTCAGGGCCAGGGCAGTGGGCAGCATACCGACCACCATGGTCAGAGTAGTCATACAGATGGGCCTTAAACGGGTTTTGCCTGCTTCCACCAATGCTTCATAGGCGCTCATGCCCCGCCCCATCAGTGTCAGTGTGTAATCCAGCAGCAAAGTGCCGTTCTTGGCCACCAGTCCGTCCATGACTAAAAAGCCGACAAGGGAATAGACATTAATGGTATTATTGGTAAAAAGCAAAAACAGCAGGCTTCCGATTAGGCCCAACGGCAGTGATAACATCCGGATAACCGGCGTAAAGGCCGATTCATAGAGCACAGCCAGCAGCATATACACCAGCAGGAGAGACAAAACCAATGCCTGGATAATTTCTCCGTAGCTGCTGTCCATCTCGGCCGCCTGTCCGCCAAAGCGGTAGGTCACGCCTTCCGGCAAGGCTTCCTGTTTAAGCAGGCTGTCCAGTTCCTGCAGCACCTCGTTTAAGGGGCGGTCAGTTATATTGGCCTGCACAATAAGGGAGCGCTGCTTATTCAGCCGGGTAATGCCAACAGGGCCTACCCCCTCTTCAATCCGGGCCACATCGCCCAGAAATACCATTTTGCCATCGGCTTTAACCGGAATATTGGTCAGATCAGAGGGTTTAAAGTATTCGCTGCCCTTTAGCCGGACGACAATATCGGTGTCACGCCCGTTGTTGCTGCTGTCATTGGGCAGCACTCCGGCCTTTTTGCCGTTAATCGCGCCAGCAAAAGCCTCCTTAACGTCCTGTACCGAGGTAGTAAAGAATTTCAGTTTTTCCCGGTCAACTGTCAGCTTAAATTCGGGAACCCCTACCCGGTAGTTGCTGCGGATCTCTTTGGTGCCCTCGATGTTAGCCAGAGTGGCCTGCAGCTGATTGGAGGCCCTGACTAAGTCGTCCATATCTGACCCTAAAAGATAAATTAAGACCGGGGAGTGTATCTCGGCACCGCCTGTCGAAATACCGGCCACCGACGACTCGGTTTCATAAACCCGCACCGAAGCGTGAGCAAGCTGACGGCGGGCAAAGTTTCTGACATCATCGGTAATTTCCCAAATACTGCGGTCCCGTTCCCTTTTCCCTACAAGCTGTACGGTCATCCTGCCCCAGTTGCTGCTGCTGCCGCCGACATTGCTCAGGCAGTAGGTCACTTCCGGAATTGTCAGGATATACTGCTCCAATTGACTGATCACCGCATCGGTCATTTCCAGGTTCTGTCCCACAGGCAATTCGACACTGACCCGGAAGTTGCTTTCATCTGTTCGCGGCATATATTCGGCTCCGATTACCCCGAGAGGAATCAGGGCAACAGTACTAACCAGCAAAATAAGTACACCGGCAATCACTTGCCTGCCATGAGCCAGGCTCCGGCGCAGCAGCTTTTCATACTTGTCAACAGCGGTTTTTTCCAGGCTGTCCATAAAAGTCCAGATCCTTCCGCTAACCGGGGCTGCCCCGGTGGAAAACAGCCGTGCAGCCAGCATCGGGGTTAAAGTAAAGGAAATGAACAGTGAAAACAATGTGGCAAATACAATGGTTAACCCAAATTGGCGAAAATACTGCCCGGTCATGTCGGTCATAAAGGCGATGGGTAAGAATACCACCACATCACACAGGGTAATGGCGATGGCCGCTGTGCCGATTTCGTTGCGCCCCTCTTCGGCAGCGACGGCCGGCGGTTTGCCCAGCTGCAGGTGTCTATGGATGTTCTCCAGGACAACAATGGCATCATCCACTAATATCCCGATGCACAATGCCATGCCCATCAGGGACATCATGTTAAAGGTAAAGCCTGCCGCATACATAACCAAAAAGGTGGAAATCAGCGATGTCGGGATGGCAATCATGACGGCAACCGTTGACCGCCAGCCGCGAAGAAATAAAAATAATACCAGTCCGGTAGTCATTATGCCCTCAAACAGGGCAATAAGGGTATTATGCAAGGCGTTGTCAATATAATTGGCGTCATTGGTTACTACAATAAACTGATACTCCGGATATTCGTCCTGCAGTGCCGCCAGTTCATGCTGCACCTGCTTAACGGTATTGACAATATTGGCATCACTGTTTTTGTATACCTGCAGGGTAATGGCATCATCGCCATTTACCCTGCCATAGCGGGTGGCGCGGCTGTCCTGCCCGCTCACCTCGGCAATCTCGGTTAAGGGTACGGCACCCCCACCGGTATTGGCAAGATATACCCGCTTGATTTCTTCGGCAGACTGGTAGCGGGCGGCCAAACGCACATCACTTTCCTGTGTTTCCGAATATACGGAACCGGCAGGCAAAAGCAGGTTATCGCCTTTAATGCGCTCGGCAATCTGGTTTAGCGACAAATTATATAAGGCTAGTTTATCGCGGTCAACCAGTACGGCGATTTCCCGGTCGCGACCGCCGCCGACAGCCACATCGGATACACCGCCGGCCCGTTGGAGCCGCTCTTTGAAAATGTGATCGGCTTTGCCATAGATATCAGACAATGGATATTTTGCCTTTACCGCAATTTCCATAACCGGCACAGCGTTGGCATCCCGCCGGCTTATCACCGGTTCCTCTACATCCTCCGGCAGTTTTTTCCGCACCCGGTTGATGGCCTTGGAAGCGTCGATAGAGGCAATATCGCCATTGGCCATATAGTCAAATTCCAGGACGATCGTAGCCCGTTCCGGCTTGGCAATGGCGAGAATCCGCTTTAAATGCGATAAGGAAACCAATTCCTGTTCCAGTGGTTTGACCACCATTTCCTCAACCTCTTCCACGCTGGCGCCGGGATATTCAACAGCTATGGAAAAATAGGGACTGTTCAGGGCCGGCAGCAGCTCCACACCGATACGAAAAAAGCTGTATAGCCCCAGCACAACAAACAGCATGACAATCATGGTTATGCCGACAGGACGTTGAATAGAAAAACGGGTGATATTCATATGTGCGTATCCACCTCAACAGCCATCCCCGGTTTAAGCCGGGATACATTACTGACGGCCACCCGCTCCCCTGCGTGAATGCCTGTAAGCAGTTCTACAGTTTCATCATTGCGTTGTCCGGTTGTTACCAGGCGCTGTTCGGCCTGATTTTTGTCATCAATGACAAATACATACTGCTTGCCGTTTTTTTCTGTAACCGCGGTTTTTGCCACAAACAAAGTCTGCTCTCTAAGCAGCCCGGCAATACCGGCATGGGCGAACATACCGCTTTTGACGGCAACATCTGCCAGGGTTAACGCCAGCCTGACAGTAAAGAGCCGGGTTTGGGCATCTGCTGCCGGACTGATATAAATAATGCTGCCAGGATACTCCTGCCCCAGTGAATCAATGGCAACCATTACCTGCATGCCGCTCCGGATTTGCGCTGCATTCTGCTCGGAAACAAGGCAATCAACATAGCTGCTGCTATTATCAACAACCGTCAGCAGCTTTTGCCCGGCCTGCACAAAGGCTCCTGCTTCCACCTGCCGGTAGCCGATAATACCGTCCCGCGGTGCCCGCAGCAGCCGGTCTTCCCGCTGTTTCTCCAAGGCTTCCAGGCCGTATTTGGCTTTAGCCAGCGCTGCCTGTTTGCTTTCTAAAACCGCCGGAACGCCACTTGGCATCGACTGTTCCTTTAGTACGTCCAGAGCTGCTTTTGCATTGACTATTTGCTGTTTGGCCGTATCCAGCGTTTCCCGGGAAATGGCCCCCATATTGTACAAGGCTTCATACCGCCGGTAATTAGCAAGATTCCGCTCATAATCGGCCTCGGCTTTTTGATAATCGGCAGCAAATGCGGCTTTGATTTCGATACTGTCCGCTCCGGCCTGCCGGATAGCGGCTGTTGTCTGGGCGATCGCCAGATCGATATCCTCCAAATCCTGCGCAACAAGTATTTGTCCGGCTGTTACTTGCTGGCCTAACTCTACGGCAACCCGGGTAATATGCCCCGCGTACTTGGGCGCAATATCGACCTGCGCCGCCGCCACCGTTTGCCCGCTTAAGATAATCCTTGAAAACATATCCTGCCGCCGGATTGTCTCTACCGCTACCAGCGGCTTGACTGCGCCGGCTTTTGCCGTATTTCCCTGACTGCTATGGCTTTTCCAGAAGAACAGGGCACCGGCCAAAACTGCTGCCACCACCACAATCCCCAGCATCTGCCGGCACTTTTTGCTATGTATAACTTTCTTCATCAGTAATGTGTGTTCACTCCATTCCTTACATCTGCCGGTTATCGCGGTAACAGCCGGAAGCGGTTAATCACCTTGCGGAAGAATCTCCTGATGTGCCAATAACCGTCAACTCCTTGTTGACGGTTATTGGCGCAAGCTGTTTAAGACCAGCCCAGAATTCCGGCCTGCCGGTTAGTACTCAATGATAAACTGATTTTACAACTTATGATTCCAGGCCAGGATCCGGTTAAAGGGCAAATCCCAATAATTAAAGCAGCTATAACATGCAAAAGCCCCTTCCTGAAATTCAGGAAGGGGCAACAAAATACAATAGCATCGTTCCTAATCTACCCCGGCGTTTTTATAGCAGCCGGGAAAATTATACGCTCTAAATCCCCTCCTCATCGCTCGTGAGTAAAACGGTGATTGTCAGACAGGCAGTTCTCCTGGCTCTGGATCATGGCTCACCCAAACCTTCCCAAGACGGTTTCGTCTCAGTGGTATATCTTGGGTTTGCTCCCCATTACAGTGGCGGGACCGCGCCGGTTTTTCACCGGTCTTCCCTATTAAGCCTTTTCAGGCACCTGGCCAAATACTATGAAATTTTTACAATTATCACTCAAATATTACCATGCCGTATAAGGTCTGTCAAGCTTATCCTGTCGATGCTGCTTACAAGCAACAGTATCCTGTTACTACTCCGCAGCCTTCACGGTTTCTTCGTTATTTACCTGTTCTTCCGGCACATATTTCTCCACATTAACCTGAAGGGGAAAAAGAATGGAACAGGCTACCGCCTGATTATCACTGGTGTAAGCCGGGCTGAACACGGACTGCTTCATTGAATCAATGACGGCCTGATCAAATAATGCATCGCCGGAGCTTGTGATTATTTTTATATCACTGTCTATGATTCCGATTGCCGATACGGTTGCCTTTACCTTCACCATTATGGTTTGTTCCGAATATTTTTCCCGTAAATCATCCGAAAGTGAAACCGGAGCCAAACTAATAATTTTAGGAGGAGTCACCGGCGAATTGTTATTTGCCATAACCGGAACAGCCAGGCTGATAAGAATTACTAAAAAGCCGGCAATAAGTAATTGCATTTTGGGGAAATATTTCATAAAACCACCCTCTCTTTTCTTGCCGCAATGCCTGGTGACAGCTTAGCCATTCAAGCGAAAGGATACGGGAATTGTGGTGACGCACGCGACTGCCCGCCCGGTATCCCGGTTGCGGGCCGGTACAAACCGCCATTGCCGTACGGCTTCTATCGCCGCCTGATCCAGGGAAGCATGCCCGGATGTCCGTAACAGAACTACATTTGCCGGATTCCCGTTCTCCAGAACCTGCACTTTCACCACCACAGTTCCATTTATTCCGGTTTGCCTGGCGGCCTGCGGATAAACAGGCTCTACCCTGCTCAGTACGCCGGGCGGGGCTATCCCGCCGCCGGTGCTGCCGGTTGAAGCACTGCCGCCGGTCGCCGGCACCGCCGCAGCCGGCTGTGCCTCAGCTTCGTCAACAGCCGGTCCGGATGACGGCGCAGCCGCCGGAGCAGGATTAACGGCCAACGGCTGCGGGCTAACCGGGGCTCGGGGGGCCGGAGCCTGAGGGGCGACTGCCGGCTGCGGATTGGGTTGCTGCACGGCAGGTGCCGGTATATTTGGTGCGGCAGCAGCCGCCACCTGCGGTTCATTTTGAAAATCCAGCTCGATAAATTGTTCATTGATAACAACCTTAGGAAATAAACCGGCGAACAAATGCCCGGAACCTGCCAGCAATAAAAAGTGAACAAAAACAGATACCGTTATCGCCCGCCGCCAGCTCATACTGCCCACCATACCCATTACCTCGCTTTCGTTTCGGCTGCTACCGCCACCCGGCGGGCGCCCGCCATCTTCAGTTCATCCAGAACGTTAATAACCTGACCATATTCCACTTGCTTATCAGCCCGGAGGACAAATACTTTGTCAGGCTGACCGGCTATCTCCATCCCTACCCGCTTTTTTAGCAGCGTCAGGGGTAATTCTTCCTGTTCAAACAATATCCGCCCATCCTTGGTGACGGTTACAGTAATATTGCGCTGTGTATCCTGCTGCACGGCTGCCGCCTGGGGCAGGCTGACCGGCATAGTATGCTGCTCCACCATGTACAATGTGCTCATCATGAAAAAGACCAGCAAAAAAAATATGATATCAATCATCGGAATAATCATCAGCTGCGGCTGTTCTGCCACCCTTAGGCTACGCAATCTCATGATCTTGCCTCCGCACCGGCCATTTCCGCAGCGAAGCGATAACTACGGCACTGGTTTGTTCCATATCGGTAACCAGACGATCCAGAAGCTGGGCAAAGATAATATTGGCGACAAACGCCAGCACTGCGACGCACAGGCCGGCAGCAGTCGCCACCAGCGCCTCGCCGACCCCGCCGGTAATGGCCATCGGCTGTCCGGACTGGATATTAAGTACACTAAAAGACTGAATCATCCCAATAACGGTCCCCAGCAAACCAAGTAAAGGAGCCAGTGTCACGATACCGCTCAGATAATTAAGATAGGCTCTGAGCCGTGCTGCAGTAATCGTAGCCGCATCCTCCAGGGCTCTATGTACATCATCCCCCTGCTGATAAGCCTGCAGCCCCTGCAAGGTTATCTGGGATATTGCCGCCGGCATTTGCTGGCAAAAATGTATAGCCTCGTTCAGATTCCGCTCGGCCAGCAGCGGCTTAAGTCTTTCCAAAAACTCCACCCCGTTGGTGGACAACCTCCTATAATACCAGTATCGTTCCACACTAATGGTTACAACCACCAGCGAACAAAGCGCCAAGAGATACATTACCGGTCCGCCTTTGTGAAACAGGGCTAAACTTTGGGTCAAAAAATCCATTGTGACATCTTCCCCCTTGCCATTCCCACAGCAGTGCAACCTGCTTTCAGGTATTTAGAAATAGATTATAACGGCAAACGTTGCAACCGTTTACATTCGAAATGATAATCATTGTATATATAAAGATTATCATTCTCATTAGTAGTATAACGTATGGCACTGAAAATTTCAAACCTATTTCTTTAATTTAACATATCTTTTCTCCTGTACCATTCATCCCATTTCCAATATATATTCTGCGTAAAGAATAGGAAAGGGGCCGGGGGGAGCGTATTGCGGCGGTATTGCCGGTATCCTAAGCAACAGGCCCCTTTCCTGATTAAGGAAGAGACCTGTTGCGATACAAAATACTATGGATACTTTTTTCCGGCCTTAGTCTTTATGACCATGTCCATTACCATGGCAGTGGCCTTTATGGCCGTGACCGTGGGCATGCGTATGGCAACGTCCCTTGTGGTGGTGTCCATGGCCATGCGCACAGACATGTCCGTGCGGCGGGTGAGCAATAGCTGACCGGAGATGGGCTACATAGATATCCTGAATGGCTGTATTTTCACCCAGGCCATGGAAATATACATCAACCGCAAAGCCTGCCGCCACCAGCTGTGATTTAGCGGAATCCTCCTCCTCACCGGCCATATCATTTGTAGCATGATCGCCAGCCACTAATAAGAACGGCATCAGGGTAACCTGCTTCACCTGCTTTTGCTTGAGCTTACCAATAATCGATGTCAAAGACGGAAAGCCTTCCACCGTGTAGATAAAAACATTATTGAGCCCGGCCTCTTCCAGTTTTAGCTGCAGCGCCGCATAGGCCGCATTGCCGGGATGTATCCCGCCATGCCCCATAAGGACGACAGCCTTGTCCGGAGCAGCAGCAGGCAGCTGATGCACCAGGGCTCTTATGGCAATTTCGTAATCATCAGGATGGTCGTCCACTCCCATGCTATAGAGCAGCGGGCGGCCTAACCGGATTACGGCAAAGGCTTTTTCTTTGGCATGCGCATAGTGGCTGACCAGTCTTTTAACTTTGTCATATTCAGCACCTGGCACAATATGCAGGGGCTGGAGATATACCTCCTGATAACCTTCTGTGTGGAGCCGTTCCAAGGCCTGCCGTTCATTGTCAATTTGAACTCCATCCCGCTCAGCTATCCGTTTAATGACAGTACGGGAAGTAAAAGCCCGACGCACTTCATAGCCCGGAAAGGCCTCACGAATACGATTCTCGACACTTTCAATATTCAACTTTAAGGTTTCCGGATACGAAGTGCCAAAACTTACAACCAGGATGGCTTTCTTGTTTGTGGTTTGTTCTTGTGACATAGAATATTTCCTCCTCATTATCTGCATTAGTATATTAATAAACCCCTTTTCTTCCATCTATGAATTAAAAATTAAATTCATAACCAACCATAACGTTTCTGCCTAAGTTATAGAAGGTAGAAGTAGAGGTAGAAACAATATCTCTCCGATCAAAAATATTTTCCAAATTCAAATAAACTTTTTCATTTTTTGTTGGTTTGTAGACAATATTAAGATCAGTAAACAATTGTGGCTTCATGCTCGCCTGCGCGTCGTTATCTCTTGTGCGTTCGCCTAAATAATTGGCATTAATAGCTCCGCTCCACTTACCTTTGTTATAGTTTAATCCCCCATTGAGTTGCAGTTTTCCATAGTAATTTCTCCAGCTACCTTCAGTAATAGTGCCAGCATCGTTTATTGTAACCAGTTTTTTAGGATTACTATAAGATGCTCCCCAATTTGCTTTCCAACCTTGACCCATATCAATTGCACACGTCAATTCTATACCCGTGTTTTTAATATCCTCATTAGTATATTCAACTTCTGTATAATTGTCCTTCCATTTAGACTCTATACTATCATTAATCTTATAATTGAATACTGCCAATCTCCACATGTGAGTATTGGTATTCTTTTTCAAGCCAATTTCAAAATGATTGCCATGCTGAGGTTCTAAAGTAGCGTTTCCAATAATATTGCCGGAACCATATATTTGGCTAAAAGTTGGCATCATAAAAGATTGTCCGGCTTTAGCATAAGCACTGGTGTCATCATCGAGTTTATGTATATATTCTATTTCAGGTGTAAACTTGTTATAATTTTGTCCGGCAGTGGTGCTTCCGGTCCAGGTTTCACGAGCACTTACAATCAAATTAGATAATTTATTTAATTCATAGTTGTATTGCCCATAGAAAGAATACATATTCCGTTCGTAATCGCGATTTTGAGCCATATTTGTTTTGTCTACTTCTTTGTAATCACAGGTATCCCTTTGAAAATTAAATCCTAACAAACCAATATTTTTCCCAAGCTCCCATTTCTTCTGAATATCCATACCTAAAGACTTATCGTCGTAGCCTTTGCTGTCAGATGTAGTAACCCCGGGAATATAATTTCCTGATTTTTTAGTTGCGGTCTTGCTACGCGTTTCCTGTTCCCGACGAACATAAGATAAAACCGCTTTCCAGTCATCTTTATCGTAATGTAATTGAGCATTATTATTTTTGGTTGTATGGATTGCATTCTTATAGTCTATATCTTTTCCATTAGCATCTTGTTGTTTACTATAACGATACACATAATGAGCATTATTTTCTCCATATGTATAAGATAAGTACATAGCATCATTAAAATCATATCTTAAATTAGCGGTGTTATGCTCACCCCGTATTATATTATAATACATTCCTTCCGGACGTCCACCAGATGGATCTGATATATTATCCACGGCCCCAGTTTTATCATAAGAATAACTAATACCCAGCTTACCGGCTTGAGTATTAAAAGCATGACTTTGCATACCATAATTGCCAAAGGCTGTTCTTACACTATTTGTCCTCTTACCTTTAGTGATAATATTGATAACACCACCGGTAGCTTCGGATCCGTATAAAACAGAACCACCGCCACGAATAATCTCCACCCTTTCAACTGTCTCAACCGGAATATCATCAAGGTTATAGCGTCCACTTTGATTTAGTGGAACACCATCAATAAGCACAAGCGTTCCCTTTTCCACTCCCCGAATTACAATCTTACTCGTCATAGTCCCTTGTGACGTACCACGTGGGCCTTGCGCATGGTAAATCAACCCAGTTCCGAATTTCAATGCTTCTTGCAAATTTGTCCCACCGGTGGCAACCAACTGTTCCTGTGTAAATACCTCAACAGCTGCCGGAGTATCTAACTCTTCTGTTGCATATCTTTGCGCAGTTACAACTATCGAATCAAGCGTATAGCTTTCAACATCCTTTTCTGCAGCCAATGCACTGGCACTCCCTGCAAATACTGTTCCTGTGATTAACATGGTCATGAGAATATTTTTACCAAAATTCCCTTGTTTGGCTTTCCTTTTCAAACTATACCACTCCCCTTTAGAACCAGATCTATAAATAGCAGAGATACATCCGCCACATGGCCCCGCTATTCCAGGCAGAACTATTCCCGCACCTTCTCCATGGTCCAGACACTAATGGCCAGCAGCACCACAATATACCCCAGCATAACCAGCCAGGACACAGCCGCCGGTTCGCCGCCGCTGCCGATGGCCCTGAGGGCATGGCTGGCATGGGTCAGCGGCAAAAGCTCCAGTACCCACTGGACAAAAGCCGGTAATTTATCAATGCGGAAAAAGGTGGCACACAAAAATGACATGGGCAGCAATACATAGGTGCTGAAGTTGCCCATATCTTCATGGGAATTGATAAGCATTGCGGCCACAAAACCCAAGGCCGAAAAAACAAGGCAATTTAGTAGAATAACAAGCCAAAACAGCAGGTTAAGCTGGAATTTTGCCCCAAATAAATAAGCCAGTACAACAATAATCAGAGAAGAAATAATGCCACGCAAGGTTCCTGACAGCACCTTGCCAAGAATAAAAGCCAGGGAGCTAATCGGGGCAACCAGATATTCTTCCAGCGTTTTATGATATAAGCGGCTCATGTTGAGCGGTGAAGCAACTGAGTTAAAGCTGATATTCATAGAGTTAAGGGCCAGAATGCCCGGCACAATAAAATCCAGGTAGTTTCCCTGACTGACCTGCACACTCCGGCCTACACCCCAGCCAAAAGCCACCAGGTACAATACCGGCGTAATCATCCGGGAAAAGATAAAGGTTCCCAGGCGCCGCTGCAGGACAATCCAGTCCCGCCAAAATACGGTTGCAATATCTGTCAGCATTAGTCCACCACCTTCCTGCCGGTCAGCTCCACGAAAACATCTTCCAGGTTGGAACGCCGGATGGTGGTCGTCATGGTCAAAGTGCCGGCAAAGGCGGCGGCTTCTTCCCGGCTGTGAAAAAACTTAGTTTGGCGGCCTTCATCCATACTCCACTCAACAACATAAACACCAAGACGCTCACACAACGCGGCCGGACTGTCCAGGGCAATCATGCTGCCTTTTTCCAAAATGGCTACCCGCCCGCACAAAAACTCGGCTTCTTCAATATAGTGGGTTGTCAGCATAACTGTCAGCTTGTCATGCGCCATGCGTCTGATTAAGTCCCACAACCGCCGCCGCACCTGCGGGTCAAGGCCTACTGTCGGTTCATCAAGAAATAAGACCTTGGGCTCGTGCAACAGGGCCCTGGCAATCATCAGCCGCCGTTTCATGCCGCCGGAAAGGGCTTGCACTTTATCATTGGCGCGTTCGGTCAGTTCCACATACTCTAAGAGCTCAGGAATTCTCCGGGCGCGCTGCGGCAACGGAATATGCTGCAGTCTGCCATGCAGTTCCAGGTTTTCCCGAACGGTCAAATCAGCGTCAAGATTGAAATGCTGCGACACAATGCCAATGACCGGCTTAACCTTTTGCTCATCCTGCGGCAGCTGCCAGCCCTGGATGCTCAGCGTACCGGCTGTAGGGCGGGTTAACATGGTCAGCATCCTGATCATTGTCGTTTTTCCTGCCCCATTTGGCCCCAGCAAGCCGAAAATCTCTCCCTGGCTAATGTCCAGCGATACTCCGTCAACGGCCGTCCGGCTGCCGAAGCGTTTGACCAAATTTGCTATATGAATCATTTTTGCAACCTCTTTACACGCTTCTTACTCTATATACGCGCTAAGTGTTTAACAACTATCCATTAATGACCTGGCGGATTCCGGGATTATGTTCTTAGCCGAAACACCACCGGCATAGTGGTTTGGCAGACAATAGTCTGGCCGGTTTCCCGCAGCTTGGCCGGAACAAAGCGCCAGCGCCGCACCGCGTCGGCAGCTGCATTATCCAGCAGTTCCGAACCGCTGGACCGGAAAACATATACCTGCCCGGCCTGTCCGTTGGCCAGAATTTCAATCTTAAGCACTACCGTCCCTTCAATTCCTGCCCGGCGGGCTTGTTCCGGATAGTTCGGCTCCCGCTGTGACAATATTCCTGGCGGAATGACCCCGCCGGCCTTGCCGCTGCCACTGCCGCCTCTACCGCCGCCTTGACCGCTGCCGGCAGCAGCACTTCCATCCGAACTTCCCCCGCCGCTGCCTCCTGCCGGGGCACTGGCGGCGACCGCGCTCGCATCAACTGCAACAACCGCCATGTCACTGGCAGCTACTACCGGCTCCGGCAGCACCGGATCAGCTGCTGCCGGCTGAACAGCCGCAGGCCGCACCACCGGCACAGGCTGCGGCAGAGCCGGCAAGACTTGCTGGCTGGCGGGAGCTGCCGCCGGTTCGGTATCTGCCAGCAGCGGTCCTTCCGCCCAATCGGTTAATTCCAGTTCGATAACTGTCTCCGGTATAGGTTCAGGCAGTACAACCCGGCCGGCCAGCCAGCCGACGCCGATTAACACAATACTGTGCAAAACCAAAGAGATGAGCATCGCTTTTCGCCAACGCAAATCCGCCGCCCAATCCATTACTTATCCTTCCTTTCAGTAGCGATAGCCACCCGGTGGGCTCCCGCCAGTTTCAACTCGTCAAGAACCGCTACCACTTTGCCATATTCGGCTGTTTTATCCGAACGCAGGATAAAAACCAGATCCTGTTGCTTGGCCATCTCCAGCTTTACCCGCTTTTGCAGCAGTTCCAGCGGTATATCTTCCTGTTCAAACATAATCCGCCCCTCTTTGGTAACCGCAATGGCCACACTTTGGGGCTTGTCGCTCTGTGCCGAAGCGGCCTGCGGTAGGTTAACAGGTATTGTCTGCTGATCAACCATATAGAGAGTGCTCATGATAAAAAACACCAGCAAGAAGAAAATAATATCAATCATAGGTATAATCATTAGTTTAGGCTGATGCCCTGAGCGCAAATTACGCAATTTCATGACATTTCTCCTGTTTCGCATACCCAAGCAACAGCAGGCAGGTCTTTTCGATATTGGTGATGAGATCATCCAGCCGATGATTAAAATAGCTATACAGCAGCATAGCCACAGTAGCCACACACAAGCCGGTAGCGGTGGCAATGAGCGCTTCCCCCACACCGCCGGTAATGGCCTGCGGCTGACCTGCTTTGATATTCATAACACTAAAGGAGCTGATCATGCCGATAACCGTACCCAACAGGCCAAGCAGCGGTGCAATGGTTACCACTGTGTCCAAATGATTCAGGTTAGCCCGTAAACCGGCGACAGCCAGGGAAGCCTCGCCTTCCAGCACACTTTCTATATTCGCGCAGCCGCGCTGAATGTGGCCAATGCCTTTAGCGGCAACCATAGCGGCAATGCCTTGGGTCTGCCGGCATAATTCACCTGCTGCCGTCCAGTCGGCACGTTCCAGTAAGGGAGTAATTCTCTCAGTAAAATCGTGCATATCGGCTTTCATTTTTCTATAATACAAAAAACGTTCCACGCCAATGGTTGCCGCCAGCAGCGAACAGGCCAACAGCAGATACATGACCGGACCGCCTTGCTGAAATATATGGAAACACTCTGCAATAAAACTCATGTTTACGCCTCCGTTAGGTCAATAAAGTTCTCATTCTTACATCGCTTTTTATGACAAATTTTTGACAATGTGCATAATGTTGTGCTCTGACAGTTCCCGCAGGCTGTAATAGGCGGAGCCCATCTCCCGGGCTACCGTCCGTGCCAGACCGAGCTTGACAAAATCACTCTCGGTATCAATAACCACACTGTGCACACCTGTCTTATGTATTTTTCCGGCTACTTTGAGGGCATCGGCCATGCCATCACCGCCGGTGGCGGTGGTATTGGCCCGCCCGTCGGTAACAAGCACCAGCACCGGCTTCATTTCCCGGTCTTTTTGCCGGCGGAAGGCCAGCACCTTTAATGCCGCTGTCAGTCCTTCAGCCAGCGGTGTTTTACCTCCTGTCGGCAAATGACGCAGGCACTTTTGCGCCAAATCCACGCTGCGGGTGATGGGCAGCAGCACCTCTGCGGTTTGCCGCCGGAAGGCAATCAGACCAACCTGGTCCCGTTGCTGATAGGCGTCCTGCAGCATGGCACACACGGCGCCCTTGACGGCTCGCATCCGTTCCCGTGCGCCCATAGAGCCACTGGCATCGACAACAAACAGAAAGGTGCTGCCAATACGCTTCTCCCGGATTTTTTGCCGCAAATCTTCGCGTTCAATAGCAATGGCGCATTGGGCTGTGTTCCGGAACTTTTGATAAGGAGCCGCCGCCCGCAAGGTGGCGTCAAAAGCCAAATCAGTCACTTGTCCGTGCGGAATGCCTGAGCGCACATAGCGTCCCTGTTTGGTATCGGTGCGCGTCAGGCTGCGTTTGCCGCTGCCCCGGCGCTCCTGACGGTCCTGGGGCAAAGCCAGCGCCATCCGGATAAAAGGAAAAGTTGTATCAATATCGGCTACCTTCTCCTGGTCACTGCCCTGACTCTCCGGCTGCCCGGCAGGCGGAACAGGCTGTTCTGCCGGCTGTTCCCGCTCCTGTTGGCTGGCGGGCGGTTCCGGCGGCGGCTGGTTATCCGGTTGTTCAGGCGGTTCTTCCCCAGGCGGCTCCGGTTCATTTTGCTCAGGCGGTTCGGGGGGAAGCGGCTGCTCCTCCTGCCGCATGCGCTGCGGCAATACATAGCAGGCGGCTTCCTCCAGGTCGGCAGGCAGCAGGTAGGTACGTCCGGCAAGCGCGGCAATGGCCCGGGCGGCCTCTAATAAAAACAGTTCGGCCCGATGGCCTGGCGAATGCGCCTTGGCACACATCTGTGCTGCCAGCAAGATCATAGCTTCAGGTACAACAATGGCTTGCAGCAGGCTCCTGGCGATTGCTACCTGCTGTTTGACGGCTTCATTGGCTGCCGCATACTGCCGGCAAAATTCTGCCGGCCGGGCTTCATAAGCCAAAATCCGCCGCATAATTTCCATCCGGTCGGTCTCATTTTTTTCCCGGCTGACGGCAGCGTACAGGCCAAACCTGTCAATCATCTGGGGTGATAAGGTTCCTTCCTCCGGATTCATGGTGCCAATCAGGGTACAGGCCGCTGCCTGCAGACAGGAAATTCCTTCTCTTTCCACCCGGTACACGCCGGTAGCAGCCGCATCCAGCAGAGATCCCAGAAACTCCTGGCGCAGCAGGTTAATTTCATCAATATAAAGCAGCTGATTATTGGCTCTGGCAAGTATGCCCGGCAAAAAGCGGCGTTTGCCCTGTTCCAGGGCATATTGCATATCCAGTCCGCCAAACACCATATCTTCGGTAGCATTGAGCGGCAGCTCAATTAACCTGGCTTCACCGGTAATTTCCGCCAGAGAACGCACCAGGGTCGATTTGGCCGTGCCTTTTTCCCCAACCACCAAAACCCCACCGGCTTTGGGATTGACGACGGCAATGAGAAGCGCCCGCTTGACGGTTTCCTGGCCGACAATGGCTGCAAAAGGAAATATCATGCGCTGCATATCAGCATTCCTCCCTCCCGGCTTACGGCTGTGCCAATACAGCTTCTACTTTATCCCAATCCAGCGTACCGTCCTCAAACGGCCGCCGCCGCATCCGGTGCGGCAGTGCCAGCCGGGCGGCTTTTTTTACGTCTTCAGGTTCTACCGCTTCCCGCCCGTCAAAAGCAGCCAGGGTCATGGCCGTCTTAATAACGGTGATATCGGCCCGGTGCCCATCAACATCAAGGGCAATAGCCAGCTTAGCGACAAGCAGCAGCAGCTCATCCTTAATGGTCACGTGTGGCAACAGGCGGCTTGCTTGCATAATGTCCGCGGCCAGCTTTGCCTGTTCCTCCTGGTGCTGCCGGCCGAAGGCGGCGGGGTCCTGTTCATAGCCCAAACGCCGTTTAATAACCTCCACCCGGCACTCGGGCCGGTTTTCCCCGGCTACGGCCACCGACAGCCCGAAGCGGTCCAATAGCTGCGGCCGGATATCGCCTTCTTCCGGGTTCATAGTGCCAACCAGAACAAAACGGGCCGGATGGGAATAAGACACACCCTCGCGTTCCACAGTATTTACCCCCATGGCGGCGGCGTCCAGCAGTACATCAACAACATGATCATCTAAGAGGTTAATCTCATCCACATACAATATATTGCGATTGGCCTGGGCTAAAATGCCGGGATCAAACTTCTTTTCCCCCTGTTTGATGGCATGTTCAATATCCAGAGTGCCGACAACCCGGTCCTCGGTAGCACTGACAGGCAGCTCTACCACCCGCATTTTAACTGATTGCACGGGCAGCGTTTGTTCTTCACTTCTGCCCCGGCAACTGTCACACAGCCGGCTAACGTCTGCCGGATCACAATGAAAGGGACAGCCTGTACTCACTTCCATAGCAGGCAGCAGGTCAGCCAGCGCCCTGACTGCGGTGGATTTGGCTGTACCTTTTTCTCCTTTGATCAATACCCCGCCCAGCAGGGGATTGATTACATTTAAGATAAGGGCCAGTTTCATATCCTCTTGCCCGACAATGGCAGTAAACGGGTATACCGCGTTATGTTGCAACGTCAATTCATCTCCTTATTAGTTCACAAGCCTTAGGTGAGAGGTAGTATTACGCTTTCTGCCAGAATAGAAAGAGACCTCCCTTATACGAGTAAGGAAGGTCTCTGGCAAACTTGTTATCGACAACCGGTAAATAATCCCCTCCCCATACCTCGTGGGTAAACGGTGACTGTTAATCAGGCAGTTCTCCTGGCTCCGGATCATGGCTTGCTTAAACCTTCCCAGGACGCTTCATCCCAGTGGCATATCTTAAGCTTGCTCCCCATTACAGTGGCGGGACCGCGCCGGCATTACACCGGTCTTCCCTATTATGCCCTTCCGGGCACCTGATTCTGTCTGTATGCTGTTGTCACACAATCCTGAGCTTCGTACTGCCGGCATGCCTGGCAGTACAGAATAAAAAACTCCTGGTATTAATACCAGGAGTGAATCAGCCGTTTCGCTAACTTCCCGGGGATGTCCGGGAAGCCACACTTAACTGTAATCCCCTCCCCATACCACGTGGGTGAAAAACGGTGATTGTCAGCTAGGCAGTTCTCCTGGCTCCGGATCATAGCTTGCTTAAACCTTCCCAGGATGCTTCATCCCAGTGGCATATCTTAAGCTTGCTCCCCATTACAGTGGCGGGACCGCGCCGGTATTGCACCGGTCTTCCCTATTAAGCCTTTACGGCACCTAACTCAAAACATGAAATTATCTGTCACTTTCATATTTATACTAGCGAAAAGCAACTGGTTTGTCAACACTTTAAATAATACACCGGACAGGTCGCCAGCCGCCGGCTCACCAAAATTAAGTAATGCTGTCCAGCCGGTTAAGGGCCGGCAAGTCAATGATACGGGAAGCAATCTTCTCTGCCAGCGGCTGATTGTGGGTGATGGCAATTAAGCCCATTTTCCGTTCTTCCACCACTTTGAGCACCAAATGCCAAATTTGCGCCTGTGTAATAACGTCAAGCATTGTGCTCATTTCATCGGCAATGAGCAAACGGGTCTCAGGACTCAAGGCCCGCACTACACAAAACCGTTGCAATTCGCCCCCGGATAGTTCGTTGGGCCAGCGGCCCAACCATTCCGGCTTAATGCCCATGGCGTCAAGCATGGACTGCTCCGGCGTCCAGCCTTCATGTAGAGAGTCGGCCATTTTCCAGCGGGGATTTATGGCTTTTTCCGGATGCTGATACACCAGTTGAACCGGACAGTAGCCGGTTTCCGGCAGCGGCTTGCCCTGCCAGAGAATCTCCCCTGCCGTTGGCTGCAAATAACCGGCAATAATTTTAGATAAGGTGCTCTTTCCATAACCACTGGGGCCTACCAAGGCGACCCGCTCGCCTTCGTCTACGCAAAAGCTGACATTTTTAAGAATCCAGGGGCCGTTTCTGTAGCGAAAACTAATATTTTTTACTTCAAGCGCCACGATTGCACCTCACACTGCCGCCACGCACTTCCCGCATAAAGACTTTTTCCTCACATTGCAGCCCTTTGTGGGGGCAGCGCGGCCCAAACAGGCAGCCTGGCGGAAGGTTTTTCGGATACGGCTGGAATCCCTCAATTGGGTGAAAACCGTTTTGGGGCAAAGCGTGAAACAGAGCCTTGGTATAAGGATGCCGCAAAGCTTCACCCTGACCGCTAAAGTCGGAAGCGTTAGCTACCTCAACGGTGGTCCCGGCATAAAAAACCGCGATTCTGTCGGCAATATTAAAGGCCAGATCAATATCATGGGTAATCAAAACAACCCCTTTGCCCTGGTCGGCAAACTCCCGGAAATGTTTCAGTGTTTCCAGCGCAATCCCCAGATCAAGGCCGGGGGTCGGCTCGTCGGCAATAATCAGTTGTGCATCAGCGACCACTGCCGTAGAAACCAAGACTCTCCGGGCCATGCCGCCGGAAAGCTGGAAAGGATACAGCTTGTCCACTGCCGGACCGAGACCATAGCGTTCAAAGGCTGCCCGCTGGGCTGAGGCCTTGCCGTGAGGGCCCCGGACCTGTTCGCCCACCCGCATAAGCGGGTCAAGATAAGCCACCGACTGGGGCACTAAGGCAATTTGACTGCCTCGCAGCTGTTCCTGCCTTTCCAGGGTCAGAAGTTCTCCGTCATAAGCCATTCGCCCTGTCACAATGGCATTTTCCGGCAGTAAGCCCAGTACCGCATGAGCCAGCAGACTTTTACCGGAACCACTGGAACCGGCAATAGCCAAAATTTCTCCCCGCCGCACTTGAATACTCAGATCTGAAATTACTTGTAATTCCTGCTGTTCGAAGGCGGCATCATACATCCGGAAAGCAACGGAAAGCTCTTCCACCTCAAGCAGCAAATCATTGTTTTTCTGGTTTGTCAATCTTTCCGCCTCCTTATTCGTGAGCTTCAAAAGGATCGATCAGCATTTTCAGGTAATCACCAATGGTGTCAAACAGGATAACCACCAGCAGCAGGGCAAGCCCGGGGAAGAAAGCCAGCCACCACATGCCTGTCGCCAGATGTTTCATCGATTCTGAGAGAATAATGCCAATGGCCGGCATATCCAGCGGCAGGCCATAGCCGAGAAAGGTGATGCCTGCTTCATGCAAAATGGCGTGGGGAAAGAGAAGAATCAACCCAACTATATACTGAGGAAACACATGAGGTATAATATGATCTTTGGCAATGGCCCATCTGCTCTTGCCAAATTTCCGGGCAACCTGCACATAGTGAGCCGAGCGGATCTGCATGACTTCCGCCCGCACCACCCTGGTCAGATTAGGCCAGTGTGTCACCGCGACACCAATAACCACCCCCTGGACGCCGCCACCCAGCATAATCGAAATTAGGATTAACAGAATCAGGTGAGGTACGCCCATGCACAAGTCGACAAGCCAATTAATAAACTGATCGGTCTTACCGCCAAAGGTGGCTGAAAGTATGCCAAGCACCAGCGCGATAATGGAGCTGATAAAGGCTGCTAAGAGACCAATCAAAACACTGGTTGAAAGCCCCTTAACCGTTCGGTAAAACATATCCCGTCCCAGGTAATCGGTGCCAAAAAGATGCTCTGACGAAGGTGCCAAACGCTTGGCGGAATAATCAGCACCATAAGCAAGGGGATCCATGAAAATTCCCGCAAGCGTGACCACAGCCAGGAAAAACAGGGCTATCCCGACGACAATCACCATTTGGGTTCTTTTATTCAACCGGATTTTCCGGGACTGCATAAGTGCTGTGGAAGCCTTATCCATGCTTGCCTCCTTCCCGGATTTGCGGATCTACAATTCCATAAATCACATTAGCCATAAAATTTCCGGTAAAAACAAATACCGCACTGAACAGGGCCACTCCCAACAACAGCGGCATATCTCCTTTGAGACCGGCGGTAGTTGCCGCATTGCCCAGACCCGGATAGGAAAAGACCTTTTCCGCCAGCACCGAGCCGCCAAAAAGCTCGCTGAAAGAAGCAAACTGCAGCGTAATGGCCGGCAGCAGAATATTGCGGATACCGTGACGCCTGACAGCGGTCCAGCGTTTTTCACCTCTGGCTCTGGCAAACAGCACATATTCGCTTTTCATCACATCAATAATCTTTTGTCTGGTATGCAGGGCAATCGGAGCCACGCCGGTAATGCTCAGCGTGAAGGCCGGCAATATCAGGTGATACAGCCTTTCTGCCAGCGTCGCCTCCCCGGCAACTTTGCCGATGGGCGCCGCCAGCCCCAGCGGAAACCACTGGAGTTCAACGGCAAATACCATTAATATCAGCAATCCCATCCAGAAAATAGGAGTTGCCGTCAAGGTCAGACAAAAAGTTTTGATTGCCTTATCCAGCCCACTGCCCCGGCGCACACCTGAGACTACACCGAGAAGAAAGCCGATAATCCCGGAAAATACCCAGGCAAGCCCCATTAGCGCCAGCGAGGTTTTAAACCGTTCGCCGATTACCTCGGTCACCGGCTGACGATAGGTAATCGAGGTCCCCATATCCCCCTCGAAAAGGTGTCCGGCCCAGATGAGATAACGCTCCATTGGCGATTTATCCAGCCCCCAGTAAGCAATGATATTGTTTCGCTGCTCCTCCGAGACACTTAAATCACCGACATAAGCATCAACAGGATCTATGGGAGATGAAGCAATAAGGATAAAGCTAACCATGCTAATGGCAATCAGTAAGGTCGTCATCCTGACAAGAGTCATCCCCCAATATTTCAAGGTGCCTGTACTCATTGAATTCTCCTTTACGCCATTGATTTAGCGTGACCAGCTATTGCCATGACCACTCAGCCAGGTTCTCGACAACAGGAATCCCCTGACTTCTGACATGAACTCTTTGCTTGCCGATATCCAGCCCATCTTTAATAAAGTAGGTAAGACGGGTATTAGCGATCCAGAGATAAGGATAATCTTCTTTCATGCCGGTAGTTCCATCCCATTGAGCCAGGCGCCAGTATTCGTCAACTTTATCACTGCTGGTAGCCGCCAAGGCCTGGTCGATATACATATCAACCTTGGGATTGGCATAAGAGGAAGGATTGCCGATGACACCTTTGCCCATCTGTGAAGAATGGTAGTAACGATATACATCCATTGGGTTATGGCTGCCAAAAACCCAGCAGGTGGGTGTTGCCTGCGCTAGCCGGCATTCGTTCCAGGGAGCTGCTTTGGGAATAATATTAATCCCAAGTTTTTTGGCATCTGCCGCAACGGCGACAACGGTATTATACCGTTGCAGATCATTACTCCGTCCGGTAACTACAAACTCGGCCTTAAGACCGTTTTTCTCCCGGATGCCGTCGCCATCGGTATCAATCCAGCCGGCATCTGTAAGAATTTTTTTGGCTTCTTCAACCTGATTGTCGGCAAAGGCCGCCTGAGCATTGCCCCAAGGCAGGGCGGCCGACCAGCCATAGGCCGGGTCCCCGATTCCATTAAATGCATTTTGAACAATCAGCTTGCGGTCAATGCCAATATTCAATGCCTTGCGAATAGCCCAATCGCTGGTAACATTATTGCCAATTACTTTGCCATCAGCGGTTGTTGCTTCTTTCACCATCGGCAGGTTAATCACCAGACCGGTAACAGTCTCAAGCTCTGCCAAATGCATGCCTGCCACTTTTGTTTTGGCAAATTCCGTTTCAACCAGGACCAGATCGAGTTGGCCTGATTTTGCCGCAGCCAGCGCGGCTTCTTCATCCAGCTTCAAGATAGTTACTTTTTTCAACTTCGGCTTTTGGCCGTAATAATGTTCATTGGGCACCAATATCAGCTGCTGATCTTTTTGAAATTGAGCCACTTTCCACGGACCGGATGCCAGCGGATTGTCCCCGTATTTCTCATTGTAGGCAGCCTGAGAGATAATCCCTATGGTGGCAGTGGTTGAGGTAAATACCGACCAGGGTTTATTAAGAGTAAAAACAACCGTATAGTCGTCCACCGCTTTGACGCCGGCCAGCATGGTCAGATCAGCGGCAGAACCACTGTCTTTTGCTTTTGTATAGGTGAAAACCACATCCTTGGCAGTCAACGGCGTACCGTCAGCAAATTTGGCGTCCTGGCGCAAATGATAGGTATACATCAGACCGTCTTTACTGATCTCATATGCGGTTGCCAAATCTGTTTCCAGTTCGCTCTTTACATTATATTTCAGCAGTTTACTGTGAAAAATATCCGGTCCCCAAACACCATAGCCGGCAATAGGGTCATAGCCTCCTGCCGTCATATTCACGCCAACTGAAATTACAACCTCATCCTTTTTGGCCGGTCCTGCCGTTTTTTCAGACGAACAGCCTGTCATCATAAAGACAAACATAAGCAACAGCCCAACAATTTTTTTCATGCCGACTCCCCTTTTTCCTATTCATTGTCTACTTTGAGCAACGGTTGTAAACATGCAAAAAGGCTCTTCCTGAAATTCAGGAAGAGCCGCACGCAAGAACTAATCCACAAATGGTAAAAACCAGCACAGATCGATTAATTGCTCTACATAATCCCCTCCCCATACCACGTGGGTGAAAAACGGTGATTGTCAGCTAGGCAGTTCTCCTGGCTCCGGATCATAGCTTGCTTAAACCTTCCCAGGATACTTCATCCCAGTGGCATATCTTAAGCCTGCTCCCCATTACAGTGGCGGGACCGCGCCGGTATTGCACCGGACTTCCCTATTAAGCCCTTGCGGGCACCTAACTCAACATTATGAAATTGCCATACTTATATGATTCATACTACAAAAAAGCAGCTATTTTGTCAATACTAGACAAAGTACAACTCTTAGGGATTGAGCAAAGGCAACAATCACTTAGCGCGTTTCAGCATATTAATATCAGCTTCCTGCTCAAACACACGCTCGTTTAAGACGTCCATTTTAGCTTCAATGCGCGGTATGGCCTCCATTTTTTTGCCCAGGAGATGAACCATGCCGGTAAGCCCCTCGAAGCCGCTATTAACTTGGGTTTCCAGACCGTTTACTTTGGCGTCCAGACTATTTAGTTTTGCCTCCAGGCTATTTACCTTTGCGTCCAGACTATTTACTTTTGCCTCCAGGCTATTTACTTTCGCCTCCAGGCTGTCCATCCTGGTTTCCAGATTATCTACCTTGGTTTCCAAACGGTCCATCCGTTGACACAGCTCTTCAGTAATTGCATTGTTGTGCCCTACCATGTGAATAAGCTGCGCCAGCATTTTTTCCAGATGATCAAACCTGTCTGCGCTCATCCTGTCACCTCGCCGTACAAATCCCTTTTGGATCTATTTGCTCATTAACTGTATTATAAGCCATTATTATAAGACAAACAATAAACGAGACTTACCTTTTCTGGATTTTCTTTAATACATCATTAGTGATATCTTTGCCGCCATAGATAGTCGCCTCCTGGTCTACTACGGCACTTAATCCCTGGGCATCGGCTATCTCCTTGATGACAGCATCAATTTGGACAGCAATAGCGTTCAATAGCTCTTGCTGCTTTAATTCCAGCCTTTGCCGCAGCTGCCGGTCCAGGTCCTGTTTTTCTTTATCACTCAAGCCGGACGATTTGCTTTCAAATTCCTGTTGAGCCTGCTCATTTTCCCGTTTAAGTTCTTCAATGGCTTTAGCCATATCCGGGTGCTGGTCTAATAAAACATTATAATTTACAATCCCGACGGGAGCTGCCGCTTTTTTCTTGGCCGCCTCACCTGTACCGGATTGCAACAGACAAAAGGCACCTGTCAAAAACAAAACCAAGGTAAATAGTATCAGTGACTTTTTTTGCATCTTCAATAGGCTGGTGTTTTCCGCCAAAACAATCTCCCCCTGCTTACATTTATTATTGTCATTTGTGCCATTTCCTTTTGCTGAAGCCTGGCATAATGCGACAACAAAAATCCCGGCCGCCACCCCGATCATGGAAAATAAAACCGCCCCGACCAGAAACCCGTTCCAAAACGGACTAAACATACTACTTCCTCCTTACTATGCTGAAGAGTATAGTCTAATGGGCAACATCTAAACCTGTCGCAGCTACCACCAAAGCTGTCCAGGCCTCCAGACAGGCACAGGTATCGTTCCCCTCAACTACCGGTGCCGTAACGTCAAGCTTACCCGCAAGGGCAGCCAGCAGTTCATTGGCAGCCTGACAAACCTCCTCGCCTGACAGTAGCTGCCAGGATAATTGATCCAGGAGATGCACATATAAAGCAGCATAGGTCACCAGCTGATTGTCGCCGTCCAGTTGGTATAGTGCAGCCAAAAACTTGGCCTTCATTACCGGTTTTTCGTTAGCAGCCGCATAGGCCTGCCACAGGCTTTCCTCTTTAATGCCATAGCGTTTGAACCGGGCCAGCATACTATGTTGCAGGCTTGGCGACAGCCCGGTCTGCTTATATAAGGCTTCTTTGACTGCCGGCAATACGGTCCTGCCGATCAATTCCCCCAGTTTGGAATGCTTGCCGGCGCTTTCCAGGTATAGTGGTGAAACAGGGTTGGCAATAACAATGGTCTGGTCGGTGCCGGAACCGGTAGCCAGGCCTGTCGAGTAATTGCTGCCGGCCATGAGTTCCTGGAGGGCAGCCGTCTTGGCCTCCGTACAAGTAACCATAGCCCTGTTTAACATGCCTGGCGGCAAATCGGCGTCAATGACCAAAATAATGTTAATGGTACCGGGTTTTTCCACCATACTTTTGGCCAACGGCTGAAAATAATCTGCCGGATCACCGACCCGGCCGCCATTGACCTCAACCCCGCCGGTAACAATGGCAGTCACCGTCAGATTTTCATAGCATTCTGTCTTTATCGCTGCATTTTCCATGGAAGCCGCTGTCCCCATCCCGGCGGTGGTAAGCGGATCAAGGCCGATTTCCTCAGTAATGATCCGCATATGCTCCTGGTAGGTGGGGGCACGCATGGTGCAGGCCATCCCGGCACCCGGATTCACATCATTGTTGAAAACAGCCGTCAAATCCTCCCGGTAACCACCATTGACAATGGCGGTGCTTGCCACCTTGCGCGGCCCTTCAAAGGGTATCACTATACTTTTATAGTACCGGTAAACCTGGTCACCGGTAGCTAATGTATAAAGTCTCATGGCTGCTCCTTCCCTTCCGCTAAGCCAAAATGTCATCCTATCCTCCCTCACAGCGGCACCACGGTAAATGCCTCGCTGGCAGCGCACTGTCTGGCAAAATCCCATTCAAATAATAATACCGCCGGCTTGCCGCTATAAACCATTTGCATCTCGCCCTCGGTGATAACCGTACTTTGGGCCTCGCTAAAGTCCAAACGCGGCTGCTTCCCGGTCTGGTTGCATACCCACAATGCCCGTCCACTGGCAGCCGAGGCTTTTTTCCAGGCATTTTCCGGCGGGCCGCCGCAGCTGTTGGGGGGCCAGGCGGCCGGCACAATAATCACTTCCGCGCCTTTTTCGGCCAAAGTTACGGCATTGCTTTCATACCAGGAATCAGAACAAACTAATATTCCTGTCTGAATATCACCGCAAGCCACCGGCTCCAGGTGCTTCCCTTTGGTGGCCCAGCCTTCAGACACCCCGCTATGAGCGTGTTTTTTCCGGTGACGGCCCAGCACCCGGCCGTCAGCGCCAATGACCAGACAGCTATTATAATACCTGCTGGTTTTTTCATCCTTTTCGGCGCAGCCGAGAAACAGCGTAATTTCTTTTTCGGCTGCCAGCTGTTGCAGCGGTTTCACTGCCGGCGACGGCTGAATGGGCACCACAATGGGTTTGATTTCCCGTTCGCAGGCAAAGAAATAGCCTTGTACAGCCATCTCCGGTGTAACGATCCATTTCGCTCCGGCTTCTGCCGCCAGACGGATACTTTCTGCCAGCAGTTCCAGGTTGCGGCGCTCCGGTCCGCCGCTAACATCTACATGCAGTAACGCAACTTTCATGACCATTTTTCCCCTTTCCCTGATGTTCCAGATACCACTAACCCCTGCCTGCCTTAATCACCGGATATTATCCTGAGTTGAAAAAAGGCGGGTCTTAACAGACCCGCAAACAAAAAGGAGTTAGAAATGGCACTAATAAGAAACTCCCGACCACCCAACAGCCGGGAGAATTTTACAGCATAGATCCAAATAAAAACTCCTGGTCTATGACCAGGAGTAAATTCAGTAAATCCACAGCCTCACTTAGAACTGTTCCAAGTTAAGCAAGCGCAACTGTAATCTCCTCCCCATCACTCGTGGGTAAAACGGCGATCTTCAGACAGGCAGTTCTCCTGGCTCTGGATCATAGCTCTCCCAAACCTTCCCAAGACTCTCATCCCAGTGGCATATTTTTGGGTTTACTCCCCATTACAGTGGCGGGACCGCGCCGGTATTGCACCGGTCTTCCCTATTAAGCCCTTACGGGCACCTGACTTACAATGTTCAATTTTCGTGGAAGCAAGCTAACAGGATATGAATATTATACGCTATTACTTTATCATTTTTTGGCAAGTATTGTCAAGTATATTCTGTCAGTTTGAACCTGCCGTCCCACCGTAGTACGGCTCCTGCCAAAACAGAATTCGGTAATCACGGGTGGACATTATCTTTTTTCTGCACAAACGTATTTCCGTTAGTTACAAATGGTTGACATTATGTTTGGTTCGAACTATAATGAATCCCATAGATGTATAGTTACCGCTATTATCTATCATTCAAATAGAATTTTGGCAAAGACGCCTGCTCTCTTTCAAGAGACAGGTGTTTTCTTTTTAGCCATTTAAGAGAGGAGGGGAAAACTTGATTGTATTGGAAGGAGTACAAAAACATTTTGGAGTTAATCATGTCCTTAAAGACATTGATTTAACAGTGGCTGCAGGTGAAAAAGTGGTAGTAATTGGTCCAAGCGGTTCCGGCAAAAGTACACTGATTCGCTCTATGAACCTTCTTGAAACACCATCGGGTGGCAAAATTATTGTAGATGGAGTAGACCTGACATCACCAGACGCAGAGGTTGAAAAAGTCAGAGAGTCAGTGGCAATGGTTTTTCAGCAATTCAACCTTTATCCCCATAAGACAGTCCTGGAAAACCTGACGCTGGCGCCAATCCTAATAAAAAAAGTACCTAAAGCTGAGGCAGAGGAAACAGGCCTGGCATTCTTAGAGCGGGTTGGTCTTAAGGATAAAGCCAATGCTTATCCGGCTCAACTGTCAGGCGGACAGCAGCAACGGGTGGCCATCGCCCGGGCACTGAGCATGAAGCCCCGGGTTATGCTCTTTGACGAACCGACCTCGGCACTTGATCCTGAGATGATCCAGGAAGTATTGGACGTCATGGTAGATCTGGCCAAAGAGGGTATTACCATGGTAGTAGTAACCCACGAAATGGGATTTGCCAGACAAGTAGCCGACCGTGTGATATTCATGGACGGAGGCCGGATTATTGAAGAAGGTACGCCTGAACACTTCTTTGTTAATCCTGAAAGTGACAGGACCAAATTGTTTTTAAGCAAGATCCTTCGTTCTCATTGAGTTAATAAATAATTTTAGAAAAGGAATGATGACTGTGAAACGGTTTAATACTTTCCTATTGTGTGTTGTGATCATGTTAGGACTTTTAGCAGTTGGATGCGGCGCCAATAAGCCGGCACAAAGCCCACAGGCGGCTGATACAGCAGCTGAGATTAAAACTATTAAGGATCGCGGTGTTCTTAAAGTCGGAGTCAAAGTTGACGTACCAAAGTTTGGGTTTAAAGACCCGCAGACCAATAAAATTGACGGTTTGGAAATTGACATTGCCCGGGCAGTTGCCCAGAAAATTCTGGGTGATCCCAGCAAGATCGAGGTACAGGGCGTAACTGCCAAAACCCGTGGGCCTTTGCTTGATAATGGTGAAGTTGACTTGGTTATTGCTACATTCACTATTACCCCGGAACGCAAACAAAGCTATAATTTTTCCGAACCATATTTTAAAGATGGTGTTTCCATGATGGTAAAGAAAAACTCCGGTTTGCAATCAGTTAAAGATATGAATGGCAAAAAAATTGGTGTGGCACAAAGTGCCACCAGTCGTAAAGCACTGCAGGAAGAAGCCGATAAAGCCGGCGTAAAAGTACAATTTCTTGAGTTTGGCACATATCCGGAAATTAAAACAGCCCTTGACTCCGGCCGCATTGATGTTTTCTCCGTTGACGGCTCCATCCTGGCCGGTTATCTTGATGACAGCACCATCATTTTAAATGAACGGTTTGCACCGCAGGAATATGGTGTAGCTTCTAAGAAATCCAATACCGCTTTGGCCAAAGCGGTAGATGAAGTAATTGCAGACATGGAAAAAAGCGGTGAATTAGCTAAACTAGTTCAGAAATGGGGTATTAAGTAGTGAATGGACCTTTTGCGGACTATAAGTGGGCCGCTTTAGCCCGCGATTGGGCCGTATTTGGGGAAGGCTTTGCCCATACCATACTGGTATCCGCTTTCGCCCTGTTGTTAGCATTGGCACTTGGTGTCGTGTTTGGTGTACTGGGCAGTTCAAAGTACAAGCCATTCCAGGCTATTACCAGGGTGTATGTGGAGATCATTCAGAATACCCCGTTAGTCATCCAGGTTTTCTTTCTTTATCACGGGTTGCCACATGCCGGGATTATGCTGCCGGTCTTTGCAGTGGGTGTCCTGGGGGTCGGCATTTACCATGGCGCCTACATAGCCGAAGTAGTGCGTGCCGGTATCCTGGCCGTCCCTCGCGGACAGTTGGAAGCCGCTTACTCGCAGGGTTTTTCTTTTTGGGGTGCCATGCGGTATATTATTCTTCCCCAGGCAAAACGGCTGACCTTTCCGCCACTGACCAATCAAGCCGTAAGTCTTATCAAAAACACCTCCGTACTGGCCATGGTGGCTGGTGGAGAGCTCATGTACCAGGCTGATTCCTGGTCCTCTACCAACCTGTACTACGGTCCTGCGTATGTGGCAACAGGCCTGTTGTATATTAGCCTTTGCCTGCCCTTGGCCGCCTATGCCCGAAAATTGGAACGCCAGACGGAGGTGAGCCGCGCATGATCAGTGATCTCTTTGCACCGGAAATACTCTTGTTCCTGGCTGACGGCCTGCTAATCACGCTGGAGATTGCGCTTTTTTCCATCGTACTCAGCCTACTGTTGGGCATCGTTCTGGGGGTAGCCCGCTTTTCCGGTCACCGCATCTTTGCTCCGGTTGCGGCTGTATATGTTGAAACCGTGCGGAATACACCGACACTGCTCTTTATTCTCGGCTTCAGATTTATGACCAACTTGCCGCCGGTACAGGCAGGAATAGCAGCGATGACGGTATTTACCTCAGCCATTGTTGCCGAAATAGTCCGCGGCGGTTTGAACTCCATCCCGCAGGGACAGTGGGAGGCCGGCAAGTCTCAGGGCTTTAGCTATGTGCAGATACTCCGGCATATCGTGCTGCCGCAGGCGCTGAAAAATGTCATTCCGCCCCTTGTCTCTCAGGGAACAACGGTTATTAAGGATACTTCCTTTGTCTGGGCGGTAGGTATTGAAGAATTGACCGGCAAGGGCATGATTATTATGGGCAAATATGGTACAACCGCTCAGGTATTTACGCTGTTTGCCATGATCGCTGCCACATATTTCATACTCAACTTTGCCTTGTCGTCCTATGCACGCTCCCTGCAGCGCCGGCTGATGCTGAGCAATTCTTAAATAAGGACAACTGCCTGTCAAAAGGCCGGTTGCTCGTTACTGAGTAACCGGCCTTTATTATTGAGAGGTATCTCAACCCATTTCGCTCCGGCTTCTGCGGCCGCCGCTAACATCTACATGCAGTAACGCAACTTTCATGACCACTTTGCCCCTTTCCCTGATGTGCCAGATACCACTCGATAGCCACCTGTTTTAACGCACACTCGGCGGCATACCCCTGATTGCCGCAGCCTGCCCCGTACCAGCGGGCAAAGCACGCACCGCCGCACAAGGAAAATGAGGGGCAGTGCCGGCAAAAACTCATTCCTTCCTGAATCAAAGACGCAACTTTTTTCTGTCTGGCCTTATCCAATCCTGTTGTTACATGTCCCAGACAGAAATCTGGATTGCCGGCCAGCGATGCGCAGGCATACAAATTTCCCTGTGCATCGACAAAAGCTGCTTCGCCGTTCATGGCATGACAGTGACCAAACCCCGGCATCTGTTTCCTGGACAGCGTGTCCACCCGTTCAACCTGAGAAAAGAGCAGGGATATGCCGGTCTGTTTAGCCATACGTTCCGCTGTCTCCAGGGCTTCTTTTACTCCCTGCCATACGGCAGCCGACGAAGGCGGGGTAACCGCACCGCCCTTACCCTGGGAACGTAAGAGATCAAAGCCAATCCGCCGTACATTTCCCAGGTAATAAGCCATTTCTACAATACCGGCCAAATTTTTCACGTTTTCATTGGTAACAACACAGGTTATACCTGCAGCCATCCCCTGGGCAGCTAACTGGCCGGCACCTTGTAAAATCTGGCGGCAGGTTCCCTGACCGTCAGGCAGGCAGCGCTGCCTGTCGTTGACATCCGGCCGCCCGTCAAGGCTGATGCCGATACCTACCTGACCGGCTTTCAGCACAGCCGCCATTTCCCGGGTCAGCAACGAGGCATTTGTCTGCAGCTGCAGGATGGCAGGCAGGCCATTTTCCCGTACATGACGGATAATCTCTTGCATTACCGGAAAGTTTAGCAACGGCTCGCCGCCGGTGAATTGCAGGATAAAGGCCTGGCCGTCCGCTGCCGCCATTTCCACGGCAGCAATCCCGGTGGCGGCATCCATTAGTTCCGGCGGATGTTCGTGGGCATAACAATACTTGCAGGCAAAATTACATGCACCTGTCAGGCTCAATATTAGCATTCTCACCATAGCAGTTACCTGTCACTCCGTTCTTCGAGCTCACTGTCAATATCCAGATAGATTTGCTGCAATTCCTGCCTGGTCTTATCATCAACCTGCCATAGGCCGCGTATCCCGGCCTCCAGCAGCTTTTCGGCAATCCGCTGCAGCGCCCAGGGATTAACGTCTTTCATCCATTCCTGCATCTTCTGATCAAGAGCATATTTCTCCGCCAGGCCGTTGTACATCCAATCCTCCATCACCGCGCTGGTGGCATCCCATTCGTAGCAGTGAGCCACCACCGAGGCTAAGTCAGCCGCGCCTTTATACCCATGCTGTTTCATGCCTTCAATATATTTGGGGTTCATGACTTCACCGCGAAACAGGCGTTTAAATTCTTCGTCCAGACTCCGGAGCTTGACCTGCCGGCGGTTGGAGCTATCGCCACAATAGGAGCGGGGGGCCTCCCCTTTCAGACTGCGGACAGCGGCAATCATACCGCCATGGTAGGAATTAAAATCATCCGAATTGAGCATATGCACTTCCCGGTTATCTTCGTTTTTCACAGTAACATCCAGGCTTGCCAACCGGCGGCTGAAGAGCTCCGGCACAAAGGCACCGCTGCTCTTGGCGCCATAAGCATGGGCCCCCCAGCGTACATATACTTTGGCCAAATCGTCAATGGTTTCCCAGTTCTTTTCCTCCAGCAGGTGGCCAACACCGGCACCATAAGTGCCTGGCGGGCAGCCGAACACCCGGTAGCAGGCCTGTTCCCAGGCAGCCGCTTGCTCAATACCCTGTCCGGCCAGCTGTGCCGAATCTGCCAGGACATGCTTGCGGATATAGTTAACCTCACTGCTTTCTTCCAGATTGGCGACAAGGCTGACAGCTTTGTCCATCCATTTTACCGCCATCGGCAGGGTGTCGCGAAACAAGCCGCCAATACGGGCGGTTACGTCAATCCGCGGCCGTTTGAGCTCTGCCAGCGGAATAACCTCTACATCAACAACCCGTTGGCTGCCCCGCTGCCATACCGGGCGCACGCCCAGAAAATAGAGAAATTCGGCAATACACTGTCCGTGGCTGCGCATATTGGCACCACTCCAGAAAATCATACCAATATTTTCCGGATAATGGCCTTCGTCGGCAATGTAACGTTCAATCACACCGTCTCCCAAAGTCTGACCCAGTTCCCAGGCAGCCGGAGTCGGCAAGGTCCGCGGATCAACCCCATAGAAATTGCGGCCTGTCGGCAATATATCGGCCATGCCGCTGGTGGGTGCACCTGCCGGTCCGGGTTCGACAAACCGGCCTTCTAATGCGCCCAGCAAATTGGTGATTTCCTGTTCGGTCTTACTGAGATTAGGGGCAAGTGTCTGACAGATATACCGTACCGTTTGCCTGAGCTGTTCTTGGCGTTCAGGACCGGCTCCGGCAGCCCACGGCAGTTGTGCCGCTTGTTCAGCCGCTTGCAGGTCAAAATCATGGTCGCACAGCCAGACAATAACCTCCCGGCACTGCTGTCCGATTTCATCCAGCAAGACGCCGCAGGTTTTGCTGCCATCCGGCAGCAGCTTACCGCTCCCGGCCAACAGTTCATAGTAGTCATACCCATGCATGGCTGCGATGGTTTCGGGAAGTGACGGCGTATCCCCGTTTGCCAGCCGGGTCAGGGCCAGCAAATATTCGATCAAAGTGTCCCCTTGCGGCGGACAGCCAAGGACATGCAGCCCTACCCGGATCTGCATGTTTTTAATATCGCTGATATAGCCGTGCAGCCGCTGCACGTAATCGTCAAAGGTTTCGCCTGCCGCCTGTCCCATATCCTCTTCAAGCTTGGCTTCCACCACCTTTTCGGTGATCAGGCTGGCGACAACCTGGATATTGTCCGGCTGGTTTTGGGCAAAATGGCAGTATTCATCCAGCAGTTTTTCCAGCTCTGCCAGTTGATCATAGGTACCGGACTGACTCATGGGCGCCGGCAAATGCCCAATCAGGCAGGCTGCCCCGCGCCGCTTGGCCTGAGTACCCTCACCGACAATGCTGATAAGATAAGGATATATATTCGGCAAGTCACCGATGGCTAAATCCGGGTAGCAGGTGGCCGACAGGCCTGTGCCTTTGCCTGGCAGCCATTCCAGTGTGCCGTGGGTGCCCACATGCACAACGGCATCAGCCTGCCAGATATCCCGGATCCAGTGATAGTAAGCCAGGTAATGGTGGGTGGGAGCACAGTCCGGCGAATGATACAGCTTGCCGGGGTCCTCGCCAAAACCGCGCGGCGGCTGTACGGTAATAAAAATATTGCCGTTCAGCATACCAGGCACCAACAGTTTTTCGTCATAGTTAAATACATCACCCGGCGGCTCGCCCCAGTCCCCGCTAAGTTGTTCCTGCGTCCGGGGCGCAAGTAAATCAAACCACTGGCGGTACTCAGCAGCCGATACCTTGCCTGGTGCTTGCGCTACCACCGCCTCGGACAAAAAACGGCGATCGTTGGTAGCGGCAGCCAGCAGACTATCCATAAGCGCCCGGCTGTCAGGCGGGATGGCGTCAACTGTATACCCCCGCCCGGCCATACGTTCTAAGAGCAGCCGGATGCTGGCCGGCGAATCCATTCCCTGGGCACTGCCAATATTGGAATTGGTAGCCGGATAATTATGAAATATAATAGCAATTTTCTTTTGGCTATTGGCTTTGCGCCGCAAATTGGACCATTTGGCGGCTTTGGCGGCCACCCGCTCAATTCGTTCCGGCAGTATCTGGTATTTTGTCGTACCGTCAGGCATTTGTTCTTTGCCGGCGATGGGAACAGCATGCAAACAGCCGTCAAATTCGGGCATGGCAATACTGCAGGAAATTTCCATCGGGGTGAGTCCTTCTATGCTTTCCTGCCATACCTCCCGCGGCCGGAGTAAGGTATAGGCCTGCAATACCGGCACGCCCAGCTTATGTAAAAATTCCTGATCAACAGGCTTGCCTACCGTCAGGGAAAATTTAAAGGTATTAATCAGCACATCAATTGCCGGCAGATTCTTATAATAAAAAAAGGCATTCACAGCATCATCGACTCCCGGGGCGTTAAGCTCGGCGTTACGCGCCCAATGGCTAAAGACGGCAATAACATTAAGCCCCCGCGCTTCGATAGCCTCAATCAGCCGGCTCTGATAGGTCAAATCAGACCATATCCATTCATCCCGGGGAAAGACGATGCCGACAGTCCCTTGCCCGGGCTTGCAAAACAGCTGCCGGTATTGCTCGGCATCGGTAAAAAATGCAGCGGCCCGCGGGTGAAAAATGCCATTCCAGGCCAGCTCGCACGGCGGCTGACATTCATAGGCCTGCTGACAATAGCGGTTATTGAGCCATAACCAAAGGTTACGGTAATTGTCCAGACCGCTATAGGATAAATACCGGCGCATGGTGTTCCTGTCCTCCGGCGTTACGCCGCCAAGCGCATCTTCCGGCTGTATTTCACTTGCCAGCATAACATGCCTGATTTTATTTTTCCTTAAAAACTCAACCGCTTCCTTGAGAAAACGCGTATCCCGTCCCATTCCCATCCAGGAAAACACCACCAGGTCACTGGCAAGAAAGCTATTTTGCCACTCGGTTCCCCATGCCAGAGTGTCATGCAGGAAAATGACATCACCTTCCTCAGACAGATATTTCTCTTCGATTAGTTGCTCTCTGGCCTTTTCCATCATGACAAATTGACGGTCAATATTGCACATAAACAATATGCGTCCCATACCACTCACTCCTCTCCCAACTTGCTCCAGCCAAGCGCACTCTTGCACGATCACCAGCCGGTATCTAAAAATACTGCGGGTAGGCCGCCTGCGCGATATCCTGCACCGCCTGTACAATATACTGGGAGGTGCTGTTAAAATGCCTGTCAGGCACAGCAATCAGCTGCCGGTCCTGAATGGCTTTGACCGATTGCAGCGCAGGATCATTTTGGATATCGTCGGCGAATTTTTTCATATCTGTTGTGCCGGTATAATCCCAGACAGGCAGAATAATGATATCCGGATTAATGGCAACCAGCTGCTCTTTGGACAATAATGCCCCCCTCTCCAGTCCCGCTGCCGCCGCACCATTGATTACCCCTGCCTGCCGGCAAATATCTTCAAAGGTACTGTGCTTACCGTTGGTGCCGCCCATGAGGCTGTAATAGATAACCACCTTTTGCTCACCGGCGGCAATGTGCTTCACTCTGTCGCTAGTCTGCGTCAGTTGCCGGTCCATGTCGGCCACCACCTGTTCGCCGGCCTCTTCCTCCCCGACTACGCGGGCAATTTGCCTAACCGATTGTTTCACTTCTTCAATGGTGTCAGGTGTTTTGTAAACATAGACCGTGAGACCTGCGTCCCTGAGAGTTTGCATAAATTCCGCCGGATACCAGTCAGGCATCAGCACCAGATCGGGTTGCGTCGGGATAACGCTCTCGGCATTACCCCGTACTTTACCGGGAATGGCTTTGGCTTGTTCTACTATATTGGAGATACCCCCGTCATCTGCCAGGTAAGTCAGGGCGGCAATCCGCCGGGGTGCTACCAGTGCCATCAAAATCTCATCCCCGCTGATAGAAAGTGATACTATTCTCTGCGGTTTTTGCGGCAACCGGACTACATAACCGGTACTGTCTGCCAGCTCATAACTGCCGGAACCGCTGTCAGTTCCCGGCGGATTTATACTGTTTGAACCGGTGCAGCCGCCGGTCAGCAACAGCAGCAAGCCTACAACCGCAAGGATAACAGTGTGCAGAAAATACGGCTTCCATTGGCTGTTTAGTCCCATAACCTCATCTCCCTACAGTTGATTTCAGTAAAGAAACTCACTGTCTTGCCAGCAGGGTTAACTTATATTCCCCGATTACCCGGCCATCGTCAAGCTGGATAGGGGCTTCTATTGCGGCTGCATAGCGTTCGTCAGGACTTACCGCCGCAGCAATACACGGGCCGCCGCTGGTGGCTGCGTAATCAACCAGCCGGGTTTCCGGGATGGTAACAATATACAAGCCATGCATTGACGGATCCTTGGAACGGACATTCCGGCCTACGGCCAACACGGCCAGCTTGCTGCCTGCAGCCATTTCCTCAATCGTGCCGTCAAGTTTATAGCTATTGATCAGCTTGCCCTGCATGTCAAACACAAACAGGCTGTTGGAGTTAGGGTGCTCCACCGGGGTTGGCAGCTGCCAATTGGCCTTATTGTAGGTATTGCCTGTTGTGTATACGGCATATTCCCCTATGATCAAACTATTGCTGCCGGTGGCATTAATTGTGACACCGCCAATCTTCTGCGGGTAGCTGATACTGCGCTGCCATAATTTCTGCCCTTCCCGGCTGTCAAATAAAAAACAGCGCCCGTCGCTGGCAATAGCAGACGCATACTTTCCGTCAGGGCTAAGCTCAGGGCTTGTACGCATGGTAACATTCTGATAAGGCGGGACCAACTCTGCGTAATTGCTCCACAATACAGCCTTGAGCCCACCGTCCAGACAATAGATATTCTTGTCATACCGATAGGTTGCCACATCAAAATTAGCGGTGGCAAACGCAGCCTGTTCACCTGCCTTATCCACACTAATCCAGCTTACCCAGCAATCCAGATTGTGATCAGTGGGGAACATACCGATCCTTTCCCCGTCAGGTGTAAATTTATAGATACGCCCGGCATACTGGTTGCGCCCGTCGGCGTGCTTGATATACCGCTGGGCCACGGCATAAACCATACCGGCGGCATCTGTCCGGATGGCGGCTATACCGGGATAGGTTTTTTCCTTAATATTGACACCCAGTTCCTGTACACTGGCCTGCCGCCACAGCTCACTGCCATCTTTGACGCGCAGGCACACCAGCCATCCCTGCTGACTGCTTTCGCCGACAAGCACCGAACGGCCGTCCGGCGAAAATTCCAGTGCGGTCAGCTTACCCAGCCCCATGTTTTTACGCCAGATAAGGCTGCCCTTGGTATTATAAAGCAGCACTTCCCCTGTTTCCGAACCGACGGCCAAAAAGCTGCTATCAGGGGAAAATCGGATAAAGCCCCGGTTAAAGCCCATTCGCTGATAATTATATACTTCCGTTTGGCCTAAAACCACTTCCATTACTTTGCCATAAGCGCCTGTCTGTGTACCGTTTTGTTTGCCAGTCAGGCTCACATGGGTGCTCATGCCAAAAATATGGGCGGCTAATGCTCCTAACGTACCGAGAAATAAGAGAGTAATTCCTGCTGTGATGACTTTTTTCATAGTTTTACAGCCACACCTTCATCAAATCATATACCCCCCGCAAGGATGACACATATAAGAAACCGTTAAATTGCAGTGAATCCATTATCTTAAGAAGTATCAGACCCACCACTGTCAGCAGCAGGCTATGGCAAACCAGGCGTTCCTTGCAGGACCATACCGGCAAAGGCACCTGCGGTGTTTCCCGGCCAAAGCCGCGGCTTTCGACAGAAGATGCCAAAGTCGCCGCCCGGCGCAAAGTCCGTGCCAGAATGGGAAACAAGGTTTGAAAGGCTGTTTGAATGAGCCGCCGGGGCGATATTGTCCGGAACGGGTTAAAGCCTCTGAGACGCTGTGCCGTCAGAACAACACCGGTCTCCTGAAAAATGACCGGCAGAAACCTGAGACCGGTTATCAGCATAAAGCCCAGTTCGTAAGGCAGCTTCCAGGCCAGCAGGCTGCGCAATAACTGCCGGGGATCGGAGGTCCAGTTAATCAGGAGGCCCAAAGCCAGCATAGTTCCTGAACGCAAGGCCTGCACGGCGCCATATTCCAAGCCTTCCCGGTAAACATACACCCCTCCTGTCAATGCGCCGATTCCCGGTGCGGCCGGCGACACCAGACAAGCGATAATGGTTCGCGGCTCACTGCTGTAAAACAGCGCCTGGCTGGTCATGGAACCCCAAATACCCAGTAGAATAAAGACCATAAGGATACGCCACCTGCCCATAGAGGAGCGCGCCAGCAGGTGCAGGCTCAGCACCAGACAAAACAGCAGAAATAGTGAACGCGGGCTGTCCACCAGCAGCACCATAGCTGCCAGCAGGAGCAATAACACCAGTTTTGTCCGGACATCAATCTTATGAAGCAGGGTGTTCCCCGGTGTAGCTTCCCAGACATGCCTGTCGTACATATCCTACCACCTCCTCCACAGTAAGCGCGGTGCCGCCATACAGGGCCTGAGCGGCAAGCAGGATCGCAGGCGGTTTAAGTCCGCTGGCCTTAAGCATGGCCTGATCCTGAAAAACCGCAGCCGGTGTGCCGTCGGCCACAATTTGCCCCTGCCGCATAACAATGATTCGATCGGCAAACCGTGCTGCCACCTCGGTATCATGGGTGCAAAATATAATACTGCCACCCTGCCGGGTATATTCCCTGAGCAAGAGCGCGATATCCTCAATATGGCCAATATCCTGGCCTGTTGTTGGCTCATCCAGCAGCAGGACCTGCGGCTCATTGGCCAAAACGGCGGCAATAGCCACCCGCAAGCGTTGACCGCGGCTCAAAGCCAGCGGGAAATCCTCCCTCAAGCCGCCTAAACCTAGCCTGTCTGTCAATAGTTCGCAGTACTCTGTCCAGCCGTCGGTATTGTCTTTGCTTTGCTGGCGCAGGCTAAAACCGATTTCCTCCTGCACAGTACTGTTAAACAGCATAAAATCCGGATTTTGCAGCACCATTCCCACAGCCGGCGATACTGCCCTAACCCTTTGTCCCAGTATCTGCATTTCACCGGCTGCCGGTTTAAGCAACCCGCCCAGCAAGTGCAGCAAGGTAGACTTGCCGGCCCCGTTACTGCCCATAAGGGCAATAAATTGGCCTGCGGCAACTGTCAAATCAACCCCGTTCAGCACCATTTGCGCCGGGTTATCATAATGAAAAAATACTTGTTTGGCCTGGATTGCCGGTATTGGCAACAGGTGTTGTCCTACAGGCAGCGATGCCGCCGCTGCGGGAACCGGACTGATAGCGGGAACCGGAATGGCATAATGCTGCCGGATGGCTGCCACGGCATCGTCAACCTGAGCCGAACGCGCCGCAACCCCCAGATGATGACAAAGGGTAACAGGCTGGGGGAGCCTGAGACCGTAAGCAGCAAACATTTCCTGGCAGTTGTAAGCCTCTTCACGCCTGCCCTGCCAGATGAGCCGTCCGGCATCCATAATGGCTGCCTTGTGACATAAAGGCAGTACTTCATGCAGGCGGTGCTCAACAATAATAATGGTAATTCCCAGATTGGCATTCAGTTGCTGCAATACGGACAGCAATTCCGCGGCTCCCTGCGGATCAAGCTGGCTGATAGGTTCATCCAGTGCCAGTACCTGTGGTTTGGCTGCCAGTACGGCGGCTACCGCCAGGCGCTGTTTTTGTCCTCCTGACAGTGCATGCACACTGGCTTTTGCCTTATCGGCAAGACCTACCAAGGCTAACGCTTCTTTGACCTGAGGTTCGAGCTGAACTGCCGTCATTCCCATATTTTCCAGGACAAAAGCCACTTCATCAAACACGGTTGTGGAAAAAATCTGATCATCCGGATTCTGAAATACCATGCCCACGGTACGGCTCATCTCCGCCACACTCAAGCCACTCACCGAACGTCCGCCGACAACCACGTCTCCCTCAAGCTTGCCGCCGCTTTCATGGGGAATCAGTCCGTTAAGCATTTTTAACAAAGTGCTTTTGCCACAACCGGTCGCACCTGTCAGCAGCAGGAAATCGCCTGGGGAAACCCGGAAACTGACGCTACTGATACTGGGACTGCTGCGATGCCGATAGGTAAAGGAAACATTATTAAAGCATACTATACTGTCCATTGGTCAATCTCCCCCTACTCTGGCCAGTCGTTTGCCTAAGGCTGTGCCACAGGCGGCGCCGATTATGGTATAGATAAAGCCGTTAAACAGTAAGACCAATGCAATATACCAGGCAGCATAATACATGCGGTACAAAAACGCCATCGCCTGCAAGCTCACATAGGCTGCGATGGTATCAGCCACCGCACAGCTGACAGCCAACAGCGCGATCTTGTCCCAGGGTATGGGGTTGTCTTCCCGTTGCTGCAGCCAGCCATACATGCCACTGCCATAAATCAGCAGCTCCAGCAGCAGCGCATGCAGACCATAGGATAACAGGCCAATGGGTGAGATTTGACCAAATGCCAGCATCCCGAGCAGCATGCGAACAACGGTCATCAGCGCCACCACCCCGGGCTGGGGAATGAGTATGACCAGCGCCACCACCATCATATAGAGAAATATGCTGCTAAACAGGCCGGTAATTAAAAATCCGAATGGGCCCAGCAAAATATGAAAAAAATCATTTAATAAAGTGGACGGTACATTGACCACCGCAAAAGCTGCCGCACCAAACAAGGCAATGGTTACCAGCCAGCGTGTTTTCAGCACCGCCAATACTCGCCGCAGGCGCTTGAGGGAAAGCAGCAAGCCTGTCAATACCGCCAGGGCGGCACTACTGACTACTATCAGGGCTTTGTTGTCTTTTTTGATAATAGTAAGCGGCACTTCGTACAGCAACGGCGCCTTGACCCCGTCGCTCAGTTCTGCCCGGAGGATATAATCCCCGCCGGTCAAATTGCGTTCATCCGCATATACAGGCAGCTGCAGGCGCTGCCGGGAGTCACCGTTCAAAGCCGTAAACATCTCTAAATATTCCTTGTGACCATCCAGCGCGCCGCCATCGACATCTTCATTGGTCGCACCGGGAGTAAACAAGCCGCTCACCGGCTGACGACCCGCATCTAAGAGATGAACGGTAACAATAACCAGTTTTTGCACCCCGGCTGGATTGACAATATCCACGCCCAGGTGAGTTACCGGGTGAATGGCCTCAATTTCTTGATTCGAAGCGCCTTTGCCAATAAATAAATTTTTGTAGTAATCCCATTGTCTGTCCCGCAGCACCAAGACATTGCGCCCTACACGGTCATCGGTTTTGCCGTCCTTATCCAACGGCAGAACCATACCTGCCAGTGTGACCGGCACGGCGGCGTCACCGGTACCGGCCCCTACGGTAACCGGTATCTGCTGTGTATTGTCTCCTGCCGTCACGGCAGCGGTATACCTGCCGGGCGGCAAATCTGCCGCCACCTGCAGGGACAGCAAATCATACCACTGACTATACCCTCCCGACAGCAGCATATCTCTGGTTAAGGAATACCGGTCTGCTTGCCTGGTTACCTCCCAGTTTTCCTGAGAACCGGCCGGGCTAAAGCCAGGCGGCAGACTGATGGTCACTGTCACCGTTGTGTCGCTTAGACCACGATGTTCAATACTAAACAGCGCTGCCGTCTGCCCGCCGGGAATCACAGAATCCCTGACCTTTCCCAGATAATACGGAAATTGACAGGAAAAAGATACTCCCTCCTGGGCCTGTCCGGTAATTGTCAACATTACCAACAGCACTGCCACGACGCCGGTCAGTGCTTTTTTGATGGTCAAATCCTTGCCCCCTTAGATAAAAAAAATACATTCCCGCGCTTACGCGTGGGAATGTATTTTCAGTTTTGATATATTTTGCAGCATCCGGCACCCCAGGGCCCGTGAGTCTTCAGCATACATACCATCTACTGTAATCCCCTCCCCATGCCTCGTGGGTAAAACGGCGACTGTCAGCTAGGCAGTTCTCCTGACTCTGGTTCACGGCTCATCCAAACCTTCCCAGGACTTTTCATCCCAGTGGCATATTCTTGGATTTGCTCCCCATTACAGTGGCGGGACCGCGCCGGCTTTTCACCGGACTTCCCTATTAAGCCCCGTAGGGCACCTAACTCTTTTGTTATTTGGTTTTGCTTTTAGTGCTTTTTAGCTTCCGGGTTATTCAGTTCATCAATGGCATCTTTAACATGTTGGACATAAATATCTTGAAAACCTGCATTTTCACCCAAGCCATGCACATAAGTGTCTACTTTAAAGCCGGCGGCAATAAGCTGGCTTTTTGCTGAATCCTCTTCATCACCGGCCATATCGTTGGTAGCATGGTCACCGGCTACCAGCATGAACGGCATAAGAGTAACTTTTTTTACTTTGTTGGCTTTTAATTTAGCCAGCATATTGTCGAAGGACGGATACCCTTCCACGGTGAACAGATATACGTTTTTATAGCCTTCATCCTGTAATTTAAGCTGCATGGCGGCATAAGCCGAATTTCCGGGATGGCTGCCACCATGTCCCATCAGTACAATGGCTTCGTCTTTTTTCTGTTTGGGGAACTGGTTTTCTAATGCTTTAGCAGCAGCTAAATAGTCATCAGGTTTCTCTTCTTGTCCCATAAAATACATAATAGGTCTGCCTAACGCAATTTTGTCAAAGGTTTTAGCGGCTTCATGATGTTTTACAACACCCTTCACCAAATCAAACTCTTCACCGGCAGCAATATGCAGCGGCTGAACAATAACTTCATTAAAGCCTTCGGCTTTTAAACGGTCAAGCGCTTCTTTTTCGGTATCGATTTTCACGCCGTCACGTTCAGCAATTCTTTTAATGATAATCCGGGAAGTAAAAGCCCGGCGAACTTCGTACTCGGGAAATTCTGCTTTTATTTTGGTTTCAACAGCTTCAATGGTTGTCTTTAAGGTTTCAGGATACGTAGTACCAAAGCTTACAACTAAAATAGCCTTTTTGCCTGCCTGAGCCGGTGCAGCCGCTGCCAGTGACGGAACCAGACTTACGCAGCCAAATACAGCCAGCATGCACAGGGTGGTGATAATCGAATAGATGTTTTTCATTGGCCAAAAACAACTCCTTCATATTTTTTGAGTACCGGACACGCCTTCGTTACCAGGATGATGGGAGCAGCCTGTGATTAAAACAGCAAACCTCTCAACCGTAGCGGTGAGAGGTTTGAACAGTAGCCCGAACAGAAAGCTCCTGGTGTGTAAACCAGGAGCGAATTAGCCAGTTACGCCATAAAAGCGCCTACTATAATCCCCTCCCCATACCTCGTGGGTAACAAACGGCGATTGTCAGATAGGCAGTTCTCCTGACTCCGGATCATAGCCTGCTTAAACCTTCCCAGAAAATACATCCCAGTGGTATATCTTAAGCCTGCTCCCCGTTACAGTGGCGGGACCGCGCCGGCATTTAACCGGTCTTCCCTATTAAGCCTGTAAGGCACCTATCTCTAACATATGTAGTTTTCTTATGAAATTAGCATAACACTGCAGGAAGTGATTGTCAATCCATATTAAGCTGAATCGTATCTACTATATCACGATAAATCAGCTGAATATTGTAATCACCGATACCATAATGCGGATATTTCTCGTTTATTTCTTTTATTACAAACGGTTTATCTTTGTTTTCTTTAACCATTTTTGTTATGGCTAACCGAATATCACTATTAGCGGAAATATAGTTTGTGTACAAGTTAATTCCTGCGTTTAATTCTGCAAAAACCGGATACTTTTCTCTTGCTGGCCATCTTTGCAAGAGAACCTCCCGGTATATCTCGTAATATCCCGCAGGGTTAATTTGATAGGATATAAGTATTATGTCCTGCAAACTATCATATTGCCAAAAATCGTGCCGGATAATATGCAAATGCACTTCCCCCTGATAGTTGCTGGCATCCAGATAGGCGCACAAGGTTAAAATATTCATCTGACAAAACATATCGGCATCAAACCATAATATAATCTCCGAATACGAGTGACTTAATAATGCCTCTAGTTCTGTCACCGTCAATTCGTTATAGCGCTCATAATCAACCTGTAAGGTTTCTGCCCGTAATTGAAAGAATTCCTCACTAAAAATTGTCTCCGCGCATTTCCCGGTAATCATGGATTCATTAAACGCAATAATCTTCTGGCCTGAAATGCCTTTAGTCTCTAAATAGGATTTCAGTATTGAGCCGTTAGCAATATGTAAAATCATACTACACATCCCTCTTATATTATCTGATATCAACCGGTTTATGCGAAATTAGCAACCGCTTTTAGTGTTTCTACTTTCCTTATATAACTGACAAATTGCCGGCACAGCCACGGATCAAACCGTGTCCCGGCGCAGGTTTCCACTGCTTGCAACGCCTGGCGGCCGCTTAGATTATTCGTTCCTTGCCTGTTTGTCATCTCATCGAAAGCATCGCAGATAGAAAGCATTCTGCTTAAAAAGGGAATTTCGGCTTCTTTCAGGCCTTCCGGATATCCTGTTCCATCATACCGTTCATGGTGATAACGAACAATAGGACTTATTTCCTTCAGCCCCACACTATTAAGGATGACCCAGCCATATACCGTATGAAGTTTGTGCATATCCTGTTCGTCGTCTGATAATGGTTCAAGTTTATTAAATACATTGCCAGGCAGGCACAATCTGCCGATATCATGCATTAAGCCACAATAATATGCTATTTGTATTTTTTTATCGGAAAACCCCATACAATCCGCCCATTCCAGCATGTGCATACCAACACTTTGACAATGCCTCAATGTAGCGGGGTCATAGTTGTGAAAAAGTTCCATTAACTTTTCAATTCTCCTCATTGGTATCCTCCTTGTTTATAAACCGTCTTAGTCAGTCAAAACCGTTAAAGCGAAGGGCAGGACCCACGACAGTGATGGGAGCATTACGCTATTATCTCCCGCTGCAATATTGCGGCATCCCCTGGAAAGCTGCGAGCCATAACACAAAAGTCTCCCTGCTGAAAGGCAGGGAGACAGACAAAACAGTAGCTATACCGATAAAATTCCGGCGTATAACATACGCCGGGACAAAATAAGCACAAGCCAAACTGCTGCGCTAATCCCCTCCCCATCGCTCGTGGATAAAACGGTGATTATCATATAGGCAGTTCTCCTGGCTCTGGATCATCGCTGGCTCAGGCCTTCCCAAGAGTGACATTTTTTGAGTTTGCTCCCCATTACAGTGGCGGGACCGCGCCGGTATTGCACCGGCTTATCTATTAAGCCTCGCAGGCACCTATACTGTCATATTAAGTTTTCCCGGTGTATTCAACTGCTCTTGCCACGCTATTGGTTGTTGAATACAATTTTTATGTTAAAGTATAATTGTAAAAAATTAGGGCCAAATTGGCCCGCGCGCCAGCGGCGCAAAAGTTCGAAAGGAGCGTTTTGAGAAGAATGTCCTGAAGAAATATTAAAACTCCCAACCGTTGAAAAGCTGGGAGTAATAATCAGTAGACTAATAGAAAGCTCCTGGTTTATATACCAGGAGCGAATTAATCAGCTACGCCATAGAAGCGTCTACTGTAATCCCCTCCCCATACCTCGTGGGTGAAAAACGGTGATTGTCAGACAGGCAGTTCTCCTGACTCCGGATCATGGCTTGCTTAAACCTTCCCAGGAAATACATCCCAGTGGTATAACTTAAGCTTACTCCCCGTTACAGTGGCGGGACCGCGCCGGCTTCTAACCGGACTTCCCTATTAAGCCCCTAAGGGCACCTATCTCGAAATATTTAGTTTATCCTTGCTATGCATATGACTATACCATATCCGGAAATACCTGTCAATACCGCCCTGACAAACAGTCATTTAAGAATTCATTTATATTAAATCAACCAGGGGTACTCTTGACGGCAATCAACCACATAATCAAGATATACCGTATTGTCTTTAATCTTGTAAATAAAGAGGTAACGTTTGTCCACAAGCAGTTTCCTATAGACATTTGCGATCAATAAGTCATGCCCCATGTTCGGGAAACTTTTGCAAGAATTTTGCAGATTCAATTATACCTAGTCTTAGCTTATCCGCTGCCTGGGAACTAACTTGAGCGACAAAACGGACATGCTGCACAAGCATTTCCCCCGTTCGCTCCGAGAAAATGACCCGATAGCGCTTAGAGACGCTGCACATTGACAGACTCTTTAATAGCTTTTGTCATCATTTCATTCATTTCATCAATGGAAAAGCCTCTTTTGCCCATCAAACGGTCTTCCTCAACTGCCACAAGCTGTTCCCTCAGCTTGAGCATACTTTCCCGACGGGAAAAAGTATCTATATCCATGACTACCAGATCGCCCTCACCATTTTTCGTGAGAAAAACCGGTTCCTTAGTAGTTTTACAAAGTGCAGATATTTCGTTATAATTCTTGCGTATTGCGGCCGAAGGTTTTATATTCACTGCAAGCACCTCCTGTAGTAAAATAGTATTCTTATTATATGCTTATTTTACCACTGAAACTTCTTGAGGGTCAAAGGCAGTCTTCTCTGTAATAATACTTCAGGACAATCCCCTTCTGCCAAAACCAGCTCTTTAATCCCTTCTAACAAAATTTGTAGACACCTCACTTGTCAGACTGGTATAATATGACCATTATATTGAACTTTCCCATAACAGGATAAAATGTTTGCAAATGCATAAAGCGTAAAGGAGAGGCCGCTAAGGTTGCTCCTTTTTTAAGTTCAATTGCAATAAAATATAGATAATCATGGTAAAGACATAGTGCCGGACTATAACGCGAAAGCAATGGGATGAAAGTTTGCCGTATCAACAAATCAGTGTTGGAAAAGTCAAACCAGAGGATGAAATCATATATCATGACAGAATACAGGAGGATGATACAATGAACCAATGGACGATTTGCGGATACAGTGTGGCCCGGGGAGAAAAGAAACAGGTTTTGATCGAGCCAGGTGTAGCGGGATATGAAATGCCGGCTACTTTGATTTATGGTAATGAGGACGGCCCTACCATTGTTGTTACGGCAGGCATCCACAGCGGGGAATACCCCGGAGTCGCCGCGGCCATCCGCGTGGCAGCGGAAATTAATCCGATCAGGGTCAAGGGGCGAATATTATTGCTGCATTGCGTTAACACCAGTGGGTTCTGGGCGAAATCACCAGACCGTGTACCGGAAGATGGCGCGAATTTAAACGCCAATTACCCGGGCAGCCCGGATGGTGGTACCGGCGACCGTATCGCCGACTACTTTGTCCGCGAGATATTTCCCCAGGCCGGATTCATCATTGACTTGCACAGCGGCGGCCAAATGGAGCCTCTCACCCCCTGCCTGTTCTTCCCTGCAGCGGCAGGCGAAGAGGTTCGCAACATTGCGGAAGCGGCCGCGCGGGCGACCGATATTCCCTACCTGATTGCCTCAACTGCAGCTACGGGACAATATAGTTATGCCGCCAAACTGGGTATACCGGGTCTCCTGCTGGAACGGGGATACTGCGGTTATTGCAAGGAAGCATGGGTGCAGGCATATCAAAAGGATATCTGTTTACTATTTAATCACCTGGGTGTATATGTGTTTAATCCGGCAGAACCTGTATGTGATAAAAAGGTATATAATAAAACTATTTACCTGGCGGCCGCAGAGGCAGGCCTTTGGTATCCCGCTATAGAGGAAAATGGGATAGTGAAAAAAGGCGATCTGTTAGGTCATACAGAGAACTTTTTTGGGAAATGCATCCGGGAATACTATGCGGAAGAGGATGGCACCGTGTTTTATTATACAAGCGGTTTGGCGGTGAACTCCGGCGACCCGCTGGTAGCATACGGGCTTGAAAAGTTCGCACAGAAATAACAGAATAGAAAAAATCCCCCAGTTCACTGAACAGAGGGGATTTTTTCTATGTTACTTCTACCTGTTTTCTCTGCTGCCGCCATACTATTCGGTCACCCCTGCAAGTCGGCAGTGGCAATCTGCCGCTCCCTCGGAAAAATCCAGCACCGAATGCAATAACTTGCGGGAATAAGCAGCTTTCACCCGGCCCAATTCCATGATGCGCGGAACTTCTTCGACAATCTCCCCCTCGGCGAAAAACAGCGCCCGGTCGCAAAGATAAGCAACTGCCGCCAGGTCATGGCTGATAAAGAGATAAGATAAATTGAATTCTTCCTTTAGGCTAGCCAACAGATCCATCACCTGCACCTGAACCGACACATCCAGTGAGCTTACCGGCTCATCCAGCAAAATGAACGCAGGATTAGTTGCAATGGCCCGGGCAATGCAGACCCGTTGAAGCTGGCCGCCGCTGAGTTCGTGCGGATATCGGTTTACATGGCCCCCATGTAAACCGACTTTCTCCAGTAGATAGGCAATGCGCTCCATCGTCCCGGCAGATGCGGCCCTCCGCCGGGTATGCATCGGCTCGCCAATAATCTGCCATACCTGAAAACGCGGATTGACGGAAGATGTGTAATCCTGAAAAACGGCACTGATTTTCTGACGCCAGTCAGCCCTTTTGCCCCACCCGGCAGATTTGTATATATTCTGACCGTCAAACAGCACTTCGCCCCGGTCTGGCGGCTCAATACCAATCATCATCCTGCCTAACGTGCTTTTCCCACTGCCGCTTTCACCAATCAGCCCCAGGCACTCTCCCTGGGCCAGCTGCAGCGAAACTCCTTTAAGAACAGGCTTTTTTGAAGCTAAAAAAAAGCTGCCTTCCTGAGAAAAATCCTTATACACCTCGTTAACCGTCAGTAGCACACGCCTTCAACTCCTTTGCATCCTCGCCCCGAAGAGCCAGATGATACTTTCGCATCAATGCCGCTCTGGTACCAACCAAATAGCGGGTATACTCCTGCTCCGCATGACAAAAGATCTTTTCCTTCGGGCCTTCTTCCACCGCCTGCCCCTGATTCATCACCAAAATCCGGTCTGCAATCCGGCTGATAACCCCAAAATCATGGGAAATAAAAATCATGCTGGTTTGCAGCCGCTCCCGGATCCGGGCAAATTCCTCCATCACTTCGTATTGGGTTACCGAATCCAGGGCAGTAGTCGGCTCGTCGGCAATAATCAGGTCAGGCTCCAACGCCAGAGCAATCCCGATCATCACCCGCTGCAGCATCCCGCCGCTAAGCTGATGAGGGTATTTTTTGACCACTTCCCCGGGCTCCCGGATCTGCATCCGCTGCAAAACCGCCAAAGACAGCTCGCGGGCCTCTTTGTCCGTCATCGTCCGGTGAGTATGAAATGTCTCTGTCATCTGGCTGCCTATCCGGCTGAGAGGATCGAAAGCCGTCATCGGATTTTGCAAAATCATGCAGCTCTCCCGGCCCCGCATTGCCCGCAGCTCCTGCGGGCTTGCCTGCAAAAGCTCACGTCCTTTAAAATTCACCTGCCCGGTTATAACAAAACGCTGATCTAAAAGCCCCAAAATAGCCCGGCAAAGCATGGTCTTCCCGCTGCCGCTTTCCCCTAAAATGCCCAGACAGGCGTTTTGAGGCAAATCAAAAGAAACTCCGCGCACAAGCGGCACTTCCGGCCTGTCAACCAGGCTTACAGTCAAATCACGCACACTCAGTATCATATTCATCTGCACCCTTCCTTTGGGTCCAGTGCGTCCCGCAAACTGTCTCCCAATAAATTAAAGGCTGCCACCAGCGCCAAAATTGCCAGTCCCGGTGCCAGCATCTGCTCAGGATGAATGGTCATCACCTTCTGCGCTTCACTCAGCATAGCCCCCCACTCAGCGGTTGGGGCCTGGACACCCAAACCAAGAAAAGACAGCGCCGACAGATTCAAAATCACCCAGCCTGTATCCAGAGTTGCCAAAACGATAATTTCCGGTGCAACATTGGGCAATAGGTGCTTAAAAAGAATAAAGCTCTTGCCGCTGCCGGTAGCCCGCGAAAAAAGAATATAATTTTTTTGACTATATTTAAGAACCGTGCTGCGAACCATCCGGGTATACCAAGCCCATTTCACAATAATATTCGCCAGAATCACATTGCCGATCCCCACGCCGAGCATGCCGACAATGGCCAGGATCATCACCTGGCTGGGAAAAGACAGCATTACATCGGCAAAGCGCATTAGTCCTTCATCGACCCAGCCTCGGAAACTGCCGGCCAGCAAACCGAAAAAAACGCCCACAGTAATCGTCGCCGCCATGGTAAGTAAAGATAAAAAAACCGTTGTCCTGATGCCATAAAGCAGCCGTGAATAGATACAACGCCCTAGTTGGTCTGCTCCCAGAGGATATTGAGAGGAGACGCCCGCATATTTATGAAGCACATCCACTTGATTCGGATCGTGCAAGGCCAGCCATGGGGCAAACAAGCCGGCCAACAGGGTAAGCCCAATCACCCCCAGGCTGCCCATTGCCAGATAATCGCGAAACAGACGGTTACACAACTCTCTCATCGGCTTATCTTCCCTCCCTTAACCGCGGGTCCAGACTGTGATGAATAATATCGACAATCAGATTGCAAAGTATAAAAAGCACTGCCATCAACAGGATATACAGCTGAATAACCGGATAATCCCGGTTAAAGATTGCGGAAATACAAAGCCGGCCGATGCCCGGCCAGGCAAAAATATTTTCAATAATGACTGTCCCGGCCAACAGCTGGGGAATACTCATGCCAATAGCGGTGATACTGGTCTGAAGAGAGTTTTTCAAGACATGAGCCAAAAGAATCCGTTTTTCGCTAAGGCCCCGTACCCGTCCATAAAGAACATAGTTTTCTCGCATGTTTTCCAGCATATTGCTGCGAATCAGCCGGACATAGGTAGAAATATATGTCAGTGAAAGAGCCGCCGCCGGCAGAATCAGGTGACTAAAACTACCGCTGCCGCTGGTCGGCAGAAGATTCAGCTTGATTGAAAAAAACCAGATCAATAACAGCCCCACCCAATACCCCGGCATGGCCGTACCAATAAAAACCAATACCCGCAAGATCCGGTCAAAAGCCCGGTTGGCAAACAGAGCTCCCAAAATACCTACCGGCAGACTAACCGCGACCACTAACACCAGTGCGGCTGCCGCTAATTCCAGCGTCGCCGGCAAACACCGCAAAATCTCATCAAGCACCAGACGGTCATTGATATAAGACTTGCCAAAATCCAGATGCAAGGCTTTCCACAGCCAGTCGCCATACCGGATTAAGAATGGCTTATTAAGACCTAACTCTTCCCGTAGCGCCTCTACTGCTTCCGGGGTAGGCACTATTTCGTTGACCCGCAGCGCCACCTCGGCCGGGTCTGCCGGCACCATGGCAATCAGGGCAAAAGATAAAAACGACACAGCCAACAGCAGCGGAATCAGCGCCAGACATCTTTTTATCAGGTAATTGCGCAACGCACGCTCACCTCCCGTAAAGTTTCATGGTTAATAACTAAAATGAGGAGGCTGGGGTCTGTCCAGCCTCCTCTTGCCAGCAACTAAGCGCCTGCTTTGCAGCAGCTATTACTGGCCGAAATACATTTTTTCAAAGGGGATATCATACTGGGAGGGGTTGAAGGTGACGCCTTTGAGATTTTTAGTGTAAACCGCCCGGTTGCGCTCATATGTCAGCGGTATATAGACGGCTTCATCATGTAAAGTTGTAAGGATATAAGTATACAGATTCTGGCGTTTCGTCTCATCTGTTGAAATAAGTACATCGGTAATGGCCTGATCCAGAGCCTTTTTATCCTTAAGCCCCTGCTGCGCATAATAATCGCCATACACCGGCAGTTTCATGCCTGCCAGCGACGATTGGGGATCATAAGGCGTACCCCAGGAAATATTGAAGATGATGTCAAAATTACCAGCCTTTTGCCGGTCCCGGTAAGCTTGCTCCTCTTCCCCGACAATCTCCAGATTAACACCAACCTTTGCCAGTTCACTTTGGATATACTCGGAAATGGTTTTTTCCAGGGCGCTGTTGCTGTTGTAATGGGTCTTAATCAGCAAGGCCTGACCGTCTTTTTGGCGATATTTCTGTCCTGCGGTCTTTTGCCAGCCGGCTTCTTCCAGCAAGTGCTCGGCTTGACTTACATCATAGGCAAAGGGTTTTAAATCAATATTGCAATAAGGCACCGTTTTAGCCAGCAGCGTATCGGCAACACTTTCACTGCCGTTAAAAATATTTGCGGAAATTCCTTGCTTATTGATACTGTGCTCCAGAGCCTGACGAACCCGCAGGTCTTGCAACGGACCGCTGGTGGTATTCATCAGCAGCATCCGGGTGGAAGACGGCTGGGACATCACCGCTTCAAACTTGTTATCTTTACCTAACTGGGTAAACGAGTCGGCATCAATCATATTTTTCCCGAAAATCAAATCGATTTCACCCTTTTGCAGCGCCAATACCCTGGTTTGATTGTCAGGAATAACTTTCATAGTGACTTTTTCAATTTTTGGTTTTGCGCCCCAGTACCGGGGATTCACCGTAAAGACTGCATATTGATCTGTTTTATGCTCGGTCAGCACCCACGGGCCTGTTCCCACATAAGCGGTGACACCATTTTTCGTCTGCCCGTCTTTCATTGATTTCGGCGAAATAAACCGGAAAGGCCGTGTTACCGCTAATTCAGTCAGCATAGGGTAGTAAGGGCTTTTCAGCACAAACCGCAATGTGTATTCATCCACCACTTCCACCCGGTCAATTAGCCGGACCATCTCCAGCCAGGTGTGGCGGTCCCGGTTGTCCAGAATGGCATCAATATTCAGTTTGGCAGCCTGGGCATTAAACTTTTCTCCATCAGAAAAGCTGACATCTTTACGCAAATGAAAGTCGTAAACCTTTCCATCGGCAGAAATATCCCATTTCTCCGCCAGCCAGGGAGCCACTCCTGTCTCGGTATTCATCACCAGCGATTCATACAGCATATTCTGCGCCCACATTTCCCCGCTATACAAGTGAGGATTCAAGTCCCGGATGTCCCGGAAGTTGGCAAAGACCAGTTCTTTTTTTTCTCCGGCAGCTTTGTCACCGGCGGAACAACCTCCGAGCAGTGTCATCATCAAGAATGTCATTATCAGTCCTAAAAGCTTCCACGTTTTTTGCGACATAATAAAGCAATCACATCTCCCTAAAATCAATTTGATAATGATTATCATTATTGAAGTTGATTCTAATATAATTTTTTCTGGATGTCAATACCAGGTTATGAATTAAGTTGCCTTCCTGGAAAAATAAACCCTCCCGCAGTCAGTCTGACGGGAGGGGTTATCCATATCTTCCATATGAAAGATATGTCAATGATTAGCGGACACTTGCATGATTCTTCTAAACCTGTAGAGCAAAAAGACGGAACGAAGGGCATAATCGACAGCATTGACCAGCCATACTCCCGCAATGCCCATATCCAGATACAAACATAGCACATAAATGCCAGCAACGCGAATTACCCATATACCTATGATGGTGCTGTACATCGGACTTTTCGTGTCACCGGCACCTTGCAGCGCACCGGCAATAACCAAACTGACTGCTATAAAAGGTTGGGCAAACGCATCAATCCGAAGTCCAATAGCCACCATTTCAATTACATTTTTATCTGCTGTAAACCAGGAACCGGCGATAGATGAAAAAGCAAAATACAACACGCCGATAAAACCCATGAAAATAACGGCAATCCACATGATTACCTTCCCATAATGGTAAGCATCCTTTTTGCGGTTTGCTCCTACGTGATTGCCCACAAGCGTTGTGGCGGCGACCGCCAAGCCATAACCTGGCATAAATGAAAAGTATGAAATATTTCCTGCCAGCAAAAAGGAGGTATAAACATCTGTGCCAATCCGCACAATCAAGCCTGCATAAAACAATTGCCCCAGACGCATGATTAGACGCTCAATAACCGCCGGGCCGGAAAGCTTCAGCAAAGGAAGGGTAAATTCACTGGATGCTCCTTGGAACAAGGGAAAGGATACCGCTGATTTTTGGAGATAGACGTATAACGCCGCCGCTCCGATTACCCGAACAATGGTTGTTGCCCAGGCAGCTCCGGTAATTCCCCAGCCGTCCCAGCCTCCCAGGCCAAAAATCAATATATAGTCCAGGCCAATATGAATCAGGTTTACCCATACACCCACCTTCATGGGAGTTTTAGTATCACCGGCACTTCGCAGGATATTTCCGAAAACCGTCATGAGCGAAAGGAAAACAGACGGAATGGCTACGATCTGAAAATAAACGACCCCTGCAGCTAAAACATCAGGCTCAGTGCCCATGTAACGCAGCAAAGGTTCAGCAAAAAGGAAGGTAATTAACCCAAAAACAAGTCCGATAGCCACGGCAATCCAGGTTGACTGCCGTGCTATTGCCTTGGCTTTATCTACTTCCCCAGCCCCCATGCACCTGGCAATCAGCGAAGACGTGCCAATTCCCATTGCCAGAAATACAGCAATATAAATTGCTACAATAGCATTAGTCATGCCGACGGCCGCAACTTCATGCAAACCGATTTGCGCTACAAAAAAGGTATCGACAAAGCCGACAATGGTCAGCAAAAAGTTTTCGATGACAGTAGGCACGGCAAGCGCCAATACAACTTTTACTTTTTGCTTTCGATTTGTGCCAGAAACGCCGTCATGCATTATCGGGCCTCTGGTCTGAACTTAGTCACGCTTTTTCATGAAAATCGCCCTGATTTTTTTCACCAGTTCAACTACCGGCCGTGAAAAAACAGAAGCTAACGCTAAAGCCAGCGGAATATAGTTGACAACGGCCTTAAACACAGTACCTGAGTGCGCATAGGTTACCGATGGAATAGCCAGCAAAACCACAACCAGTGGTGCTACCTTAAACAAACTCATAAATCCTCCTCCCGTCACCGGATGTAACGATCCAGTGCTTCCTGTAAATCGGCCAGGAATTTTTCCTGTTCGCCCTCATTAACGGCATGGATCAGGCAATCCTCCAGATGATCTTTTAAAATAATTTTAGCCGTATTATCAAGCGCTTTTCTGACAGCAGCAATTTGTAATAATACTTCAGGACAATCCCGTTCTGCCAGAACCATTTCTTTAATCCCTCTAATATGCCCCTCAATTCTAGCCAGCCGGTTCACAACCTGTTTTTGATGAGAATGTGTATGTTTTTCCATAATATCCTCCCCTTTATATTTTATCCCCCCGGGGGGGATAAAATCAATACCTTTTTCATAAAGAAAATACGACTTGCTCCAAGCCTTTGGCGACGGTGAAAGCAGGTGCCGCCTTTGGCGACGGTGAAAGCAGGTGCCGCCTTTAGCCTGCTCTTAAGAAATGTATCCTTTCTGTTAGTATAACAAAAAACGCCCGTATAAACGGACGTTTAAGAATCAAATTATCCGATGACTTAGCTTCAGATGGGGTTAAAACCCCACCTGAAGCTAAGTCTACTTTATAGTAGATCAACCAGAAATATCATTCCTGCTGGCTCCGAGAAAATGACCCATCAACGGTTGTTCTGATTTTGTTTACATACTGCCCTTATTGAGTAATTGTCTGATGATTATCTTCGATATTTTTATGGACAGTTTCCGGCCCCATAGCCAAAGCCACTAAAGTAATTACACCTAACACGCACATGTACACTACAATGGGCCACCAGTGCCCGCTCCAGCTGTATAGTGCCGTGCAAATAAACGGTGCCAGTCCGCCGGCCAGTATGGAGCCTAATTCACGGGAAAAGGCAAAGCCGGACAAGCGGAAATCTGTGTCAAATAATTCGGCATACCAGGAAGCCTGCGGCGACATCATTGCCGGATATGCTATTCCCAGCCCGACAACAAATCCCAGGATAATTGCCCAGAAGGAGCCTGTTCCGCAAATCAGGAAAAACGGGATAAGCCAAAGCATGGACAGGATCGTTCCGCCAATATAAACCGGCTTGCGCCCGATTTTATCGGAAAGCATGCCAAAAGCAGGCATAGCTATTAGTTGCAGCATACAGGCAGCAATAACTCCCCATAATGCTGTAGATTTCGGGAACCCCAGTCCGGTTGTCAGATACGCCATAATGAAAACCGGATAGAAGTATGCAAACCCATTTTCCCCCATACGTGTGCCAATAACGATAAGAACTTCACGCGGATGACGTTTAATCGCTGAAAAAATGCCAATACGTTTACTGCTCTGTTCCCGGGCAGCCTTTGCTTTTTCGAAAGCCGGCGGTTCAACAATATGACGGCGGATAAAATAACCAACTAATACGCAAACGGCACCGAGAATAAAAGGAATTCGCCAGCCCCAATCCACGAAAACCTGTTCTCCCATGATTGACAGGCAGGAAAAGAACACTACATTGGCCAGCAGGGTAGCCGCTGAAAAGCCCATAGGCGCCCAGGAGCCGGCGAGCCCTCTTTTTCCCGGCTTGGCATGTTCAACAGATAGCACTACCGCACCGGCATATTCGCCGCCTGCGCCAAATCCCTGGATTAATCGCAAGATGACAAGTGCAATCGGTGCCATTATCCCGATCTGGTCATATGTTGGCAAAAGACCGATGGCCGTTGTTGCCCCACCCATTAAAAAGAGGGTAAGAATCAAAACTTCTTTACGTCCGACCCTATCGCCCAGGTGGCCAAGAATTAAACCGCCTAAGGGTCGGGAAAGAAAGCCAACCGCATAGGTGCCAAAAGCAGCAAGAGTACCCATCAACGGATCAATAGAAGGGAAAAAGACCTTGTTTAATACCATCGCCGCGGCTGCTCCATAAATTAAGAAATCATACCACTCCAAGACCGTCCCAATCAAGGCAGCTAAACCGGCTTGTTTTGTTTGATAGCGTACCGCCTGTTCCGACATTTTTTTCTCCTCCCGTATGAGCTAATAAAATCTGCGTTAAAAGACTTGTCAGCTCATATTTTTTTATAATCCAGGTATATCCTTTTTTAAACCCGGTTTTCCTGAAATTCATTCAGATCCGCTTACCTGTAACTAGCTGGCCTGCATACCGTCTGCCGGCTTACTTCATCAAGCCGGCACGGTATGCATCAATGTACTCCGAACAATATTCATCCTGGCCGTTCAAAGCCTGAATAGCTAACAGCAGTGATATCATGCGGTGATCCAGCGGATCAATGAAGAAGGTATCTAAGCCGTAAGCCGCCAAGGCGACGGCAAACGCCTGATTTAATACCTGGCGCTTCGGCAGGCCGAAAGAAACATTGCTGAGACCGCAGGTAAGATGAATTCCCGGAAATTCTGCGGTAAGTAAACGGACAGCCTGCAGCACCTCCTTGCCTGACAACCAGTCCGTACCTAACGGCTGCACCATGACATCCAGGTAGATATCGGCGAAAGCTACCCCATCGGTGATCAACCTGTCAACAAGCCGGCAGGCTACAGCCGCCCGCTGTTCGGCGGTCTTAGGGATACCGGTGTCATCCATGCATAGACCGATGATACCGGCGGCGCCGCCCCGGATTAACGGAAGCACGCCATTATAACGGTCTTTCTCCAGCGAAATGGAGTTAATCAGCGGTTTGCCTTGATGACAGGCCATAGCTGCCGCTAATGCAGCCGGATCAGGACTGTCAAGGCAGAGCGGTACGGCAGTCACAGCCTGAACAACCTTGACCAGCCAGGGCAGCAACTCTTTTTCCGCGTCAACAAACGCCCCGGCATTCACATCAATAAAATGGGTTCCATTTTGTGCTTGTGCCACCGCTGTTTTTTGAATATAAGCCTCATCCCGCCGGCTAATGGCTTCGGCCATTGACGGAATGCTGCTGTTGATTTTTTCGCCAATAATGATCATGTGCCACCTCTTATATCCAGATGGGCAGCTTACCGTATTTTTCGATCAAATCAACCACCCTGCCGATACGGTTGATATCACCGTCAAAGGGAAGATTGTCAGCCATTCCGAGAATAAAGCGCTGGCCGGGGGCCATTTCCTTAATCAGCCTGATGACAAAGTCGTCAAATTCCTGGTCACTGTAGGCAGGCTCAAACATGACTGAGGAAATCCCTCCCCACAGCGTCACTTTGTCCCCGTACCCTTGCTTAAACTCACTCATCGTCATACTGGACTGCGGCGCCGGGGTAACGGCTTCCGCCACATCAATCTCCGTTTCGCCAAACAGCGGCAATAGACGGCGCATTTCACCATCTGCGTGAGCCATCGACAGTTTGCCGGCAGCATGGATAATTTCATTAGCCTGTTTAAAATATGGAGTAAAGAACTGCCTGAATACCGGGGTATGGATGTCGTCGCTCCAGTTGGCACAGAGATTAATTAACTCAAGTTTTGAGTCGGCGGCGATTTTTAGTTTTTTAAGCTCCAGTTCACTCATAACCTCAATAAGCTCGGCCACTTCCTCCGGGTTATCCATCATTTCTTCAAAGAACTGCTCATAGCCCATAATTTCCCGCATAATTCGCTGGGCAGGAGACCATAAGCCTGTTCCTGTCATTACAATGCCCCGTTCTCCCATGACTTCCCGTTCTTTATCATAATCCGTATTATAGTAGGGTTCAGTATGTTCCAGAATATATTTGATTACCGGATAGTCTTTGGCTGTTTTAAAAAGCTTTTCATGTTCATACGCCAACCAGGGACCTTCATTGGTTGACCATAAAAGCTTGATCGAACAGGTGCCGATGGAAGTAATATATTCTCTGGTTTCCCAATTGCCCTCCCAGTTGGTGATGACTTCCATATCACGGAAGCTTTCCTTGCAAACACTGAAAAACCGTTTTTGCGCCCCGGCCCCCTGATCGGCAATAATATCTGTTTCCGACCAGCCTTGATATTTTTCCGGTAATGTTCCATGCGCACTATGATAGTTATACCAGGTATCAATACGGGCTCCGAATGGAAGTTTGTCAACCATCTCCCCGCGTGCGGCTGCCAAAATTCGTTGTGTGTGTGTCATTGCCATCAAAATCCCTCCTTTGGTCTGTTATTTACCGACAAGCTGCTTGGCAATACGGACAGCTTCGCCGCCTTCTTTGGCATAGGCATCTGCCCCCATTTGGAAGGCAAACCGTTCTGTCACCGGAGCGCCGCCGGCAATAATTTTGACCGATGACCGAAGCCCTTCACTCTCCAGCTTTTTTATTACAGTGCCAATCTCATACATGGTAGTGGTCAACAGGGCTGACAGCCCCAGAATATCAGGTTTCTCTGTGCGCACAACCTCGACAAATTTATCTTCAGAAACATCAATCCCCAGATCAATTACGTCAAAGCCAACCCCTTTCATGAAGGACGCCACAATATTTTTACCGATGTCATGCATATCATTTTTTACAGTGCCGATAACAAATTTGCCAAGCTTGGTCAACTCGATGTCTTCCAAAACCGGTTTAAGCGTTTCCATGGCGGCATTCATCGCCCGGGATGCCCGCATCATGTCAGGCAAAAAGAATTCGCCGGCAGAATATTTTTCACCCACCATACTCATACCGTTTTGCAGGCCAAGGGCAATAATATCTTCAGGACTGGCCCCGGCGGTGAGCAGTTCGTTGGTTAATTCCGGCGTCTTTTTCCATTCGCCGGAAGTAACCGCATTGGTCAGTTTGCTAAAATCAAACATGTGTTACAACTCCTTTACTTTGCTGTCGGCCGCTTCACTAATTCAAATTACTGGATTGAGTTAACTCTTTGCGCAACCATACTATTGCAAAAGGTGTGCCAACCCAATAAGCCCGCAGCAGCAGGGAGTTTATGTCCTTCCGTTTTAATCTTCTGATTATTTTTGTAATCGCCTTGCGACTTTTAGCTGTTGCTCAACAGGCTGAAACCTTCTATTTAGAAAGGCCTACTGTCCTAATTACAAAAGTAATCGCTGATTCAAAAACGAATCAGCGTTCGTACATATAAAAAGACACCGGCGATTCGCCGGCATCTTGAAGAGCAGGTCATTTGCTTATACCATATTTTTTCAGCTTTTTCACCACACTGGATTGGCTAATTCCCAGCGCTTCCGCCGCCTTGCGTGTGCTGCCTGTCTTCTTGTATATCGCCAGCAAAATTTTCCGTTCCTCATTTTCTACGGCAGCCTGCAATAACCCGACATCTTGGTAAGCGTCAGATAGATTCTCCATTGAATTCATATTAGGAAACAATTTATGAATCAATTCCAGCCCCAGACAGTCTTCCCGGCTGGTAACAACCAGGCGTTCAATACTATTCTGCAATTCCCGGACATTACCGGGCCAGTTGTAATTCAGAAAAGCCCGCACCAGATCGGGATGCAGCCATTTATGCCAGCCATATTGTTTGTTGATCCGGTCTAGAAACTCGGCAGTCAACAAAAAAATGTCTTCCTTACGCTCTCTCAACGGCGGCAGGAAAAGCGGCACAACATTCAAACGGTAATATAAATCTTCCCGGAAAAGTTTGTTTTTCACCATGTCTTCCAGGTTACGGTTGGTAGCGGCCACAAACCGGACATCAACAGCAAGAGTTTTCTTACCGCCAACACGGCGTATCTCCCGCTCCTGAATGGCTCGTAGCAATTTTACCTGCAAGGATAGCGGCAGTTCGGCAATTTCATCTAAAAACAAGGTTCCCTCATGAGCGATTTCCAGCAGTCCTGCTTTGCCCTCCTTGGCAGCACCGGTAAAAGCGCCTGCCTCATACCCAAACAACTCGGATTCCAGTAGGGTTTCGGGCATAGCGCCACAATTGACCTTGATAAACGGCCGGCAGGAGCGGGTGCTCGCCCGGTGAATCAATTGCGCGAACAGCTCCTTGCCGGTCCCTGATTCGCCTAAAATAAGCACAGTGGAGTTTACCCTGGCTACCCGGAAGGCCAGTTCAATTTTTTCTTTCATCTCCTGATTATTGGTAACAATGGTTTTAAACACCTGCTCGGATCGTAAATAGGTAAGCTCCTGCTGATATCTTACTTCCCTTTTTTCCAGTTGAGCCAGTTGCTTTTTTAGGTGGTTTAATTCCGCTAAATCGCGAAACACCGTCACAACCCGAATAACATCGCCGGCTTCATTCAGCACCGGTACACTGGTCAGTAGCAATTCCTTATTATTGCGGATATCCGTAACATGCAAAACCGTTTTATGTTCAATGACAATATCGGACGTAGTCCGCCCGACATAACCGGCTTGCAACAGTTCTTTAACATGCTTGCCAACATACTCGTCGGCCGTAATACCCGTCATATGCTGATAGGCTTTATTTACCCTGATGATATAGCCTTTGCCGTCACTGACTACAATGCCGTCGTCAACGGCTTCAATCAAACATTCCAGTTCCTTATTCATTTCTTTGACAGAGTCTAACTGGGAAGCAAGATCATCGACATCATAATAGTTCTGAAATTCAGCAATTGCGCCTGTGATTTCCCCATGCTGCCAAATCGGCGTGCGGTTGGTAACCACTTGCCGGCCGGCTAAACTCATACGCTCACCGCGTATGGCATTCCCGGTTGCAAGCACTTCCGGCAGGCGGGTGTTGGGTATGACGGCTTCAATTCTTTGACCGATAAGCTCTGCCTGGCTGCGTTCCAATAACTCGGCGGCAGCTTTGTTTACTGCAATAACAAGCAATTTTTTGTTTACAACAATAATACTATTGTAGGTGGCATCAAAAACAGCCGGATAATCTATAGTCTCTGCCATATTGCCCCCCTGTGTTACAAAATACAGCCTGCAGTCGTATTTTTTGAAAATTTATAAGGTTCTTTCTTCTCCACATTAGCGCAATCTTCCTGCTTTCGATAAAGAAAACACGACTTGCGCCGAGCCTTTGGCGACAGCGAAAGCCGATGTTGCCCTTATCCTGCTCTTAAGAAAGTTATACTTTCTGTTAGGACAAAAAATTCTCCGGGTAAAACAGCCCTTATGGGTAATCATCGAAAGAATTGACAATTACTACAAAACAATTTATATTTAAACTAATAACCTGAATCATGAAGATTCAAATGAACCGGTATGAAACCTGAGGAAAGCAGTCCTTAGATGTTCATGCCTTTTTTTATAACTGTTTTAGCAGGAGGGTGCAGTACATGTGTAACACCAAGTTTTGGACAGATGCCTGGCAGGAGGCAAGAGATACTTATCAGGTTCCCCGTTATGGCAGCAAACAGGATTGGCAGCACTTCTGGAATACCTTTGCCGAACTGCATGCTCTGCGCAACCGCCAAAGCCGCCCCATTTATAATGCAGTTATTGAGGCACTGGCTGCTGATGGAGTGATAACCCCCTTTAGCACAGTGCTGGATATCGGCTGCGGTGCCGGTACCTACACACTGCCTTTAGCTGCCAAAACCAGACAGGTTACCGGCTTGGATACCGCAGAGCAGATGCTGGCCATGCTGCAGTCAGAAGCGGCGCACGAAGGGCTTACCTGCCGGATCGCCCCGCTCAACACCGATTGGCTGGAGTTGCCTGCCGAGCCGGCTTATGATGTGGTTTTCGCCGCCAACACAACAGCCATTAATGACTATGACAGTTTAATGAAAATGAATGAGCTGTCTCGCGGCGTTTGCTGTCTGGTAGGGTTTGCAGGAGCCTATCACAGTAAAGTCCGCACTCTGCTCTGGGAACACCTGATGGGAACACCGCCTGAGCACGCAGCTTTCGATATCCAGTATCCTTTCAACATTCTCTATCAGGAGCGGTATCTGCCTAATATCAAATTTTACAGCTACCGGGAACGGTACCGGGAGACCCTAACCTACATGATTGAATACTATACAAGTTATTTTCGGCTGTTTGGACTGGAAGGCCCGGAAACTACAGCCAAAATTACCGGGTTTCTGGCCAACCGGGCGGTCGAGGATTATTGCACCGAGCTCATTAACACAACTATCGGAGTACTCTGGTGGCGGGCCGACCGCAAATCAATTATTCTGGAATAACCGGCTGAAGCTTCGCATAAAGAAAACACGGTTTATATCAAAACCCCGGCAAAAGCACAAACCGATTGGCAAAACAAAAACAACCCTTTAATGGGTTGTTTTTGTTTTGCCGGAAGCAAGGCGCCCGCCTAGAGGGCTACATTTTTTATAGCTGTGCCTTACTGAGCCAGGTATTTCACTAACTGTAATTTTGTTTTCGTTATTAAGAATATTCCTATTTGACGCTCATATACTGTAACTGTACAAAACCCATTATGGCAGGTGATAGGTATGCAGGATTTTAATACGATTTTTCTCAGTATTGTGATTGAGGCACTCCCACTGGTACTGCTGGGAGTGTTTGTTTCGTCCTTTATCCATTCGTTTGTTCCGCCGGAGTGGATTCAGCGTGCACTACCGAAACAACGCCTGACCGGCATTGTCGCAGCCTGCTTGCTCGGGCTGTTCATACCGCTGTGCGAATGCGGCATGGTACCTATCATACGCCGGTTAATCAGCAAAGGAGTCCCTCCTTATATTGCCATCGCCTTTATGTTATCTGCCCCCATTATTAATCCACTTGTCGCCTGGTCTACTTACCTTGCATTCTCCGGATTTCCACCGATGGTTTTTTACCGGCTGACCGGAGCTTTTATCGCGGTTGTTATTATTGGATTTTTGGTGAGCGCCACCCAGCGGCGGCCGGTACTTTGCGCAAGCGAAGCTGCCGCAGCTAACTGCTGCGGGCACCATGCTCACAAGGCTCCCAACTCAACCCCCGGCTTCATGAATGCCTTGCGCGAGATGTTGTATCATGCCTGTGATGATTTTTTTGCCATGGGGCGGTTTCTCCTCCTAGGCTCATTTTTAGCAGCCTTAATTCAGGTAACCATACCCCGTCTGACACTCTTGTCCTTTGGTCAGGATTCTGTGTATTCAATTGGCGGTATGATGCTGTTTGCATTTCTGATCTCAGTATGTTCCCAGGCCGACGCATTTATTGCGGCTCCCTTCCTGGAACATTTCAGCACAGCCTCCCTGGCAGCTTTTCTTATCTTTGGGCCAATGCTGGATATAAAAAATACCCTTATGCTGTTTACAATATTTAAACCGCTATTTACACTCAAGCTTATCCTGATTATTACAGCAACAGTCTTTGCCGTAAGCTTATCCATGGCCTACTTTCCTCAGCTATGGGAGGTGATTTGTTTTGTTCCTGCTTAAACTTTTCGGGGAAAATCTGTTAAAACTTCTGATACTTTTAGGGTTTAGTCTCCTGTTTTACAATACCCTGACGACACATAACCTGTCCCAGGTCATCAATCCTCAATTCATTGGCAACAGTAAGCTCGGTTTTGGGCTGCTGCTGGTACTGACACTCATTCAGGCAATCCGAACACTCGACTGGCGTCATGCCACCGCCTGCAACTGCCAGCATAAAATCGGTCAGTTCTGCTATATTGTATGTATTGGCACATTGATTCTTGGCCTTATTGTTCCCATCAACCCCCTTGGCTCAACAACCGCTTCCCAAAAAGGGGTAAAGTTCATGCAGGCCGGCATCACTATCCCGGCCAGTCTCCCCCTGCCGTCAGAACAGGCTGCATTGGTAATAACCGATGAAAACCATGTCAGATATGTAACTGCGCTCTATGAAAATACAGCTGCATTTATTGGGAAAGACATCAGCCTGAAAGGCTTTGTTTACCGGCCGGACCAATTACCTGACAGGACCTTTCTTGTCACCCGGTTTGAAATTTCCTGTTGTGCTGCCGATGCCGTTCCCAGTGGCCTGCTTGTTGAATGGAATGACAGTCAGTCCATAAAAAACGACAGCTGGGTAGAGGTACATGGAAAATTAGCCACCGTTGATTATCTGGGAAATAAGCTGCCGGTAATTAAAGCTGCAGAAATTATTCCAATCAAGCCTTTGGCAACTCCCTATGTGTATATCAACAACTGAACCGCAATGGCAAAAGCACCGTCAATGCTACCAGGCTTTCCCCTGGACAAGGTCACTTACTTTCGTCACTGCTTCCTTGATGGATACGACCAGCGGCCGGGTTTCCAGCCCAACGATTTCAAAATGGTGCTGATTCACCGGTACCAGTACTTTATGCGCATCGGCGGAAGCAACAGCTTCGGCAATTTTCGGCGTAATCTCGCCCATTAATGAATTCGGAATAATAATACCAATAGGCCCTACTACGATATCTGCTTTACGGATGGAAACAACAACAGCATTTTCGCCGGTTGCGCCGCGCATGGCACCTGCCCGCACCATATTATTGGTTGCCAGTGCATTGGTCCCCAACGCAATAATATCGGCTTTTTGTCCTAATTGTACCGAAAGCTGCGTAACCAGCTGTACCCCCAGTCCCCCGCCCATACCGTCAATAACTGCAATTAACATTACTTTTTACCACCTTCCACCAAACTGGACGCTGACAATGATGTGCAGCCGCTGCGACCGAAGCACAGCAGCCCTGCGCGCAAAAGCGCATAAAAAAGCACAAAAAAACCATGAAAATATCGCTCTGCGCGAAACCTTCATGGCTGCAATCTCTATATAGACTATTTTCCGACAGCTAAATACCTAACCGTACTTCCTACGGCATTTGGCAGCTTCTGCTGCCTTATGTCATGATTGTATCAAAATTCACGTTTATATGTCAATAGATTGTATGAATGTTCTAAAATATAAGGTTTTACTAAGATATATTTATTGACAAGCCGCCTCGAAGTGGGAGATAATAAGTTGAATTACATTTTTTTGAAACTGAGGTATGAAGCCTTGTTGGGAGACGCGCTAGAGCCCCCGGCAACTTTTTGTACCTTTTTTAAATTGCGAGCACAAAAACACGGGAGGTATTGATTATGAACAATCATCCTGCAGACTATCAAAAGGCGATCGAATTTCACGGGCACTGCTGCCCCGGACTGACTATCGGCTACCTGGCCGCAAAAGCCGCTCTGGCACAGCTCAAGGTAGAACGGGCAGCCGATGAAGAGCTTGTTGCCATTGTCGAATCAGATGGTTGCGGCATTGATGCCATCCAAGTGCTGCTGGGCTGCACCATTGGCAAAGGCAATCTCATTTACAAAGACTACGGCAAACAAGCCTATACCATCGGCAACCGGAGCACAGGCGAGGCCGTACGCATAGTCGTTATGGCCGGCAGCATGGTGCCGCTGACAGCAGAGCAGGAAGCCATAAAGTCAGCCGTATTCAGCGGACAAGCCACACCGGAACAGGAAGAATGCTGGCGCCGGCTTCAGTCTGAGCGTACCGGCCGTTTATTGGCTGCTCCGGCTGAAGACCTGTTCAAAATCCAGAAGGTTGAACTCAAACTGCCGGCAGAAGCTAAAATTTTCAATTCTGTCATCTGTGAGTATTGCGGCGAAAAAGTTATGGAATCCCGCGCCCGCTTACAAAATGGCAAAATCGCTTGTCTGGCCTGCACGGAGGAATACAGCCGGGGTTGGTAAACGGCTGTTAACTTAGCAAGGTGAGGTGATTATCATGTATAATGCCCAATTCTGGGCGAAGGCCTGGGACGAATACCGTCAGACAGCAAACAGGCGCCGTCCTGACCCCAAAGCCTGGGTAGAGTTTTGGAACAGCTTTGCCGGCCGTTATGCCGAACATAATGATGACAACCGGCAAACCCATCAGGAAATTATTGATAACCTTACTGCACAGTGGCCGGTACAGGCAGGCGATACCCTGCTTGACATTGGCTGCGGCCCCGGCACCTATGCGCTGCCGCTGGCAGCCAAAGGCATAAAGGTTACCGGCCTGGACACGGCCGCCCAAATGCTGTCAACCCTGCAGGTGCAAGCCGGGCAGGCAGGTCTGTCAAACGCCATTACACCCCTCCATGCCGACTGGAACGACCTGCCGTCAGAGCCGGCCTATGATGTCACTTTTGCCGCCAAAAGCCCGGCGATCAATGACTACAACACGCTGATGAAAATGATCAAAGTCGCCCGTAAAGTCTGCTGCCTTATTGGCTTTGCCGGCCAACACGACCTTGACCTGCGCCGTCAGCTGTGGGAACAGCTCCTGCCGGAACCGGCTCCCAAGCCCTCGTTTGATATTATTTATCCGCTGAACATCCTGTACCAGGAAGGTTATCGCCCCAACCTGACTTTTTACAGCTATAGCCACTCCGAGCAAGAACCCCTAGATGAACTTACTGCCCATTATATCCGGTATTTTGCCATGCTGGGCATAGCCGGCTCAAAGGCGGAAGGCATAATCTCCCGCTTTTTGCAGGACCGGGCTGTCGATGGCCTGTGCACCGAGCAATCAGCCACAACGGTCGGCGTTATGTGGTGGAAGGTAAAGTAGTCGCAGAGGGCCGTTATGCATAAGCGGAGGTTAAGCGCCGGCGTCGCAGCGTTGTATGACGGCCCTCCGCGCCGGGTTTTGTGGGGGACGCACAAATTTATGCCTTCTGTTTAGATCTAAAAAGGACTGAACGCTTTGCTAAGCGTCAGTCCTTTTACTTATACCTTGAACTTTGCCACCAGCTGGTCCATCTCATCAGCCAAATGCGACAACTGATTGGCTGTGGCGGTAAACTCTTCAATGGAAGCAGTCTGTTCCTGAATAGCGGCTGCCGCTTCCTCTGACTCGGCGGCAATTTCTTTGGATACTGCCGCTATATCATTCGAAGAAGCAGCAATCTCGACAAAGCTGGCTGAGGCAGCTTCGTTGAGCTGAGTTATCTCCTCAACTGCCTTCTTGCTGCTGGCCGACCATGACATGATCTCCCGCAGCGCGTCAGCCAGGTTGGCCACCGCCGTCTCAATGTGAGTCAACTCTCCCCCCAGCATGGTATTGGCATTATGCACAGTGTCCACCTGCTGCTGTACCTGCAAAATCTTGGTTGTCACACTGTCAGCCGCTTCATTGGTTTGTTCTGCCAGTTTCCGCACCTCTTCAGCCACCACCGCAAAACCGCGTCCGGCCTCACCGGCCCTGGCAGCTTCAATGGCGGCATTGAGCGCCAACAGATTGGTCTGCCCGGAAATCGCCTTGATTAAATCAATAATCTGGCTGATATCCTTGGAATGCGCCGACAGCAGATTAATGTTCTCGGTCACCTCAGCCACCGTCTGCCGGAGCTGTTCGGTACGCGCACTTACCACCCCGGCATTTTCACCGCCCTTGTTTGCCTGCTGCTGGGAACCTTCCGACAACTCGGACGCTTCCTTGGCATGCTCTACCATCCGCCGCATGCCGGCGGCAACATTTTCAGTACTGCTTGCCAGATGTCCCATGTTAGAATTTTGTTTATTCGCACCTTCCGCCACTTCCTGCACCACATTGGCTACCTGTTCGACTGCCCGGCTGCTTTCCTCACTGGCTCTTGACAGCATCTGCGCCAAATGTTTGACCTGCTGCGCCGTCTCCTGCGACACTTTGATAATCCTTTGCACGCTTTCAATAAACACATTAAAATGCTTAGTCACTGCACCAATTTCATCCTGCCGGCGGTCGTCCAGACGAATCGTCAAATCACCCTCGCCGGTGGCCACTTGCGCGAAAGAATCTGCCAGCTGGTTAATCGGCCTGATAATCTTGTTGATGATAGTAAACAACGCCAGCAACACCACAATCAAACCAAGTAAAGAAACTCCCACCTGCACGCTTTTCGACACGGCGATCTTACTTTGCGAGCTTTGGTCAAGCAAATTTACCATCTTATTGACTTCCGCCACATAAGCCGGAACCGTGGCGTTTATCTCACCCACCTTGGCCGGTAAGTCAGTCCCGTTCGGCAAGGAAGCAAGCAAGGTTTTGTACTTTTCCCAATAAGGCTTTACCACTTCATATTGCTTTTTACTGGCCTCATCACTGATAGGTTCAAGTTTAAGCGTTTCGTCACCTTTGGCAAAACCGCTGATTATCTTGTCGCAAGCAGTAATTTCCTGTTCAATGTCATTAACAATAGCAGCTTTTTTATCAGCAGCAGCCGTCGCATACTGAGTGGACAACAAGGCTAATTTGTACGCCCTGAAGCGTAGATTGCCTGACAGGTTAATGGCAGGTGCATCTCCCTGCAAGACGCTGTATGTATAAAAATTAATCCCCAGCAAACCTACAATAAACATAAACAACACCAAAATAACTGTCAGCAGCCTTGCTTTTATTGACATAATGAACCTGCCTCCTCTGCAGTATCCTGCAACATTCAATTTTACGACCTTTTGTGACAATATTTTACCATTATGTCCGTCTTGTTGCCAGCAGTTTTTTTATAAATGGAGACTTGATTCAGAAGGGGTTTTAACCCCATCTGAATCTTAGTCGGAATTATCCAGGGACTTAGCCGCTCTTAACTCCCGCTTGCAGAAGCGGGAGTCTTAGAGCGGGTTAGTCATCGGATAAAAATCTTTTTTTATAACAGTCCTTTTTTATATACTGTTATCTGTCCGCCAATAGCCCCTTGTTGGGAAATGTAATAATAAACACCGTTCCCTGTCCTACCTTACTGCTTACTTCACTGGCAGCACCATGCAAATTAATTATTTCCTTTGCAATAGCCAGCCCCAGGCCGGTACCGCCGCCGGTGCGGGTATGCGCTTTGTCGGTTTTATAGAAACGTTCCCAGATATATGGCAGATCCTCTGCAGGAATACCGGCGCCGGTATCGGCGACAATAAGCCTTTCCCCGTTGGCGTCTGCGGTTACACTGACTTTGACGGTGCCGCCCGCCGGAGTAAATTTAAGCGCATTATCCAGCAGGATAACCACAAGTTGCGCCAGCCTGTTGCCATTGCCGGTAATATCAGGTATGCCCCTGCCGATATCTACTGTCAGAGTCACTCCCTTTTCCGCACTCCGCTGCCTGAACAGTGTCACAATATTGGCGGCAATCTCAGCTAAAGAAACCGGCTCGGTTTCCAGCTCGGCAGTACGCGCTTCCAATTGGCTTAAATCTAAAAGCTCGGCGATGAGTTTTTCCAGCCGCACAGTTTCATCACGCATGATTTGATAATATTTCATTGCCAGCTCCGGGCTGCTCACCGTTCCGTCTAATAGTGCCTCATTATAACCACGCAGGATGGTCAGCGGGGTTCTAAGCTCGTGTGACACATTGGCAACAAAATCACGCCTTAGCTTGTCTGTTTTTTCGGCATTACTGACAAATACGGCCAGCGCCTTGGCCAGCGAGTTTAAAGACCGGCTCAAATCACCGACTTCATCGTTGGTCTCGGCCTTAGCCTGAACGGAATAGTTGCCGCCTGCCATGGCTGAAGCCACAGCCTGCATGGACCGTAAAGGGCGAATAATGCCTGATGCCAGATAATTGGCTATACATACGGTAATAAGCACAACCACTGTGCCGGCGGCGGCAATATACCAGTAAATCTGGTTCAGAAAACCGTCAAAGCCGGCAAGCGGCGCATGAATCAAAACCGTGCCCAGCGTCTGGCCCTCCGGTTTGAGGGGAACACCCACAACCAGCATATTTTCTTCATAATAGGGATGGTAAAACGTTTTAGCCCAGGCTCCGTCACCGGCAGATTGCACCTGCTGCCCAATTAGCTCCAGCCCCTGGATATCCGCCAAATTATGCACATGATTTTGTTCGGCCGAACTCTCCGGTGCGGCGTCCTGCCGGTCCGCCCCCCGCATCATGCCCTGTCCTTGTCTATGGTGCATCATTCCCGGCCCACCCGGCATGTTACAGGACGCCGGGGCTCCCATTGGGCCCTTTTTCCTCATGCCGCCCCGGTGATGCAAGGTGTTGGCTGCCAGCTCCCGCTCCTCGGATGCGGCCATCAGATTCAGGGAATTATCGACAACCCACACCCTGGCGCTAAGCAGACTGTCAATATTATTAATGAAACCGGCAAGCTGCACATAGTTTATCCGGCCGGCATAGTAGCCTTCTACTACCCGCGCCGTTTCATAGGCTTTGGCCGTAAACTCACGCTGCTTGCCGGCAATGAAGTATTCGCGGATTAAAAGTGCTGCCCCGGCTGATACGCTTGCCAATACCAAAGTGACGACAATAATAAAGCTGCCAAGCAGTTTATGCTGCAGAGATATTCTCACGGTTTCACCTCGAACTTGTAGCCAATACCCCACACGGTCTTGATATCCCACGGAGGCTCTGCCTGAACCGCCAGTTTTTTTCGAATGCGTTTAATGTGGGTATCAACGGTGCGAGTATCTCCGCAATAGCTGTAGTCCCACACACTTTCCAGCAGTTGTTCCCGTGAAAAGGCAAGGCCGGGATGGGAAGCCAGATACCACAGAAGCTCCAGTTCTTTATTGGCAAGCGGAATCTCCTCATCAAACGCCGTCACCGTATGTCTGTCCAGATCGATTACCAAATGCGGATAGCTTAAAACAGCCGCAGACGATTCTTTCGGCATACCCTGACGCCGCAGCACGGCCTTGACCCGCGCAACCACTTCCCGGGGGTTGAAAGGTTTTGTCACATAATCGTCCGCCCCCAGCTCTAGTCCCATAATGCGATCATCGTCTTCGGCCCGCGAAGTCAGCATAATGATGGGTATATGGGAAAACTTGCGGATTTGGCGGCAGACTTCAATACCGTCCAATATTGGCATCATGATATCCAAAATGATGATATCCGGCTTACTCTCCTGGTATCTTATAAGAGCCTCTGCGCCATCTGCCGCTTCCTGCACCGCAAACCCCTCTTTCACAAGATACAGAGCCAGGAGTTCCCGGATAGGCTGTTCATCATCCACAATAAGCACAGTTTTATCTGTCATGATTACCACCTCTCGATTCGCGGGTTCGCATGTTCGTAATTTGCCTGTGCGAATCCGCGGCTTTCTTCGGACAAGCGAAGCATCAAATTAAGCATATCATAAGCCGCCGATGTGCAAAATAGCCTGCCGCGTTTTTGCGGCAGGCTATGCTATTTAATTTATTCACTGCTATTACCGGGCCCAGCCTCCGTAACCGCAGCCTCCCCGCCCATGGCCCCAGCCATGACCTCCATGCATACGGCCTGGTCCCATGCCCATTCCCCCATAACCGTCTTCCATATAGGAGATTTCCTGGTCGGCTTGTTCTTGGGTTAACCAGCCCCATTCTACTTGTCTTTCCAGCACTTGTTTCCTATGTTCCATTCTTTCTTTGTGCCAGCTGTCAAGCTGAGCCTTTTGCTCACTTGTCAGATTAACCTGCTGACCATTTGTGCCAAAAGCCGGACAGAAACCACCGGGGCCGTAAGCATCACCCGGAGCAGCCAGCGCCACGGAACCTGCCAGTGATAATACCAGAATCCCGACAAGGGCAACAACAGTAATTTTTTTCATAACCATCACTCCCTGTTTTTATTTAATGCAAGTATACCCTATCTGTCCAGGAAAAGTGTGACAGAACTGTGAACAATCGGTGAACTAATCGGTACATGGCAGCATAAACAGCAAAAGCCGGGACAGCCTCGTTATGCTTCGAAGCAATCCCGGCATTTCTTATCTGCCTGAAAGCGCTGTTCCTTTTCTGCACCTTAGCGGCTGCCCCCATGCTTACAATCAGCCTACCGCTTCCTCATCATATAGATGCAGCTTGCTTTCAGGGCGCTCCCGCCGCAAAAAACAAAAAAAGGCATCCAGAATTTCCGGATCAAATTTAGTTCCCCGCCCGGTACGCATAACCATCATTGTCTGCTCCAGATTCATAGCCTTGCGATACACCCGGTCTGAGGTTATGGCTTCATATACGTCGGCTATACTAAGTATCCGGGAAATGAGCGGAATCTCCTCCCCGGCTTTCTTGCTGGGGTAACCACGTCCATCATAACATTCATGATGGTACAAAATATATTCGGCCACTTTTTCCAGTTGTTTGATATTCACCAGGGCATCATAGCCTAATTGGGGGTGCCGTTGAATGATGGCATATTCGCTTTCTGTCAGTTTGCCTGTTTTATTTAATATTTGCTCAGGTATACCAATTTTGCCGATATCATGAAGAACAGCCGCAATCGCCAGTTCTCCCAGCAGGTCGGCCGGCAGTTTAAGTTCTTTACCGATTGCCAGCGCAATGTCCCGCACCCGCGCCGAATGCTCGCCGGTATACTGGTCGCGGTTGCCAATTAACTTGGCCAGCGACGTTACCGTCTCGACGGCCAATTGCTGGTTTTGATGTTCAAGCTCCTGCTTCCCGGTTATATCAAGACCAAACTCTAAGACATAACTGACAGAACCATTGCTTGTCAGCACAGGTACGGCCGTTTGCTCGATGTATTTGACGGCGCCGGAACGATTGCGCCGCCGCGTGGTCTGCGTATGCCGTTTGGCTGTAGTCAGTGTTTTTGCTACCAGGCAGTCGGGACAAACAGCCCCGTCGGCAAAGACCTCATAACACTTCCTGCCCAACGCCGCTTCTCTGGTTACGCCGGTAATGGCTGCCGTAACTTCATTAACCATCAACACCTGATAGGTAGAAGAGATAGCCATGACAGAGCAGGGGGAATTTTCCACCAGAACATCAAACAGTTTTTCCTTATCAGTCATCCCCGGATTATCTATACCGGCCGCAGTAGTGCTGCTTTTCTGTTGATAGCGGCGCAAGGTAAAAGCAATATAGACAAGTACAGCCAGCATAAGAAAATTAATACCAATCAACAATGTCTCCGTTCCTGCCACAGCTTCTCCTCCAACCAATCACCCTATAGAAACTACGAATACAAATAGCCAAGCTGTGGAGAGCCTGGCTAAATTAAGTTGTTATTTAAATTCTTCTGACAAAATTTTACCATGCACGCTAAAGGCTGTCTAGTCGGTAATTTTGAGTGGCTATTAAAAGTTTCCAAGGTGCGAAAAGTTTCCCTGAAAAGAACTTTTTTTCTCTTTACAAAACACTGGCTGATAAAGTATAATGTTGTACGGTCTGTGCCACAATCATATAGAGAGGTGGTTTTTTATGTCCAATACATTTGACATTGCCATTATCGGCGGCGGCCCTGCCGGTGTATTCGCCGCTTATGAGCTTATTATGAATAATCCTGGCAGTAAGATTGTGCTGGTAGAAGCCGGACACGACATTTATTCCCGACATTGCCCCATTTCCGATAAAAAAGCACCTGCCTGCATTAAGTGCAATCCCTGCGGCATCATGCGCGGGTTTGGCGGCGCCGGTGCATTTTCCGACGGTAAATATAACTTTACTACCCAGTTTGGCGGCTGGCTCAACGAATACCTTCCTGATCAAAAAGTGCTTGATTTGATTGACTATGTCGACCAGATCAATATAAAATACGGCGCACCGTCTGAGTACTTCAGCACCCAAAACAGCAGCCTGGGCAAAGAAGCGCTGCGGTATGACCTGCACCTCCTGGACGCCAAAGTCCGCCATCTTGGCACGGAAAACAACCTGAAGATCCTGCAATCCATATACGATTATTTAAAAGAAACCATCACCATGCTGTTTGGCGTAACCGTCGATTCCATTAAAAAGGTTGGCAGCACCTTTACCCTGCAAACAGCCAAAGACGGCATTATCGAGTGTGATTATCTGATCGCCGCCCCCGGGCGCGCCGGTTCGGAGTGGTTTTCCCACCAGTGCCGCGATTTGGGCCTCTCCTTAACCAACAACCAGGTGGATGTCGGTGTACGGGTTGAAATTCCGGCTGAAGTTTTCCAGCACATTACCGATGATGTGTATGAAGCCAAGCTGGTATACCGTACCAAACAATATGGCGATTTAGTCCGGACCTTCTGCATGAACCCCAAAGGCTATGTTGTTGCCGAAAATACCGACGGTATTGTTACTGCCAACGGCCACAGCTACCGGGATGAAAAGCTGCACAGCAAAAACACCAACTTCGCACTGTTAGTCAGCAATCACTTTACCGAACCGTTCAATGAGCCGCACCAATACGGCAAACGCATTGCCTCCTTCTCCAATATGCTGGGCGGCGGCGTGCTGGTGCAGCGTTTCGGCGATTTGTTAAAAGGGCGCCGGACTAACGAGCACCGCCTGGCGCAAAGCTTTACCCAGCCAACCTTAAAAGCAACGCCCGGCGATTTGAGCCTGGTGCTGCCCAAGCGCCATCTTGACAATATTATTGAGATGATTTATGCACTTAACAAGATTGCCCCCGGTATGGCTAATGATGACACCCTGCTGTATGGAGTGGAAGTCAAATTCTACAGCTCCCGCCTGAAACTGACAGAGGAACTGGAAACCGAGATTACCGACATGTTTGCCATCGGCGACGGTGCAGGCATTACCCGCGGCCTGTCCCAGGCCAGTGCCAGTGGCGTGCATGTTGCCAGAGTCATAACCGAACGCTTAAAAAAATAGATTAATGTGAACCGCCAAGACTTTTAGTCTTGGCGGTTTTATTCACTCACTTACCCTGACGCTGATTTTTTCCTTAGTTCTATTAAAATACTCGGAAGTCCGCTGATATATACCGGTTTCACCAACCACGACAATTTTGTCATAAGGCTCAATTACGGCGTTGGGGCCGGGGGATATAATGATTTCTGTCCCGCGGCGAATGGCCATCACCGTAGCGCCTGTGTGCTGCCATAGTCTGAGTTCCGCGATGGTCTGGCCTACAATATGGGCGTCGGCATTTATGCCGATTTCCACCGGATTGTAGGGTGTAAGGTTTCTCAGCCGGTCAGAGTAATTGATAATTTCTGTAAGCACTGCCTCAATTTTTCCGTCAAGCTCCTGTTTTTCCCGCAGGAGAATTTCAATTTCCTGGCGCAGGGAGTATACAGATTCCGAACTTTTATAGTGTTCAATAAAATTATATGCCTGCTCTACCGAGAGTATAGTTACTTCCTTGCCTTGCGATACATCGACAACATGTTCATCTTTTAACAGCGAGATGGCTTTCCTGATGGTTTCCGGTGACACATTATAATGGCCGGCCAGCAGCGTCCGGCCTGAAATCTTGCTTCCCTCCTCAAACTCACTATTGATGATACGCTGCGCTAAATCAAGTGCAATAGCCCGAAAAATCGGGACATTCCCCTTCATGTTACATCCTCCAAAAATTTGCTACACTTTAATTATTATTATGACACATCTATTACATACTCTGTACATAGACATTATTCCTGCAAGCCGGGAAAATATGAGCCAAAAGAAAATACGGATTGCGCGCAGCCTGTGGCAAACGCGCAATCCGATGACCTTTTCATATACTCAAGTTTTACAAATTCTCGGCGATAACTCTCACCAGCGAGCTTCTGGTTACCAGGCCACGCAGTTTATTGGTATGGTTTACAACAGGTAAGCAGGACAAATCATATTCCACCATGAGATTAATGGTCTGCCGCAGATTTTCATCAGGCTTGACCGTAACAGCCGCCGGCTTCATCACCTGTTCCACCTGGACGGCCTGATCCAATTTCCGGTGAATATCCATTGCTGTCGTCATCCCCAGCAATTGCTCATTATCGTCAATGACAAACAGACTGTCTACCTTGCTCTGCTGCATTTTCTGCAGCGCTTTCTCTAATGATAAATCCGGGTAACATACAACCGGATTACTGTTCATAATATCCTGGACATTAATCCATTCCGGCTGTTGGAGCAGCCGCCTGGAACCAATAAACTCCTCGACAAACCCATGAGCAGGCTGAGAAAGTATCTTCGCCGGTGTATCATCCTGCAGAATTTTGCCGTCTTTCATGACAACAATGCGATCCCCCAGCTTTATCGCTTCATCCATATCATGGGTAACAAAAACGATAGTTTTACGCATCTCTCTTTGTATCCGGAGCAGTTCGTCCTGCAAATTCTCACGCGTGATGGGGTCAAGCGCACCAAAGGGCTCATCCATCAGAATTATTTCCGGATCGGCAGCTAACGCGCGCGCCACTCCGATCCGCTGCTGCTGACCGCCGCTAAGCTCGTGAGGATAGCGCTGCAGGAATTTAGCGGCAGGCAACCCCACCAGTTCAATTAATTCTCCGGCCTTTTTCTCACACTCGGCCTGGGTAGCCCCTTTTAAATCGAGCACTATCGCAATGTTCTGCCCAATTGTCATATGAGGAAACAGCCCAATGCTCTGGATAACATAACCGATGTTGCGCCTAAGAACGACCGGATCAAAGTTCTCGATATTTTCTCCCTTAATCTTGATTTGCCCGGAAGTCGGCTGAATCAAGCGGTTGATCATCTTCATCGTCGTTGTTTTGCCGCAGCCGCTGGGGCCGATAAGCACTACAAATTCTCCGGCACCGATAGACAGCGTAATATCGTCCAATACCGGCTGCTTGTTGTTAAATGCTTTACTTACATGTATCAGCTCAATCATATGTCGAAGCCTCCTTACTTAATGAGGCCCTTTTTGGTTAGAAAGTCAAGGGCAACCTTCTCGGGGGCCATTTTTTTCTCGTCAACAAGATAATTTAACTCTGTCATCGTATCTGTATCGATTATCCCGCTAAGTTTAGCCAGTTCTTCCTTAACGCCTGCAAACTGTTCCAGTGTGTCATTCCGGGCAATAATTACCGCCTCATAGGGAGGAAAGAAGTTTTTGTCATCTGCCAGCACCTTCAAGTCAAAGCTCCGGATTCTGGCATCGGTGGAATAGGCGATAACGGTATCCACCTCTTCATCTTTTACGGCTTTATAGACCAGTCCTATCTCCATGGGGTAGGTCTTGCCAAAGGTAAAACCATAGAGTTTCGTCAGTGCCTGATAGCCGTCAGCCTCGCGGTCCAAAAAGGAAGTATCTGTTCCCAGCTTCATATTGGCCGCATAAGGTGCCAGGTCCGATACTTTGGTCAAACCGTATTTTTGGGCTACATCTCCGCGTACGGTAAGAGCATAGGTATTTTCGAACCCATAAGGGGCAAATACTGTCTGGTTAAACCGTTTGCCAAATTCGGCCTGAACAAAATCAAAGGCCTGTTTTCTGTCAAATATCGGCTGCTCAAGCCCCAGCGGCCCGGTCATCTCTGTGCCGGTATACCGTGTTGATATATCGACTTCCTTGTTCAACATAGCCTGATGGACAATGGTGGAGGCACTAAGATTCGTAACATGCTCCACTTTATAGCCCAGGTTCTTTTCAATCAGCAGCTTCATCATTTCTGCCAGGATTTTGGGTTCACTGAAAGTCTGTGACCCAATCTTAATGGTTTTCGTATCTTTAGTGCCAGTCATTCCCCCGCAGCCGGTAAAAACAACGGCCAGCACCAGCAGCAAACCAATAGTCAACACTCTTGTTCTCATATTTAAACCCCTCCCTGTTTTTGTCCGGGAATAGCCAGCCGTCCTTCCAGCCAGCCAAGCAAAGCATCCAGCGACAAGGCGATAACGGCTGCCGGAATGGCTCCGGCTAAAATAAGCTGTTCTCTGCCCATTGACATACCGGCCATAATCAGCCGGCCCAATCCGCCGCCGCCGATATAGGCAGCCAACGTAGCCCAGCCTACAATAATAATCGTGGAAGTCCGGATTCCTGCCATGATGGCCGACATCGCCAGCGGCAATTCCACTTTAAACAGTATCTGGATTTCACTCATGCCCATTCCCAGGGCAGCTTCTTTAATGCCTTTGTCCACACTCTCAATGCCTGTCACTGTATTCCTGAGAATCGGCAGCAGCGCATAACAGAACAGGGCCACAACCGCCGGTAAAAAGCCCAGACCAAAGAGAGGAATCATAAAGCCCAGCAATGCCAGGCTGGGAATTGTTTGAATACTGTTTACTACACCAAAGACTGCCGCTGCCAGTTCACGGCGGCGAGTCAGATAAATCCCCAGAGGTACGGCTACGGCAATGGCGGCCACCACGGCAACCGCCGTCATCGCCAAATGTTCAATGCCCGCGGCTTTAATCCTGGGAGACAGCTCGCTGAGGTAAACAAGATACTCCATCACGATCACACACCTCTCTTTCCCGCTGCCAGCTTAAACGCGCCTGAAGCTTGCCAAACAGGGCATCAACCGCAAAGGAAAGACCGGCGGCCAGCAGAGCACCGGCCATGATTTCAATATTATCTACCCGGCTAATCCCCTGAAATACGATTTTCCCTAAGCCGCTGCCGCCAATCAGGGCAACGATAGTGGCTAACCCCACAGTAAGTACGGCTGATGTCCGGATTCCAGCCATCATGACCGGAATGGCCAGCGGTAATTCCACTTTTTTCAACAGTTGAAATTCCGTCATGCCAATACCGCGCCCTGCATCCAGCAGACTGCGGTCTACCCCGGTAATGCCTGTATACGTATTCTTGAGCACCGGTAAAATAGCATACAGCACCAAAGCCGTTATTCCGGCCTTAGCACCAATACCAACAATCGGCATTAACAGCCCGAACATGGCCAGCGCAGGTATAGTCTGGATCGTGTTGACAATCAGCAACACCGGCCGCGCCAGCCACCTGACCTTGCTGCTGACAATCCCCAGAGTTATTCCGACTATCGTAGCAATTAAAATAGCCACTGCGCTCATTATAATGTGGTCTGCAGTCATAGCCAGCAAGGTTTGCCATTGTTCACTGACATACATTATCATACTTGCTCACCCTTTCTTTTCAAACAATTTACATGTTCACATAAAGTTGTTTGTTTTGCTTCTATACTGCCCTTGATTTATATAGCACAGGCATGTTGTCAGTATGAGCACAAGCTGCGTACTTGCGGCTCACACTGACAACATGCCTGTAAAGGAAGTCGTTTTTTTTGCCCTTATTCCTTTTTGATAAAGTTATATTTTGGGGTTAGCATAAAGAAACTTTATAGAAACTCATCCGGCATAAGACTATTTCCATTTTAAAACATTTATTCGTAGTACATTTTTTTACAGGCAACTCAATTATAATATAAAGTTGTTAGATGCGCAAGCATTTGCATGCCGGTTTTGTTTGCTGATCAGGCTCCCAGCCCTTGCAAACCGGGCATAGAAAAGGTATCTATTTTTTTTTAAAAGTTCCGGTAAAGTAGACTTAGCTTCAGGTGGGGTAACCCCATCTAAAGGTTAGTCGCCCTTATCCAGGGACTTAGTCGCTCTTACTCCCACCTGGAGAGGTGGGAGTCTTAGAGCGAGTTAGTCATCGGATAAACCGCTCCCGGGTAAGCACCATAACCAACCGATCCTGGCCTTGACCATATTCATTTTCTCTGAACCCGGTTACTTCAAAACCCAGCTTTTCTTTATACACCTTAACAGCAGCTGCATTGTCGGCTGCCACAGTAAGCTCAACTTCCGCAAAATTGTCAGCAAACAGTTGCTGGATGCTTTCCGCAAGCAGTTCAGTACCTATTCCCTGACCGCGGGCTGCCGGCGCAACCGAGACCCCAACCATATAGGCCAGTTCAGGCCTATTCCAGTCACGCATATACTGAACGGCACCAACCACGCTGTCATTTTTCTTACTGACAAACACTCTGCCGTGCCGCATCAGCGGCACAAGATGCCACTCATTCATTCCCCCGCTGCCAAAAGCCTCTTGTTCCAGTTCAACTAACCGCTTAAGTAACACCGGTTCTACTGTCGTAATTAATTCAGCCATTTGTTATCCTTTCTGAATACTTTTTTTATATACCTGGATTGACTCGCCGAAAGCAAGCCGGAGTAAGTGACTCCAAAAGCCAGTTCATCACCAACCCGCACCGATCTTTCTATATCGGTGATGTCCAGAATCATATGGTCGCTGCTGGCTCCCAGAATGGTTACATTATTATCCAGCGGAATCAGGCCTTCGATATAAACATCCTGCTTACCCAACGCCACAATGGCCTTTTTTCGAATGCCAATATCGGCAAATTCCGGTACATTGCCAAACGCGTCCCGGCCAATGTTACCCCTGGGAACCGATGGTTTGAGCTTAGCCTCAATTACCTCGGCTTTTAAAATAAAAGCATCATTTTTAAGCCAATCAATCGCCCGGTTATTTGTTGTATCAGTTCCCAGCAGCATTCCTTCCCCAATACGCAGCTGGTTAATGCCGGCAGGGATTTCACCCTTTTCCACCAGCAGCAGGGATGATGTACCGCCGCCGGAAAGAATCTGGAGCGTAATCCCCAGCCTGTTCTTAATCAGCTTAGCAAGCTCTACCAAAATATTAAGGTTTGCGTACTCGGGCAAAATACCGCCAAAACAGCCCATATTCGTACCCAGCCCCAGCAGGCTGATTCCATCTACCTTGACTATCGCGCGGACAGCGGCCAGAACATTTTCAATCATAATGCCTTCACGCAAATCCCCAACATCGACCATCAGGATAATTTGATGCCTGAATCCCATCGCTTTAGCCGTTTCCCCCAAAGCCCGAATGACGGCTATCTCGGAATTGATGCTTACATCACTATATTTAACCACATTTTCCACATCGCTCAACCGTGGGATTCGCAAGAGGGTTATCGGCGCCGAAATCCCTTCATGCCGTAATTCAATAATATTTTCCATTCTGGCATCAGCCAGCCCGTCAACCCCGCCTTCGAGGACAGCGGTCACAATTTGAGGAATTGCACTAAACCCTTTGGTAACACCAAGCACTTCAATTCCATGTTTATGGCAAACCTCAACAACTTTAGCCGCGTTGTACTTTATTTTGTCCAAATCGATTTCCAACCGGGAACTAAAGCTCATTCTCCCGCCTCCTGTCAGCAGTATAACAACACCCCGTATTTCAATGTTTTTACAAACAACTTAATTATAATACAAGATTGTTAGATGTTCAATTAGTTTTTTTGGGCTTGTGTAATCAGCCTTATCCATACTATTGTTGCACATAGCCAGGCAAAATATCGGTTTCTACCAAAAAAATCTGACAGGACTGCCTGATATTAAGCAAAGCTGCTGGTACGGTGCTTACCGCCGCTAACAGTACTGAGACGCAGCGTTGGATGACAGTCGTCGGTGCCGGGTCTTGTTGTGGTGCGTGCAACTTACAAATAGATTCTGTTAAAATTAAAAAGATGCCGCCCCTATTGTGCACTACAGGGATAGTATCAGTGCATACAACAGGAGCGGCTCCGCTTGAAAAAATTATGCGTTACAGTTTAGCAGTAAAATACCGCACTTATTTCAAGAAAAAAGGTATATCCTTATCAGCAAAACACGGCCTATCAGCTGAGATACCGCAGGTAAATATAGATATTGGCGATAAATACCGACAGCATGGTAAGCGGAAAGCCAATAAGCATAAACCTGATGAAAGATATGGGATGCCCCGCCTGGGCTGCCAGTCCGGCTACGATGACATTGGCACTGGCACCAACAAGCGTCCCGTTGCCGCCCAAACAAGCTCCCAGAGCCAGGCTCCACCAGAGCGGTTCCAGGTTGGTAATCCCTAAAACTCCCATATCTTTGATCAACGGAATCATCGTAGCTACAAAGGGAATATTGTCGACAAAAGCCGAAGCAATGGCACTTAACCAAAGAATCAGCATGGCGGTTGTTACCGGATTACCGGCAGTCAGTTCCATTGATTTTTGAGCTAATAAGGTGATGACCCCTGTTTCAACAAGCCCGCCAACCAAAATGAACAGGCCGACAAAAAACAGCAACGCTACCCACTCTACCTTGTGGAAAATTTTCTCCAGCTGATGATCAGTATTTTTCTTTGCTAAAAGAATCAGTAAGACGGCACCAAACATAGCTACCGTCGCCGATTCCAGATGAAGCTGCTGATGCAAAAAGAAGAAAGTGATCGTAAGGGCCATCACGCCTAAACAAATTTTAAGCAATTTGGGGTCCGTAATTTGCTCCCGCGGATCAAGACTCCTAATACTTGCGCTCAGTTCCGCCGTTGTCGTAAGCTGCTTGCGATAAATCAGTGCAAGTATGGCAACATTAACAATAAGAATAATCATGGATATGCCGGCAAGATTATTAACAAAGGCAAGAAAGTCCAGTTCTTTTACCGCACTGCCGATCATAATATTAGGCGGGTCGCCAATCAACGTCGCCGTACCGCCAACATTGGAAGCAATGATTTGCGAAATCAAATACGGTATTGGGTCAACCTGAAGCTGCTTGGTGATACTCAGCGTAACCGGAACCATCAACAGTACTGTGGTAACATTATCCAGCAGGGCTGAAGCCAGAGCCGTAATTACACCTAAGACAATCATCAGCTTCAGTGGATTGCCATCCACCGCCTTGGCCGCCCAAATGGCCAAAAATCTAAACAGCCCGGTTTCGCTGGTAATGGCCACAATAACCATCATCCCTACCAAAAGCCCCAGGGTATTAAAATCAATATGATGGATGGCCTGTTCCTGGCCCAATACACCCAGCATGATGACAAGTACTGCTCCCGCTAAGGCAACAACCGTACGATGAATCTTTTCAGAAATGATTAGAGCATATGCCGCCAAAAAAACACCTATGGCAATAGACGACTGACTAAATTCCATTTTTTTATTCTCCTTTTTCATGACTTGTAATAGCTATCAGTTTCTCAATTTAACGCAGCAACACGGCAACCCCCTCTTAATAAATAACTAAAGAGGAGTCTTAAAAAGCTCCTCCCTTTGTTATCCCGGTAAAAGAACAGAAGGAGCCCTTGGTGACAGGCTCCTCCCTAAATGCGACATATTTTTTTATATTTATATCATAAACAAAGTTTACGACGATTGTCAAGTTTTCCTTACAAGAAGTTTTAACCACCACAGAACCCAAATATCTCCTTGTTTAATGGAAAAATAAGTAACTGAAATTGACTTAAAACAGAAACTAGCGTATCATAAAAATGTTATCATTCTTTACAAGAAGAGTCTCAAACACAGACGCTCTTCACATTTTCGGGGGAGGCGCATACATTTGCAGGATTATGCTTTTTGGGGTTCTGTTATTGTTTTTCTGATTACCTATATTTTGATTATTTTGGAAAAAATACCCAGAATGGTAGTCGCAATGGGTGGCGGCATTATCATGCTGCTGCTGGGTTTTTTGACCCAGGAGACCGCACTCAAAGATGATATTGATTTTAACACCCTTGGCCTGCTGACCGGCATGATGATTTTAGTGGCTGTTATTCGCCGTACAGGCGTATTTGAAGCTCTTGCCATTTGGTCTGCCAGCATCACGCGCGGCGAGCCGCTGCGGCTGCTGGCGCTGCTTTCCTTCATTACCGCCACGGTATCGGCCTTTCTGGACAATGTTACCACCGTACTCCTAATTGTGCCGGTAACACTGACCCTGACCAAGATGCTCCAGGTTAATCCGGTGCCGTTCTTAATTTCCGAAATAATTGCTTCCAATGTCGGCGGTACAGCCACCTTAATCGGCGACCCGCCCAATATCATGATCGGCAGTGCAACAGGACTTGATTTCAATTCGTTTATAATTAACCTGGCTCCCATCAGTATTATCGTTTTGGCAGTAACAATTGCCCTGTTATTGCTCATCTACCGCAAAGATTTACATATTGATGAAAAAAACCGGGAAGCCATCTTGCAGCTTAATTGCAGAGAAGAAATTAAAGACTGGCAGCTATTAAAAAAATCACTGGCTGTGCTTGCTCTCACCATTATTGCTTTCGTTTTGCACGGATACCTCCAGTTGGAATCGGCGACCATTGCCCTGGCAGGCGCTATCCTGCTCATGCTGGTCAGCCGGGTAGCACCTGAAGACGTCTTAACCGAAGTGGAGTGGCCGACTATCTTTTTCTTTGTCGGACTGTTTGTCCTGGTAGGCGGTTTAAAAGCCACCGGCGTAATTGGCGAACTAGCCCACTGGACGCTCAGTGTGACCCAGGGAGATTTAGTGCAAACCTCGCTCCTGGTGCTCTGGGTATCGGCTATTGCCTCTGCCTTTATTGATAATATTCCCTTTGTCGCCACCATGATTCCTATGCTCCAGGAAATGGGGCAATTATCCGGCATGAGACTGGAGCCATTATGGTGGTCACTGGCGCTGGGCGCCTGCCTTGGCGGCAACGGTACACTCATCGGTGCCTCAGCGAATGTTATTGTTGCCGGCATTGCCGAAAAGAATGGCATCCGTCTCTTATTTATTCCGTATTTAAAAATTGCTTTTCCCCTGATGATCATTTCCATCATCCTGTGTCATGTGTACTTATTGTTGCGGTATTTTTAGCATACATTCAAAAGGGAGCCTGTTATTAACAGACTCCCTTTTCCTGTCCTGCCTGACAAAACGCAACAAAAGCATCGACAATATCCGGGTCAAATTGCGTTCCCCGACAGCGCAGCACCTCCTGCACGGCTGCGGCCTGTGTCATCGGCAAGCGGTAGGAACGGGCACTGGTCATAGCATCAAAAGCATCGGCAAGGGCGATGATTCTCGCTCCCAGCGGAATATCCTCGCCCTTCAGTCCTGCCGGGTAGCCTAAACCATCCCAGCGTTCATGATGATACCGGACGATTTCGGCCGTAGGCCGGAGCAGCGTGACTTTATTTAAAATTTCAAAACCCACCTGGGGGTGACTTTTAATGACATTAAACTCATCAGGGGACAGCCGGCCGGGTTTCAGCAGAATATGATCAGGTATACCGATTTTCCCGATATCATGAAGATGGGCAGCCACATGAATGTTATCCTGACTGGTTTTTGTCATGCCCAATTCTCTGGCAATGGCGGCCGCAAGCTCGGCCACCCGGTCTGAATGTCCTCTGGTATATGTATTTTTGGCGTCAAGCGCCGCTGTAAAGGCCTCCACAAACTCGTGTATGCCGTCTTCCTGGAATAATTTATCCATTAATGAGTCACACCTTTCTGGTTCTCCTGTTCTTCGCCGGTGGCCTGTCCCTGTGCCTCGCAGTCATAATAGGCTACCCTGTCTCTACCCGAATTCTTGGCATGATACAACGCCAAATCGGCATATTTATACAGCTGTTCGGTATTACAACCGGCGCTGCCGCAGACGCCAATAGAGCAGGTGAGCCTCATACTCTGGCCATCACAGGTTTGAAAGGAATAGTTTTTGATACTAATCCGTATTTGTTCGGCCAAATGCATAGCTTCAATACTATCTGTATCGGAAAGCAGCACCGCGAATTCTTCACCGCCAATCCGGGCAACCATATCACTACGCCGGATACGGTTGCGCAAAATAGCGGCAATGGCTTGCAAAACAGTGTCCCCGGTCTGATGCCCATGGGTATCATTAACTTTTTTAAAATGATCTACATCCAGCATAAACAAGGAAATATTCTGCCTGTTGCGATTTACCCGGCATACTTCCTGCTCCAGATGGTCAAAGAAATGACGTCTGTTCGACAAGCCTGTCAGTGAGTCAGTCATAGCCATCTCGATAAGACGCTTGTTAACCGTTTCCATCTCTTCTTTTTGGTCAAGCAATTCCTGTCGGGCCGCAGCCAATTCGTCGATGACAGCCTTTAATTGACTTTCCCGCAAATTAATCGCCCGGGCCATCCAGTTCATATCACGCCTTACAGAAACAAATTCGTTCTCGTCATCACCTGCCGGCAATTCGTTAGGCAAAGCGATCGGAACCAAATATTTTCCGTCTTTGACATGTTGGCAAAAACGCCGGATGGCCTGCAGATCTCTGGTTACCAGCCACTCTTCCGCCACATAGGGCCCCAGCAGTCCCACCAATAGCGCGATACCTGCCCCGATTGCCACTTGGTCGATCATTATAATGACGGAAACAGGCAGAACTGCCCCTAGCATCATCAAAATTTGCAGTTTTGTCGTAATTCTCACTGCCATCACCTTTGTAATGATTGAGAATAATTATCATTTATGCTCTTTTAAAAAACGCCAGACCTACAAAGCTGGCGTCATTGATAATCATTCCCATTTATTATTGTATTGTACTTGCGCTCTGTTGTCAATTACCATTTCGTGCTCCGCGTTGCCTATAATTCAAAATTTCCTGCAGCCTCAGGTTGATAAAGAAGCTTTTCTACTTTCAACCGCACTATTCCGCCCGGAACCTGCCAATCCAGGATGTCGTTTTCGCGATACCCTAAGATAGCCGTACCAATAGGAGCCAAAACAGAAATCTTGTCTTCCTCCAGATCGGCATCGGCCGGATAAACCAATACATATGTCATTTCTTCCTCGGTATCCAAATTTTTCAGTAAAACCTTAGAATTCATAGTAATTACATTACCGGGAATTTCTTGCGGCAGCACTACACAGGCACGGTTAAGCTCCTGCTGCAGATGGATAAGATATTCCTTACCGCCAATACCAAATTCCCTTTCGGTATTAATAAGTTTATCCAGCTTCTGTTTATCGGCCTCTGTGATGAAAATTTCTCTTGACATGTGACTCTACTCCTTATTGATATCTTACGTCAAACGCAAAATATAGTTTAATAAAAAAATTCATATAATTGTATTATTCAATAAATATTCCGGCAATTCCTGCTTCCCGGGAATGTACCGGTTTTGTCTCCCGGAAACATTCGTGCCGGCAGCAGAATCGTTTTTAAATAAAATTGCTACATCTGTAAAGCAATAGTTTCTTCCCGGCGAACTAAAATAAATCAGAAATAGACTGGTCCTGGAGGAATTTAATATAACCTCGCGAATATTATTTACATCAAGTTTAGAAGGGGTAACTACAAATATGAAACTAGCGCATCGTCTAACTCAGCTTGGCACCGAAAATGCTTTTGAAGTACTCAATGAAGTTAACCGTTTAAAAACGGCAGGCCGCGATATTATTAGCTTCGCCATCGGTGAACCTGACTTTGATACTCCGGAACATATCAAACAAGCAGGCATTACGGCCATTCAAGATAATTTTACCCATTACAGTCCTTCAGCCGGTATCTTACCGCTTAGAGAAGCCATTGCCGGCTATATTGCCAAAACCCGCAGCCTATGTGTAAACCATGATGAAGTGGTGGTGACCCCCGGCGGCAAGCCGATTATCTACTATGTCCTGCATGCACTGGTGGACCCGGGTGATGAGGTTATCTATCCCAACCCTGGCTTTCCCATTTACGAATCGGTTATCCGGTTTACCGGCGGCATACCTGTTCCGGTCCCCATTCTCGAGGAAAAGGATTTTAGTATCGATACTGCCGAATTAGAAAAGCTGATCACCCCCAAAACCAAGCTGATTATTTTAAACAGTCCGCATAACCCTACCGGTGGCATGCTTACGGCCAAGGATTTAGCGCATATTGCCGACCTGGCTCGCCGCCATGACTTATGGGTATTGTCTGATGAAATCTATAGCCGGATTACCTATGGCGGAACCTTTGGCAGCATAAGTTCACTGCCTGGCATGCAGGAAAGAACCATCATTCTTGACGGCTTTTCCAAAACCTACGCCATGACCGGTTGGCGGCTGGGTTATGGCGTTATGAACAAAGAACTGGCTGTCCATATTGCCCGCTTGATTACCAACTGCGAATCCTGCACTAATACCTTCGTGCAGTTGGGCGGTATTGAAGCTTTGACCGGTCCGCAGGACTTTGTTGACGGCATGGTTGACGAGTTCAAGGCCAGGCGCGATTTAATTGCCGCCGGTCTGAACAGTATTCCCGGGTTCTCCTGTAAAATTCCCAACGGCGCCTTCTATGTCTTCCCTAACATAACGGAGGCATGCAGGCGATTGGGGCTGCCTGACGGCAAAGCCCTGCAGCAGCACCTGCTCTATAACGCCAATGTCGCGGTACTGCCACGCTCGGCGTTTGGCAAGCGCAACAGCGGCGAAACGCAGGAATATCTCCGCTTCTCTTATGCAACCTCCTGTGATACGATCGCAGAAGGTCTGGAACGTATCGAAAAGGCTATGCGCTTATCGTAAGGCAAACAGCCGCTCTCTGCAACTTTTCAGTTCCCGAATCATTACCAGGCACGCTCCTGGCGGCAAATGCCGCAGGAGCGTTTCTGCTTCATAGTTTAAGCAAATTCATGGTTTTTTCATCAGTAATGCCGGTTTCCGGCAGCCGGTTATCCCGCTGAAAGGCCCTGAGAGCAGCTTCGGTATCTTTGCCGAATACGCCTTTGGCCCGCTCCTGGTAATAGCCCAGGGCCACCAGCTTAAGCTGTAAGACAACAACATCCGGACCGGCGGTCCCCCGCCGCAGCACCCTTGCGATTTTAGGCTTGGGACCAATAATGTCAACCGGCGTACCGATAGGCACCCAGCCATACAATTCCTCCGAATCGGCATTGCGCATGCGAATGCAGCCATGGCTGGCAAAACTGCCGATTGACCAGGGCGCACTTGTGCCGTGGATACCGTAGCTTCCCCACGAAATATCCAGTCCCATCCAGCGGGTCCCCATGATTTCACTGGGGCTCCAGCCTTTGTACACGATGTTCCATTCTCCAACCGGCGTAGGTGTCGCTTGTTTACCGACAGCAACCCGGTAGCGTTTGAACAGCTTATCATTATCATACAGTTCAAGCACGCGGTCATAGATCCGTATTACCAAGCGCATCTCACCTTCCGGTGCTTTGGCCGGTGTACTGACCGAGTAATTCAGAGCGGCAGCATCCATATATTCGAACAACCAAATCCCGCCAAACATGATAAACAAGGTTGCAATAATGATACCAAAGCAGTTTTTAGCCCTTTTGGCATTCCAACAAAAAAAAGGCATCAGCACTGCCCCCTTCGGCATTTGTTATTACTATCATATTAGCGGCAGTTGCTGCCCATGCTTATAAAATTGGCCGGTGGCTGAATCTTATCAATATTTTTTTGCTTATTTAAGATATTGATCTGCTTTAATTTTCACTACCACTTTCCGGACAGTAAGGCCAGGTTTGCTTACACAGGAAGGGCGATGGATATCCCATGGAAAGAATACGGCAAACATGCCGCTGGAAACTTTTATCGCTATTTCGTCTTTTACCGCCGAATAAAAGGTAGCGTCTCTTTCCGCCAGATACCCTTCCGGCTCCGCTGTTCCGCTGGCGATGTCGCCAAAACCCATGATTTCTTCGCCGGAAACGATATATTGAATGTCGATATATTTACTATGGGTTTCGGCTTTACAATTCTCTTTTACGTCAGGTACATACTCCGCAACAATGGCGTACAGGGCATCGCCATCAATAACATGTTTCCCCAAAGCAATTGTTGAAAAATCGGTATCTCTTAAATACTGCAGCCCCTTTTGCAGCAAGGGCATATTCAACCCGGCTTCTTTATCCGCGTTTTTGATATAACCTAATATCATCTGCCTACACTCCTAATTGCTATTTACTATGTATATGTAACTAATACGCTTATCGACGGCAAATTCCTCCCACAACCAACTGAACGCGCGGCTTCCGCTTTCCCGTTATGATAGCAGGGCACAGAACACAGCCACTATCCCAAGCAGGAAAAGCTTCTCAAAATGTAGTATAATCTACCAAGTGCCACCACTTTCAAAGCCGAAGTTCATCTAAGGAGAACCCAGCATGTTTCAAAAACTGCGCCTTAAACTTACCTTGATCAATGTTTCCATCATCCTGGTCCTGTTCCTGCTGCTCATTGTCAGCACATATGGCTTCGCGAACATCAACATCAGCAATCGTATTGAGTCAATAGCAAATAAAATCATGGCAGACATTCAGGCAGATATCATAACCGACCTGCCGCTGCGTCGCCTGCCGCCAGGCATCTCACCCGGCAGAAGCCCCGCCGGGGAGCCGCAAAGTACGCCGCCAGGCAGCCGGCCTGCCCCTCCGCCGGGTATGCCCCCCGGGCCTAATTTCTTCTTTGTGAAAACCACTGCAACCGGTGAGGTTATTTTCCAGTCTTCCGGCCAGCCTCATGACGCAGAACAATTGAAGGTGCTAACCGACCAGGTTCTGCAGACAGCCTCACCCCAGGGTACCATTACCATAGCACAAACCGATTATTTTTATCTGCAAGCGCCACTGCTCCATCAGCCGGGACAAATCATTCTGTTTCATGACCTGGCTCAGGAAACCGGCATGCTGCGAACGGTCCTGACCGCGTTGCTGGCTGTCGGTGCAGTCTGCGCGATTCTTTCGTTTGGCGCCAGCTTTTATATGGCCAACCGGGCCATGACACCGATAAAACAAGCCTGGCAGCAGCAGAATGATTTTCTCTCCGATGCCTCTCATGAACTGCGGACACCCCTGACTGTCATTCAAACCAACCTGGAGATTGTCCGGGAAAGTCCTGATGAAACGGTGGCCAGTCAAAGCAAATGGCTGGATAACATCCAGGAAGAATCCATCTGTATGATGAACCTGATTAATTCGTTGTTGTTCCTGGCCCGGGCCGATTCGGCACAACAACCCTTGCATAAAGAACCCTTTGCTCTCAGTATGACTCTCTTGCAGGCAGCCGCTCCGTTTGAGGCAGTTGCTATCCGCAAGAAAATATTCCTTGATGTAAGCTCCCTTGCCGCACCTGTGATTGTGGGTGACGAAGCCCGCATCAAACAGGTCATTGCCATCTTATTGGACAATGGCCTGCGTCACACTCCCCCTGGCGGTAAGCTCCTGGCAGCTTTGTCTCAGTCGGAAGGAAAAGCCGTTCTCACCATTACCGATTCAGGTGAAGGCATTGCGCCTGAGCATTGGGAGAAAATTTTCGACCGGTTCTACCAGGTAGATAAATCACGCAATAAAGGCGGCTCCGGGTTAGGGCTGTCTATCGCCAGATGGATCATCGAAAACCATGGCGGGACGATTGCTGTAACCAGCACACCGGGAGAAGGAACCACCTTTACTGTCCGGCTGCCTGCTCACCCTGACCGCTAGAATCCGTACAGCATTTTATCCAGCTAACTTTTTTCTAATAATTGTATAAACTAAATATATTTTTAACATTTTTCTGCGAGAATATCTATAGCAAACAAAAACCAAGGACGGTAAATTTTCCACAAGGTTGTGACGCCAAAGGATGTCGTTCCATGAAATTATTACTGGTAGAAGACGAAGTCAAGCTGGCCGATTCCCTCTCCCATCTGCTGCGGCGAAATGGTTTTGTCGTTGATGCCGCTCTTGACGGCCAAACAGGCATGGAAATGGCCTGCACCGGTACCTATGACATTATTGTGCTGGACCGCATGCTGCCTTGCCAAGACGGTATTTCTTTACTCAAGGAGTTTCGCAGTCTCGGCCATGAGACCCCTGTCCTGTTTTTAACGGCCAAGGACTCTCCCGAGGACCGGGCCGAGGGTTTGGATGCCGGTGCGGACGACTATCTCATCAAACCCTTCTTCTCTGTCGAATTGGTGGCAAGGCTCAAAGCCTTAACCCGCCGGCGCACCAAAGAGCTGTCAGAAGATCTCCTGGACGCCGGCGATTTTGTATTAAATCCGCTGCGCTGCCAGGTAACCAAAGGCAATGAAGTCATTCAGCTGACCTTAAAGGAGTCACAACTGCTGGAGCTCCTTATCCGCAACTACGGCCAGGTCGTCACCAAAGAGCAAATCATCCAAAAGGTGTGGGGCTATTTTTCCGAAGCCGAGTTTACCACCGTTAACCTCTATATTCACTACCTGCGCAAAAAGCTGAACCTTTCCAACCTGAAGACAGTATGGGGCGTAGGCTATTATTTGCACCAAACACCCAAGAAATTACATGCTTCAAATTAATATATTCATGTAGACCCATTGGCCTTTCAAGGCCGGTGGGTCTATTTTTTTCTCCTGTTGCACAAATCTTTTATACTAAAATATTTTCTTAATAGTTTTCTGAACAAATTCATAATATTGCCGCCCGAATTTTATAGTAGAAAATCCAAAAGGAGGGTAGCCCAAACCAACAGCTGATTTTTGTTCCATTATAGTGCTCTGTCGGCACGGAAGCTTACTTTTTCAAAATCAAGGAGGAATAACAAATGGGAATGGTTATTAATCACAATCTGTCAGCTTTGAATACTTTTAACAAACTCAATACCAACAACACGCTGATGAATAATTCGCTGGAGAAGCTGTCTTCCGGTTACCGGATTAACAGCGCGGCCGACGATGCGGCCGGCCTGGCCATCTCCGAAAAAATGCGCGGCCAGATCCGCGGTCTTGACCAGGCCAGTGCCAATGCCCAGGACAGCATTTCCATGGTGCAAACCGCCGAAGGCGCGCTCAACGAAACCACCGATATTCTGCAGCGCATGCGGGAGCTTGCCGTCCAGTCGGCCAGCGACACCAACACCGATGATGACCGCACCAATATTCAGGACGAGATGAATGCCCTGGTAACGGAAATCAACCGGATTGCCAGCACTACCGAATTTAACACCAAAAAGCTGCTTGACGGTTCTATGAGCACCAAAATTGCTGCCAGAGCCAACATTCAGTCGAATGCGGCCATCACCGATGGCGGTTCCGCCCTTAGCGCCACATCGTCGGTGCTCACCGACCTGACCGATACGGCAGGCAACTCGCTCGGAATCAAAGAAGACGATACCGTTACTGTCAGTTATATGAAAAATGGTGAATTGGTATCAACCGACGTTACGGTAACAGCCACCACCGACCTGGCCGCTCTTGCCGGCGCTGATTTTGGCTTATCTGTCGATACGGACGGAAATCTGCTGGCAACAGCCTCAGCCGACGGCACGGCAGCTGCCGTTTACGGCCTCACCATTACCGTCAGTTCTACCGATACGGAGGGCAATGTCACCGTCAATACCAAAGCCACCAACGCCCTCTCGGCTTTTACCCAGACACAGTCAGCCAAAGACGACAGTGTTGAAGGCACCGCCACGGTCCTTATCGGGGCCAATACCGGCCAAAGCATCAACATCTCCATTGACAACATGAACGCGCAATCCCTCGGTGTGAACGGCCTTGATGTAAGCTCACAGAAGGCGGCCGATATTGCCATCAGTGTTATTGACACCGCCACGGGAACGGTTTCCTCCATGCGCTCCAAGCTTGGCGCCATTCAGAACCGTCTGGAGCATACTATTAATAACCTGACTACTTCCAGCGAAAACCTGACTGCAGCCGAATCCCGCATCCGTGATGTTGATATGGCCTCAGAAATGGCCAATTACACTAAATTAAGTGTTCTCAACCAGGCGGCAACCGCCATGCTGGCCAAAGCCAATGCCCAGCCCCAGCAGGTACTGACGCTGCTGCAAGGCTAATAAGCAATAATAACCCCCTCCTTCACCGGGAGGGGGTTATTATTGCTTCAGCCCTTGACGCTTAGCCGTCCCCCCGGATGCGGCGCCCAGGAGCCGGTATAGCCGGTTTGCAGGCGCTGCGCTGCCCGGAGTTCGCGCAATTCACCGGCAATCTGCTGCTGTTCGGCGGCCGCAGCCTGCAAGGTCTGCCGATAGGCAGTTACCAGGGCGGTTTGCTGTAACGCCAGGTCTTTGGCAACAGCCTGGAATCCGGCAGGCTGCTGCCAGCCATTGACCTGGCTTGCCAGCAGGATATTGATGGCCGACAGTTCCTCAATCAGCCTGCCCATTTCCTGCAGCACCCGCTTCAGTCCCAGCATATTGCGTTTGGGGATAAAACGCTGCAGCTTTTCTGTATTGGCAGTCATTTGGCCCAGAAGTTCCAACTTCCGGGCCAAATGCCGCTCAGCGTCTAATGACTTCACTTTGTCCAACTCCTTAGGAATCCGACACATAGGATGCCAGTGCCGACAACTGGGAATTCATGGTGCTAATATAGGTCTCCAGGCTTGTGTATTGGGAATAAAGACGTTCTGACAACGCTTCGAGGCGATCCTCTTCTTTTTCAATTCGTTTTTTCAGTTCTGTCAGCTGATCGCTCAGGCTGTTGTCACTCTCGGTGGTATCATTTTCAATCCCGGCCTTTTCCAGCAGCTTGCCTTTGTTACCGGAGCTATCCCGCAGGGTGGAAACATAGTCTGACAAGATATCATAAATCCGGTAGCCAAGCCCCTCTTCACTATACCGCACCGACCGCTGACCGGCATTGAGTGAGCGGACGGTACTTGTGCCGGAATGTGTGGTGGATGACTGGGCAAACAGATTGGCAATAGCCTCCGGCTCGCTTTGGATGGCCTCTTTCAGCGTATCTTCGTTAATATACAGCTTTCCCTGTTCGTCATAAGTGCCGGTAGTAATGCCAATGCGGCTTAGATTCAAATCAGCTACCGAACTCATGAGTGCCGAACGGATGCTTGTCAGCATGGATTTTAAGGTGGAATCACTGGCCAGCAGCCCGGTTTTAGCCTTGGTATTCCATTTCTCAATCTCGCTTTCCGACATTTCGGCTTCCTGGTCTTCTGTCAGCGGCGGATAATCGGAATCATATTTCTCAGACAGCGCAGTATTAATTGTGGCAATTAACTCATTATAGGCGGTAACAAAGCTGGAAATATTGTTGTAAATGGCGTCAACATCCTGCGTTAAGGTGACTGTGGCAGTATCGGAACCACTGGTAACCTGATTTAGCGTATAGGTAACACCCTCAACCGTCACGGTATTGGAACTGCGGGTCAGACTGACACCGTCAATGGTCAGCCTGGCGTCAGTCCCTGCCGTCGTTGTGCCCAGTGCCGCCGCCAGGAAGGTGCTGCCGTTCTCAGACACGTTTAGCATATTGCCTGCACCTGTCGAGTTGGCTGTCAGGGTCAATTGATCGGTAAGCTCATTATAGGCCATGGTGACACCGGCATCACTTTGATTGATGGTGCTGATCATACTGGAAAGCGTGGTATCTTTGTCAAAAGAAAAGCTGACACCATTGATGGAAAATTCTACCTGATCATCATCAAACGTAAATGCCGTGGCCATACTTTCTGCCAATTCTGCCAGCGTCAAAGCAGTACTGATCCGGTTAGATTGCCCGGCCGTAAGTCCCAGTGAACCTAAAGCACTTGCGCCGGTCGCCGGCGCGCTGAGCGTAAGCTTCTGCACACCGCTGCCCTCAACTGCCGCCATTGTCAGATAGCCGCCATCTTCCGTAACAGTTACCTTGCCTGTCCCGACAGCAGCATCAACGGCCGCCTGCACATCGGCAATATCAGTACTATCTGAGTCCAAAGTAACAGTATATTTGGTACCGTCAAGAGTAATCGCAAAGCTTTTGCCTGCGGCTGCCGTATAATCGGCAGCCGACGTTCCCGTAATATCGCCGGAGAACCTGCCGCTTGTTGTCATACTGGCCGCGGTGGCCAGTTGACTGACAGATACGCTGTGTGTGCCGGCAGCGGCGCTGCCGGTAGAGGATGCAGTAACCGCCGCACTGCTGCTGGTAACAGCAAAAGCCTGGAAAGTTTTTTTGCTGATAATACTGCTGGAAGAGGTAAGATCAAAATACTTACTCTGAAACTGTTGAATATTGCTGATAATCTCCCGGTAAGACTCTTGCCGCCATGTGGCCAGCTGCTCCTTTTGCTTCAGCCGGTTCAATTTGCTTTTATTGGCTGCCATCAGCTGCTCCACAATGGAGTCAACATCAATACCTGAGGACAAACCGGTAATCCGGCTCGTGCCATTGACAGTGGTAGCCGTGACGCTGCCGCTTGAACTTGCCATCTATACCACCTCCTCTATTTCTTTAGATTATCTCAGAAAATCCACCAGCGATTTACTCATGACAATGGAGCCGACCGACAGCGACGCATTATACACCGACTGGGCGGTAGTCAGATCGGTTGAAGCCAGCGCGATATCGGCATCCTCGTTATTGCTCATCAGTGCAGTGTAGGTTTCCAAATTGGAAGCAAGGCGCGACTGTGCCATTTCGGCATACTTCATCCTGGCTCCCAAATCAGTTTGTGCCGTGAGGATGGTATTCAAATTCCCTGATAAATCGGTAAGAAAATCATCCATGGCAAATCCGGTGGTTGCGATGGTAACAGCACCTGTCGCCGGATCGGTCGCAGCGGTTTTATAGCTGTCACCGCCATCCAAACCGATTAGAATTTTACTGATGGTGTCAAACAAATTGCCGGCACCGCTGCCTGTTACATCCTGCCCCTCCACATTCACTGCCAGACTTGTACCAAACCCTACATTATAAAAGATTTTCTGATCGCTGCCGGTATCTGTATAGGCTGCATTATTAGTGTAATAATCGGTAATATCGGCATCATCCACTGAAGCGTCGACCGTGGCAGTAAGCGTATTTCCTTTGAAATTTACCATACTGACCTCAGTACTGCCGATAGTAACCGTTTCCAGCGAGTACGGGGGCTCATCGGTGTCATAACCGGCAAATACATAACGCCCGGCGTACGAGGTATTGAGATAGTCTATGGCTGTTTGCTGCAATTGCAGCACTTCACTCTTGATATCTGCCAAATTACTGTCGTTTAATACATCGCTGGAGGCCTGGGTAACCAACTCCTGCAACCGCTGTACCACATCTGTCAGACCATCCAGCGCGGAGTTAGTTACCTCCTGCCAGGATACGGCACTCTCGACGTTTTTCTGGTATTGCTCAACATTAGCAACATAGCTGCGGTATTTGATAGCCCGCGTAGCAATAATGGGATCATCGGACGGCAGTTGAATCTTAGATTGCGTTGACGATACCTGCGAGGCTTTATTCAGCCGCTCCATGTTCTTATTGATATTCCAGACAGTGTTGGCCACCATCATATTGTTGGTAACACGCATACTATCCCTCCTGCCTAGTCAGATGAGACCATATTAATGGTTGTGGCATAGATTTCACTCCAGGTGGATACCATGATCGCCGATGCATTATAGGCTTCCTGATATTTTGTCAGATTAGCGGTTTCTTCATTGGTAGAAACGCCGGATATTGACGCGCGGCGTGTATCAATAGTGTTGACAAGCGAGCTTTGCTTGCTGGCCATTGTCTGCATATATTCACTACCGGTACCCACGGTGGCAATAATTGAGTTCATAAATTCCAACGGTGTGCCGGTGTTGAACATTTTGCTGTCTGCCAGCAAATCAATCAAATCCCTGAGGTTTTCGCTATTTTCCGCACCGCCGGCAGCAGAAGCGGCGGCAATGGTATCGACATCGGCCAGCACCTCGGCCGACAGCGAAATATTGGCGGCCGTGATATTGGCATAAATGCCGGTTGTATCGGTACCGCCGGCCAACAGGTCGGCAGTTGACAGACCATCATAGGAAAAGAAGCGGGTACCTGTCGAGCCATCCAGCCCCACCCCGCCGGCATGACCGGAATAATAGGAAGTGCCGTCGGCAAAAATACCTTCGTTAAAGGCCTTAGCCAGTGTCTGAGCAAATTGATTCAGTTGATTGATATAATACGGGATACCCTTATAGGCCGAACCCTCGCCGGTACCGTCCCGCAGGTCAAGATACGCCTTCAGCTCGCCGCTGTCCGGGGTAAAGGAAGTGCCGGTGTCCTGCCAGCGGATGCCGTACATGCCGTCCTGATTGCTGCCATCGGTAATTTCATAGCATTCCAGATTTCGCGCCATACCATTATTGACCAGCGTTTCGCCATTGACAGTGATGGACAGCACCATATCATCACTGCCGTCAGCCAGCTTACCCACGGCTGTTTGTGTTACATTCACATCAACCAGTCCGGAAAGCTTGTCAATCAGCAGGGTACGCTGATCCTCCAGGTCGTTGGCTGAAGCACCACCGGCGGCAGACACCCGGATTTGTTCATTCAGGGCGGCAATCTGCTTGGCATAAGAATTAATCTGTTCAACCGTGATCTTCACTTCACTATTGCTATCTTCCCGCAGCTGAGTTAAAGTCGCGGACGTACTATTGAGATACTCACAGAGCTCCACGCCTGCTTGCTGCAAAGCTACTCTGCTGGAAGAACCGCTGGGATCGGTGGATAAATCTTCTAAGGCAGAAGAAAAATTGTTAATGGCCGTGGTAAAAGCACTGATATCCTCGGTTTCGCCAAAAGCTGTCTCCACCTCTGTCAACCGGTCGGCTTTGGCTTGGATCTCACCCAGACTGCTGTTATTCTGCCAGTATTTCTGATCCAGCCGGAAACTCCGGACACGCATAACGGCTTCCACTTCCGCGCCGGCACCGATAATATACTTACCGTTATAGATAGCGGCAGGTGTAACCGCTACCTGTTTTACCTCCTGACGTGAATATCCTTCGGTATTCACATTACTGATGTTATTGCTTGTCACCAGCAAAGCGGCGCTGCTGGCATATAGTCCGCGGGAAGAAATGCTAAGCCCGGTCCATGTCGAATTCATCTAATCCCCCCTTTTTTTTAAAATAAGCGGCTAAGGTTTAACCTAGTTCAGCAATTAGATCGGCAAGCAGACCGTCCATCACGCTCAAAACCCGGGCTGATGCGGCGTAAGCATTTTGAAAGGTAATCATATTTGACATTTCTTCGTCCAAGGATACCGTTGAAATGGACTGCCGCTGATTATCAACCTGTGTAGCCAAAGCTGACTGGGTATCGTAGTAATCCGAAGCATCACTGCCTGCTGTCGACAACCAGGAAATTAGTGATTGATAAAAAGCAGTGCCGTCCTGGGACAAACCGTCAAAGGTATAGATGCCGGCACTGCTTAAGTCACAGATGGCCGCCGCCACCGTGTTATCACCCGCAGCCCCGCTGGCGCCGGCCGCCAGCTTGTTAAGATCGCTGACAATAGCGGGATTTACCTGGATGTTGGTGCTGCTTAAAGGCTGACTCGAATCAATAGCGACAAAGAAATCGGTGCCGGTACTGCCATCTAAGCCTGTGCCGGCACTGTGCAGGGAGTTGAGTTTAACCGCCAGGGTGGTGATGAGAGTATTCAAGCCCTGCCGCAGATTACTAAGAGAACTGGTAGCGCTGGCCGTATAAGTATAAACCTTGCCGTCCTGATCCGTATCCAGGATCAACTCCGGGTCAATCGCCCCAATCCCTGTTTGATCGGCATCTTCCAGACAAGCCTTTAAAGTACCGTTGGTAATACTGGCTCTGGTGCCCGTGTCTGCCCAGCGCACTACGAGCGGGTCGGCCGTCGATCCGTCTCCCGCCAGACTCAGTTCATAGCTTTTATTAAGGCTTACCAAAGCCACGCCGCCAATAAAGACAGTAACCGAGCCATTGGCCTGTTCTTGTGTGCTAAAATTTACATAATCGGATAATTGATCCAATAAATAATCCCGCTGGTCCCGCAAATCACTGGCCTCGGCATCGGCGGCTTCGGCCCTGACAATTTGCAGGTTGAGTGCCGCCACCTGGTTGGCAATACTATTGATATCGTCCACAATATCTGCAGCCGAATTGCAGGCATCCTGTTGCAGCGCAGCCAGTTGCTCATCAATGGAACTCAGCGTATCCAGCAAGGTAGCGGCGTACTCGACCACCGCCTGACGATTGGCGATATTGCCGGCATCTCCCGCTAATTCTTCCCAGCTGTCGAAAAAGTTCTGAATGGTTTGCTGCAAACCATCGCTGCCTGAGCCGTCAGTTGCCGAAAACTCGTCAAGAATTTCCTGCGCATAAGTAAGCATGCCGCTTTTGGTGCTCCAATAGGAGGCTGAGGCATTTTTGTCATGATAGGTGCTGTCCAGCAATTGATTACGCGCCCGGCAAACTTCGACAACAGCAACTCCCGCCCCTATTGATGTCTGGCTGGAGATGGGAACTATCTTTTCTGCACTGTTGATTTGCTGGCGGGAATAGCCGCTGGTATTGACATTGGACAAATTCTGGCTTGTCACCGTCAAGGCGCTTTGATTGGCATACATCCCGGAATACGCTATACTGTAGCCGCCGAAAGTTGAGCCCATAATCGCATTCTCTCCTAACTAAGGCAAATTATCGCACCATATTAATGACGGCCTGGAGGCATTCGTCAGACGCAGAAATAATCTTACTGTTGGCCTGATAGGCACGTTGGGTAATCATCATTTCAGCAAATTGTTCGGACAAATCCACATTGGACATTTCCAGCGTACCGGCGCTCAAACTGCCGGTACCCGAGCTGCCGGCGATAACACCGCCGGTGAATGCGCCTGAGTTTACGGTAGTGGTGTACAGGTTATCGCCGATTTTTAAGAGACCTGCCGGATTGGTGAAGTTGGCCAGGGCAATAATCCCCAGCGGCTGGGTATAACCGTTACTGTAAACTCCGGTGATTACCCCGTCTGAGCCGATGCTGAAATCGTCAAGCGTCCCGGCCGGGTAGCCGTCCGAAGTATTGGTCAGGCTGGCAGTATTGGCAGATGTGCTCACCTGGGTCATATCCAGCGCAACCGAAAAAGCAGCCGCACTGGCATTGGAGTTGGTTGGGGTCAGCGTAATGGACGGCGTAGCATCATAGGCATCGTTGGTTGTGATGATCTTGCCGTTTTTATCAAAAGCCAGCAAACCGCTGCCGTTAACAGACAAATTGCTGTCCGCGGTATCAGCCTCCCACTGCCAGTAAGTTACCGGATTGTCAGGATCAGAACTGTCAACATAGCTTTTATATAAACTTACCTGAACATTGTAAGCGTTGCCCAGCGAATCATACACCGTCAGGGTTGTGGTTCCGTCTGCCTCCAGATTAGAGGTATCAATCAGACCGGTAGGATTAACGGCATCAGTGCCGGTGGCGGTAAGTGTGGTATCGGCGCCGGTGGTTGCGCCCAGCAGGCCTGTTAATACTGAATTATCACCGCTCACCGTGAGTGCAGCCGTACTGCCGGCAGCACTTGTGCTTAACTGGATGTAGCCGTTTGTGCCGTCGCCGGTGGCAAAGCTTGCCGTTACACCGCTAATGGCATTCAGGCTGTCAAGAACCGTCTGAATGGTATCACCACTATTAATCGTAACGGCAGTACCGTTAACGGTAATTGTCGTTCCTGCCAGGGAACTCAAATCATCACTGACTGAGGTAAAACCGGTGGCGTTAGCCGTCGCATTGTCCGCACTGCCCAGTGTTGCCGCCGTCGCAGGAGTCACTCCCTGGGCTTCGGCCGAGGCATCGATAGCACCGGTTAAGGTCGATTTTGTCGTGGCCGAGGCGGCCAGTACCTGCTTGCCGTTAGAAAATAGATTCAAAGGTGATACCGCTTTGTCGGTATTAAACACATAGGAGCCGTCGGCCGCGATGGTAAAATCCGACCAGCCGCAGATATTATAACCGTTTACCGTTAAGTTGCCGGCAGCATCCACGCCAAAGTTGCCCGCCCTGGTAAACTGATAGTTGCTGCTGCCGCCCCCCTGCACAATAAAGTAACCGTTACCACTGATGGATACATCATTGGCATTACCTGTGGACTGGGTGCTGCCGACAGTAGTGATCGTGGTGGTAGCCGCCACACCCACCCCGGTACCAACCTGTTTGGCATTGGTACCGCCTTGGCTGGTTGTCGTATTAGCCGCTGTGGCGCCACTGAGTGTCTGACTTAACAGATCGGCAAAACTCACGGTTTGCGCTTTGTAGCCGGCGGTATTGACATTGGCAATATTATTACCGATTACATTTAGCTTGGTTTGTTGGGCTTTAAGGCCGGAGACACCGGAATAAATAGAAGTCATCATTGCAGGTTTTCCTCCTAAATTGCTATTTCCTCAGTCGTTCAGAAATAGGCGCCAGCCCCTCTTCCCAGAGTCCAGCTGACTTTTTCATACCTGTGAAAACAGGTCTTACACCTCGGCCGTGCTGTCGGTGCTGCCGCCGGCTGCGACTTCGGTAACCGCGCTAATCGCAACCTTCGTGCCGCCGATATTCAAATACGGCGTCCCGCCGCTGATAGTTACCGAGTCCACCTTGCCGGTAGTGCTGACAGTATTGCCGGAAGCATTGAGCGCCGTATAAGTGACGGTTTTGCCAATCAGATCATATGCCTGAGCGGCGTCCACACTGTTAGAAATGGTCTGCAATTGATTTAATGAAGTAAACTGAGCCATTTGTGACACATATTCCGTGCTGTCAACAGGGTCTTCCGGGTCCTGGTACTGCAATTCGGTTGCCAGCAGCTGCAGGAATGACTGGAAATCGCCAAAGGTGGAATTATCGGTTGAGCTGGTGGAAGTTGAGGTAGGGGCTGCCCAATAGGCTGTTGAACCGGAAACAGAATTAATACTCATGTTGCTATTCCTCCTTATTGTAGAGAGATATACTCCATGAATAGTTTCGCATTCGCGTGTTTACTATTTGTTTGATAATCTATTAAGAAAATATTAGTTGCCCCAAATAACGACAAAATCCCAACAGTCGGGAACTGTGGGATTTTGCCGCCAGCAGAAAAATAAGTAAGCGCCGCCTTGCCAGCCGGCACCTGCAGTTTGCTGCAACTTAGAAAAAATTCTGTAATGGCAGGAATCCGCCACTCCATCACAGAAGAGGTATAGGTATTTTTCAAAATTCGGAAATTTGTCAGGATATTGTACCTGAAGCAGAATCAGGAGATGAGCTACTTGGAAGATCAATTGCTATCCATTGAACAGAAGCTGGCCGGTGGAGAACGGCTGACGCGCGACGACGGCTTATTGCTGTTAAACAGCAATGAGTTACTGCGGATCGGCGCGCTGGCTCGTTTGGTAAAACAGCGCAAATCCGGCAATAAGGTATATTTTAATGTCAACAGGCACATTAATCTCACCAATGTCTGCAAGGCCCGCTGCAAGCTATGCGCCTTTGGCTGTGATGCCGATGCGTCACAGGCCTATGTAATGGAGCCGGAACAGGCTCTGGCCATTGCCCGCCAGGCAGTCGCCGATGCTCCGGAAATGACCGAACTGCATATTGTCAGCGGGTTGCATCCGGACAAGCCGTTTGCCTATTACGCCGATATTATCCGCGTTATTCACCGGGAGTTTCCCGCTTTGCATATAAAAGCCTTTACCGCGGTGGAAATTGCCCATTTTGCCAAAATTGCCAAACTGTCTGTCCGGGAAGTGCTTACCGTTCTCAAGGAAGCCGGCTTAAACTCCATGCCGGGGGGCGGTGCGGAAATATTAAATGACCGGGTGCGGCACATCCTCTGCCCGGATAAGGCTACTGCCGCCGAATGGCTGGAAGTGGCACGTACGGCGCATCAGCTGGGTATCCGCAGCAATGCTACCATGTTATACGGGCATGTGGAAACCCCGGAAGAACGAATTGACCATTTACTCACCTTGCGTCAGTTGCAGGATGAAACCGGCGGCTTCCAGGCTTTTATTCCCTTCCCCTTCCATCCGGAAAACACCGGGCTTAGTGACCTTAAGCGGACAACAGCCTGGGAGGATTTGAAGATGCTGGCTGTCAGCCGCCTGATGCTGGACAATTTTGATCATGTCAAAGCCTTTTGGATTATGCTGACAGTCCCCATTGCCCAGATTTCCATGGGCTTTGGCATTGATGATTTAGACGGAACGGTAGTGGAGGAAAAAATTCTGCATGCAGCAGGCGCCAAAACGGCGATAGGCATCAGCAAGCAGGAGATTATCGCTTTTATTCGCGAAACAGGCAATATTCCAGTTGAACGGGATACTTTATATCGCGAAGTGCGGGTATATGAGGGGAGCGAAGCCTGATGCGCCCCCGGGTTGGACACATTCAGTTTATTAATTGCTTACCGCTGTATTACGGGTTAGTAAAAAACGGCGTGCTGTGGGATGTGGAATTAACCAAAGACACCGCCCGAGAGCTAAGCCGCCATTTGCTGGAAGGCAGGCTGGATATTTCCCCTGTTCCCTCCATTGAATATTCCCGGAACTGGCGTGAGCTTACTTTATTGCCCAATCTGTCGGTAAGCTGCGACGGTCCGGTAACAAGCATATATTTAGTCAGCAAGCTTCCCATCCAGGAACTGCATAACCGGAAAATCGCGCTGACCAATACGTCCCGCACATCACAGGTACTGTTAAAAATTATTCTTGAAGATAAATACCGGGTGAAACCTGCTTATTTTGAGTGTCCGCCTAATTTGGGCTCCATGCTGCTGGAAGCCGATGCCGCCCTGTTAATCGGCGATGAAGCACTCCAAATTCACTGTCAGGTGCCGCAGGGGTTATATGCCTATGATTTAGGCAGCGAGTGGAAGGAACTGACCGGCTGCCGGATGGTGTTCGCCGTCTGGGCAGCCCGCCGGGGGTTTGCTGAGGAAAATCCGGAGCTTGTCCGGGAAGTACAGCGCTCTTTCGCCCATTCCATGTCCTACAGCCTGACCCATGTTGAGCAAGTGGCCAGAGATGCCGCCCGCTGGGAAGCCTTTGATGCCGCTTTTCTGCAATCCTATTTCACCACACTGCAATTCTCCTTCGATACAGACCATCAGCAGGGACTGCTGGAATATTACCGTCGGGCGCAAGCATTAGGCCATATTGCCGAAATGCCGCAGCTGACGTTTCTGGAGGTATAGTTGTGGTAAACAGCTGGCAGACAATTATCGAACAGACACTGCAAGGCCACCGGTTACAGGATGAAGAAGCCTTGGAACTGTTAACCCGGGGTGATTTGCCGGCCTTGGGACAGGCCGCCGATACCATCAGACAGCGAAAGCATCCCCAGCCCTATACCACGTTTATTGTAGACCGGAATATTAATTATACCAATGTTTGCAAAAGCCAATGCAAGTTCTGCGCCTTCTACCGGCTGGCCAGCGCCGCTGACGCGTATGTATTGGACACAGCAGAACTTCATCAAAAAATTGCCGACACTATTGCTGCCGGCGGCACTCAGATCATGCTGCAAGGCGGATTGCACCCGGAACTGCGGCTTGACTATTTTGAGAATATGCTGCGCGGCATTAAAGCAAAGTTTGCCATTACCATTCATTCCTTTTCCCCGGCGGAAATTGTTCATCTGGCCGGTCAAGCCGGCATCACCATCCGTGAGACACTGAGCCGCCTGCGTGCCGCCGGCCTGGATTCCCTGCCTGGCGGCGGCGCGGAAATATTGGATGACACTGTACGGCAACGGGTCAGTCCCCTAAAAATTTCTGTCAAGCAATGGCTGGCGGTCATGGAAACAGCCCAACAGCTGGGAATGGGCACAACGGCCACCATGGTGATAGGTATGCAGGAAACTTACCGGCAGCGCATCAATCACTTCCGGGTCATTCGTGAGCTGCAAGACCGTACCGGCGGTTTCCGGGCCTTTATCATGTGGACCTTTCAACCAGGCAATACTGAACTGGGCGGCACCAAGGCCAGTGCCTGGGATTACCTGCGGACATTGGCGGTAGCCCGGCTGTACCTTGACAATATCCCCCATTTGCAAGGCTCCTGGGTAACCCAGGGACAATCTATCGGCCAGTTAACCCTGGCCTTTGGCGCCGACGACTTAGGCAGTATTATGCTGGAAGAGAATGTCGTCCGGGCAGCCGGCACCGCCTATCAAATGTCGGTGGACAAAATGGTGGCGCTCATCCGCGCCACCGGTAAAATTCCAGCCCAGCGGAATACGGAATATGAAATTTTGAAAACTTTTTAAAGTGAGGATAAAGGATTGCAAGAAGATACCAGAAATAGGATTCCCCGGGCAAGTATTGCCATTATCGGCGGTTCCGGCACCTTATCCATGGATTTCCCGGCAGCGCTAAACCGCCCGGAGGTAGAAATACTGGGACGGGAAATGGTGTTTGACACCCCCTATGGGCCAACACCGCCCTTGCTCTTATTCCGCCAGGGTGATAAACAGGTGCTGACCTGCCGGATGCACGGCTGGCGCTCGGGAATTAACCGGGCTGACGCTTCCCGGCAGATTTTTTGGCTGTTTCGTGAAGCCGGCGTGAAAAAAATACTGGCAGAAGGCGGCGTGGGCACGGTCAATCATTTGCTTGACCCCCGGGATATGGTGATTGCCTCCGATTATATTGATCAATCCATGCGCAAGGATGTAGGTCTGGAGGGACATTATCTGCTCATTATGCGGCAGGCCCTTTGTCCGCACCTGCGGCAGGAATTAATTACAGCCGCCGAAGCCAGGCCCCTGCACCGGGTTTTTCGCCGGGGAGTGTATGCCGTAACCGATGGGCGGCATTTTGAAAGCCCTGCCGAAGTGGCTATGTTAAAAGGACACGCCGATATTATCGGTCAAAGTCTCTGCCCGGAAGTGTACCTGGCCCGGGAAATCGGCGCTTGTTATGCCGGGTTGTATACGATTGTCAATTACGGCGAAGGTGTGGTAAAAGATTGGGACCATAGTGAATTAAGTCAAATCTTCTATGATGATGCCGATAAGATCGGGCAGGTTTTATTGGATGTCATCAGCCGGCTGGACGATAAGCAAACCTGCGGCTGTGCCGATTTGCGCAAACCGACATTATTAAAAAAAGTATATGGCCCGTCAAGTTAGCACAAATGGCAAAATAGCAGGGCTGAGCAGAAACATCCCGTTTCTACCCAGCCCTGTTATTGTTGTCATTTACGCTGGCCGCTGCTGCTAAAACAATGAAATGTGCGGGACTTTAAGCGAGTTGGCCCTTCTGTCTGTTATAATTTCGTCTCCGCGAAGCTGGTCCAGCAGCGGCGAGTGAGGATCATGCCCCCGCATAGCCTGACATACCATGTTTTCACTTGTCGTAGCATAGCAATAAACGCAGCCGTGAGAGCAGCAGTTATAAGCGCCAATATCAATGCTTTCAATACATTGACAAGCCGGACGCTGGTTGGGGTCTTTTTTCGCGCATAAGGAGCAGCCGAGAATATGCTCAAGCAAGCCCTGGTCAATACAGGCAGCATGAGCAATGCCATAGGAGGCAAAGTCGATGGTCTCAGAACAGGTCGCCAGCGTCAGCTTGTGCCGTTTGGCAATTTGGGCGAAGCCCTGCGCCAGCTGGTTCATGTGCAGGGTGTTTATCTCGCAGACGGCAAACGGCTTCAGCCGCTCCCGGATTTTCGCGTACAGATCGATAAAGCTGAAAACGCATTTTTGGGTATAAGCGGCCAGCTTACCGCACAGCCGGTCAAATTCTGCCAAATGATACTGCACGGAAAAATCGCTGCTGATTATTACCGGATCATAGCGCCAGACTACGCGGTGGCTGCCAATCTTATCGCTTATGTGCCGGAAGGTTTCCATGATTTCCGCTTTGGCCGGCAGCCCTGTTTCTACCTGCCGGTCATAGGGCGTCAGGGTAAACTGAAAATAATACCGGTAGCCCAGCGCATCAATGATATTCAGCCGGTCCAGCATTGGCCGGGGATTTTTTGTCCAGAACACAATGCAGTCAACAACCTCCGGGTTCAGGACAACCTTGGCGATGCGCCTGGGATTTCTTGGATTTTTAACATAGACGAACCCCTGGTGCAGCCGGTTAATGAACCAATCGGCATAAAAGGCCGGAATATCTGTGCGCCTGCTGGCACTTATAATCAATTCTCATCACCATTCATCTTTAGTTTGTATATTTGTTCAGGATGGATAGCTTATTATTCCTATTGTAACAGAGACTTTCGCCTATGTCTTTCAGTATTTCACCTGGTCATGCCAGAAATACTATTAACTTACCAGCTATAATAAAGCAAAGCAAGCTTAATCAAACTATGAGGAGTATGTAATGAAAAAAACGATAAAAGAACGCCTCACTGAGTTGGCCGATGAGGAATACCGGCAGTTTCACAGCAAATTGATTCCCGGTACGGATAATGTGCTGGGTGTGCGTCTGCCGCGCTTGCGCGAACTGGCCAAAGAACAGGCCAAAGGCGATTGGCAGGACTATTTATTGACAGCCAAAGATGACTATTACGAAGAAACCATGCTCCAGGCACTGGTAATCGGTCACATCAGAACAGATATTGCGGCAACACTGCGCTATATCGCAGCCTTTGTGCCCAAGATCAACAATTGGGCGGTGTGTGACAGCTTTTGCAGCAGCTTGAAAATCACAAAAAAGTATCAGGAACAGGTCTGGGAATTTCTACAACCCTATCTGGTGTCGCCCAAAGAGTTTGAATTACGGTTTGGCGTTGTAATGCTGCTGAATTATTATATCGAAGACAAGTACATTGATCAGGTTATAGCCCATTTAGACAATGCCAGGCATGAGGGGTATTACGTCAAAATGGCAGTAGCCTGGGCCCTGTCTGTTTGCTTTGTCAAATATCAGGAGAAAACCATGGCCTATTTACAGCAGAGTACGCTGGACAATTTTACTTACAATAAAGCCCTGCAGAAAATTCTGGAATCCTATCGTGTAAACCAGGAAACCAAGGATCTGATACGCCGGATGAAGCGAAAGTAAAGGATACCTGATGAAACTGGACAAAGCTTGCTCACATATTTTTTTATATTCATGCCATACTAATTTTGGACTGTCAAAAGAAATGGAGGTGAATATATATGGCTTTATCTGGTGTAAAATGTAAAGTTTCCAGCTGTAAACACTGGAAATCAGGAGAGCAATGTGATGCTTCCGCCATTGAAGTGAATGTTGATGGCGGCGGTTCAAACGCTCGGCAAAGTGAGCAAACCAACTGTCGTACCTTCCAGATGAAAAATTAAACCTTTGCAGCCAAGTATGGCAAAGCCGTCCGGTAACCGGACGGCTTTAAATTATTCGTAGCGTAAGGCGTCAATGGGGTTTAGGAGAGCTGCTTTCCGCGCAGGGTACAGGCCGAAGAAGAGCCCGATGCCTACAGAGAAAGCAAAGGAAATGATAATCGGCAGTGGGGTGATGACGGTATTCCAGCCGGCGACAGAGGAAATGCCATAGGAAGCGCCGATACCGACGGCGATACCGATAGCGCCGCCAACAACGCCGATTACCACAGCCTCAATCAGAAACTGCATGAGGATATTGGAATATCTGGCTCCCAGGGCTTTGCGAATACCAATTTCCCTTGTCCGTTCGGTAACAGATACCAGCATAATGTTCATAATGCCGATGCCGCCTACCAGCAGGGAAATGCCGGCAATGCTGCCCAGCAGCATAGTAATGGTGGCTGTGGTTTCCTGGGCTGTTTCCATGACACTGGCCAGATTACGTACGGTAAAGTCGTTCTCCTGGTCACCGGTAATACCGTGCCGGGCTCGCAGCAGGCTGGTAATACCCTCCTGCACCTGATCTACAGCCTCAGAGTCGGCGGCCTGCACGCTAATGGACTGGACATGGGTAATGCCCATCATCCGCTCCTGGGCGGTAGTCAGCGGAATAATAACCGTATCGTCCTGATCCTGCCCCCCGGCTGACTGGCCTTTGCTTGCCAGTACGCCAATAATCGTAAACGGTGCATTATTAATCCGGATGCTTTTCCCTACCGGATTTACATTTTCAAACAGGTTGGCGGCAACAGTAGCACCAATTACCGCCACCCGGTTGCGGGCATTTAAATCGTCGTTGGTAATAAAACTGCCGGCTTCAACACTTACATTGCGCACTTCCATATATTCCGGCGTGGTCCCCTGGACGCTGGTTGTCCAGTTCATATTACCGGCAACCATTTGATACTGGCTGCTGACAGCGGGGGCAATGGCGGCAATGCCGTCTACATCACGGGCTATTGCCTGCGCGTCCTTGAGTGTCAAGGTTGTCTTGGTGCCGGCTGCCCCCCGTACGCCGGAGGAAGAAGAAGCGCCAGGCATAACGATGATAAGATTGCTGCCTAAGCTGGCAATCGAAGTTGAAATTTTATCTCTTACTCCCATGCCAATGGACACCATGGCAATAACCGCGCCAACTCCAATGATAATGCCAAGCATGGTAAGGATGGAGCGCAGCTTATTGGAGACCAGTGCATCCAAGGCTATTTTTACACTTTCCCAAAACACATTACTCCTCCCTTTCTGTATCCCGGACAATAAGCCCGTCCCGGACATGAATTACCCGTTTGGCATGGGCGGCAATATCAGGCTCATGGGTTACCAGGATAATGGTACGGCCGGCGGCATGAAGGCTCTTAAAAATACCCATAACCTCATCACCGGATTTAGTATCCAGCGCGCCGGTAGGTTCGTCGGCCATCAGAATGGAGGGTTCATTGACCAGCGCCCGGGCAATGGCCACCCGCTGGCGCTGACCGCCTGACAGTTCGTTAGGCAGATGATCCATCCTGTTTTCCAAGCCGACAGACGCCAGAGCAGCGGCTGCCCGTTCCTTCCGTGCTTTGGCATTCACCCCGGCATACACCAGCGGTAAAGCAACATTATCCAGCGCCGAAATCCGGGGCAGTAAATTAAAGTTTTGGAAAACAAAACCGATTTTTTTATTCCGGGTCAACGCCAGCTGATCGTCATTGAGTGATGATACTTCCTGCCCGTCCAGCAAATATGACCCGCTGGTCGGGCGGTCCAGGCAGCCCAGTATATTCATCAAAGTGGATTTGCCGGAGCCTGACGGTCCCATGATGGCGGTAAATTCGCCTGCACGGATATCCAGGCTGACACCGGCCAGGGCCGCCACCACGGTGTCGCCCATTTGATAGGTTTTGATAATCTCGGTTAATGCAATTGTCATGCTATGACCCCCTTATACACAGTGGCCCGGTACTAGAACATCGGGCGTCCGCCGCGTCCTCCCTGCTGACCAGCGGTCTGTGCCTTTGTGCTGACTTGCGATAAAACCACTTTATCGCCTTCATTTACGCCGCTGATAATTTCCACCCGGTCATCCCCGGTATTGCCGGTCTTGACCGGAACATTCTGCGTCTTGCCGTCCGGTCCGGCAACAATAACGTATTTTCCTGTTTTATCTGAGCGTATTGCCGCCAGCGGCAGAGTCAGCACGCCTTTATTTTCACTGACAGTAACCGACACTCTGGCAACCATGCCGGGATTTAAGAGATTTTCGGCGTCGGCTACATCAATGGTTACCGGATAATAAGTAACATTCTGGGAAACCGTGGCTTTACGGGAAATAGTAGTGACTATACCTTTAAATTCTTTGTCAGGATAAGCATCCACCGTAAAGCTGACTTTTTGCCCCAGCTCGATTTTGCCAATATCGGTCTGGTCTACGTTGGCTTCAATCTGCATTTTTGACATATCGGCCACTGTCAGGATGACGGTTGGATTGTTAACCCCCTGGGCTACCAGTTCGCCGGCTGACAACGGTTGGCCGATGACGCTGCCTGTCATGGGTGAGACAATCACGGTATCATCCAGCTTAGACATAACCTCGTCATAGTTGGCCTGGGCAATATTATATTCCATGCTGGCATTATCCAGCGTCTCTTGCGAAGCACCGCCAATGCGGGTCAGCCTGGAGGTCCGCTGATATTTCAGCGCAGCGTTGTCCAGCCGTTCTTTGGCCTGGGTTACCTGGGCCTGCATCTGGGTATCTTCCAGAATAACAAGCACCTGCCCGGCCTCTACCACTTCATTCTCTTTGACCTTAACCTCTTTGATATGTGCCGTTATCTTGGAACTGATGTCAACACTGTCAACCGCCTTGATGGTGCCTGTTGCTTCCACCTCTGAGGTAAGATCCCGGCGCTCGACCTGTATAGTCTGCTGCGGTGCGGCGACAGGCTGGCTCTTGCTTTGATAATAGTACCCGCCGCCGGCCATAGCAGCCACAGCGATGACCACCATGCTGATTGTTTTTTTATGGTTTGCGATTTTTTGCCACATTGTTGTTACCTCCGCCATCATAGAGTATCCGCTCCCGCGCCCATCGCTTTATCCAGTTTGGCTTTATTGACATTATAATCATAAAGCGCCTGCACATGGTTGGTCTTGGCCTGCGTCAGCGCCAGCTGCGCGTCAAAAACGTCAAGATTGGTTGCAGCACCGGCTTTATAGGTTTCCTGCGCAATATACAGGTCTTCGTTGGCTTTGTTTACCGTCACTTCGGTGGTTTGCAGACGTTTTTCCGCTTCTTTCATGTTAAGGTAGCTTTGGCGTACTTCCTGTTCAATGGTATTGGCCGTCTGCTCAGCCTCCAGCCGGGCTTTGTTGAACGAAGACTCGGCCTGATTGATTTGGGACTTGGTTACACCGGCATCGAAAATATTCCAGCTTGCCGAAGCGCCCACCGACCAGTTGGCGTCATTGTCAGGCAGCAGCCGGTCATCCCAGCCGGTGGAAGCCGACAGCGACACCGACGGACGTTTATTGCTTTCCGCAATCTTGATATCTTTCTCGGCACTATCAATGCTTAGCTGGGCCTGAACGGCTTCCGGACGGTTTTGCCGGGCAAAGGCCATGGCTTCCTGCAGACTGCGGGTATCGGCCTGATAGTTAAGTTCGCCCTGTAATTGAACCTCAGTGCCTGCGTCCATGTTCATGGTAGTAAGCAGGTCAGCTACCGCCAGTTCATACTGGTTTTGCGCCTTAATCAGGTTCTGCTCCGCATTGGCGACTTCTACCTCAGAACGCAGAACCTCGGCTTTAGCGGCGACACCTTCCTGGTATTTTGCCTGCACTATGTCCAGATGGGCCTTAAGATTGGCGACACTCTCCTCATTCACGGCCTGCATATTTTTAGCCTCAAGCACGCTATAGTAATTTGTCGTAGCGTCTAAAATGAGCTGCTGCCTGGTTTTCTCCACCTGCAAATCGGCACTGCGCACACCGATTTGAGCCTGTTCAATCCTGGCTTCGGTTTTTCCACCGCTGTACAGCTGCCAGTTCATTCGCAAACTGTTATTAAAACTGTCTTTATCCTTGTCCGAACTGCCCTGGTAATCATAACTGCTGCCAAGAGAAACAGTCGGCTTTTTGCCGGCTTTGGTTTCATCGACACTAAACTCTGATCTCTTTTTATCCTCACCGGCAATATGAATAGACGGGTTATTCTTCAGCGCATAAGTAATACTGTCTTGCAACGACAGTTCAACAGGTGCGGCAAAGGACAGAGTATGTTGTAAGAAAATCAGACCCGCAGTAATGTACGCAGCCTTATTCTTTAATTTAAACATGGGCTAGCAGCCTCCTACCTTAAAATTCTAGCTTACTCATTAGTGTTATTGTAGTAAAGCTTTCTTTGAATTTCCTTAGATTTATGCGAACAGGCTCAAGCAGCAATCATCCGCTTGCCGCTTGAGCCTGTTTCGCACATATTTTACTGTTTAAGCAAAGACATGGCCGCTTCTTCTGCAAGCGGTTTACTGAAAACATAACCTTGAATATGGTCACAGCCGGCCTTTGTCAGTATTGCCAGCTGTTCTTCTGTTTCCACGCCTTCAGCCACTACACTCATCCCCAAAGTATGCCCTAAATCAATAATTGAACCTACTACCTGCAACTGTACTTCATCACTGCTAATCTTGTCAATAAAGGATTTATCTATCTTTAATATCCCTACAGGCAAACTTCTTAAATAGGTTAACGAAGAGTATCCTATGCCAAAATCATCCAGCGCCAGGTTCACGCCAATATCCCGCAATTGACAAAGCTTGTGAACACTGTCTTCCATGGATTCAATGAAAACACTTTCCGTAATCTCAATTTCGATTTGTCCCGGCTTGATGCCGGCAGCCTCAATACTGGTGCGGACACAAGCAACAAAGTCCTCAGACATAAGCTGCCGTGGTGATATGTTCATCGCCACCTGAATATGCTCCTGGCCGCTGTCGGCCAGTCGCCGGGCAAAGCGGCAGGCTTCCTGCAATACCCATTGACCGATAGGCAGAATCAGTCCGCTTTGCTCAGCAAGGGGAATAAAGCGGGCCGGCGAAACGAAACCGTAGTCAGAACTATTCCACCGCAGCAGGGCCTCAAAGCCGACAATACGTCGGTCTGCTGCCGCAAACTGCGGCTGATAATACAGATAAAACTCCCCCCGCTCCAAGCCCCGGCGGAGTCTATTGGTTAACATCATTTTTTCATAGGCCGCTTTCAGCATACTGGACTTATAAAAACGCCAGCAGTTCCTTCCTGCCTGCTTGGCGGCATACATGGCACTGTCAGCCTTTTTCATCAATTCCTCGGCCATAACACCATCCTCCGGATATACAACCAGCCCCACACTTGCCGACAGGTGCAGCTTCTCAAGTGCTACCTCATACTCCTTGCAAAGTTCGCCAACCGTCTTGTCGGCAATTTGCGCCGCTCTGTCCCGGCTGTTTATTCCCGGTACAACAACAAAAAACTCGTCACCGCTAATGCGGGATACAAAAGCCTTTTCGCCAACAGCGGCAACAATATGCCGGCTGGCGGAAACAATGACAGTATCACCAAAGGAATGGCCAAAATTATCATTGACTGATTTAAGATCATCAATATCAATAAACAAAATGACACCGGCCGATTCACCGGCACGAGCCTTCTCCAGCTCTGCTTCAAGGTAATGGGTTAAACTGGCACGGTTCGGCAGCCCTGTCAATATATCGTGATAGGCAAGCTGCCTGATATCCTTCTGGACAAGGTATCGTTCCAGTGCTATCGAGGCCAGGTCGCCAAACTGACGCAGCCCTGCTAAATCCTCCTCACTGATAGGCTGTATTACCTGCTGCCAGCTTATTGTCAGGACGCCTTTCACTTTACCGGCCTGCTTCAGAGGAACCATAATCACACTGCTTATCAAATCACTCAAGCAGCAGTGTTCAACCCGTTCAGGATATTTACGGTAATCCTCAATATAGAAAATTTCACCGGTATTGTAAACATGCCCTTTCATTCCGGTTTGCGCCGGCTGGGGCTCACGGATAAGGGGGGTATCAATCCCAATGATATGATGAATATAAAAATGCTTGCCCTCAGCATCGAACAAACCGATATAACCGACCATCCCGCCAAGCAACTGAACGGCATTATGTAAAATAACCCGAAGAATATCTTCTGTTTCATCTTCCTCAACAGGCTGTGTTAAGAGACCAGTGATCGCCTGGTATTGCCGTTCCCGCAATAACAGCTTGTTTTCGGTCTTACGCCTGGCTTCGTTTTCATCAAGTAAGCGGTAATTGGTATCTTCGAGCGTTTCATTCACAGCTGTCAATTCCTCATTCATGGCTGTCATTTCCTGGTTAGCAGCCCCCAGCTGTGCCGTTCGCGCCTCAACCAATTCTTCCAAACGCTCACGATGCTGACGCAGTTCAGCTACCATCTGATTAAAGTTTGCCGCCAATATAGCAATTTCATTGGACGAATTGGTTGTAAGCCGTACTGCTAAATCACCCTCCTTGATTCGGTTAGTGGCATTTACAATATCCAGCAAAGGATCGGTTATTTTCCGCGAAAACCAGATGGTCAACAATGCTGAAAGAGCAATGACCAGGATGCCGACAAGGGTAGTCTTTACGGTCACATAACTCATAAAAGCCATAACGGCGCTTTTCTTTTGTACAACAATCAGACTCCAGGGGTCAGATGCTCCCGGCAGGGAAATGGTTCTGTAAGCACATATATACTCTTTACCGTCAAGCGCAGTGTATTCCCCCACTCCCACCTTACCTGCCATAACTTCGGCAACAATCGCCTGCAAAGAAGCTGTGCCTTCAAAACTAATCTCTTCGGTGATTTCATTATTCTTGTCATCTCTTAGCACTTTACCGTCGGCATCCCGCAATAATACCTTTTTCTTCATGGTTCTGTAATTATACAGTTCAGCAACCTGTCTCCGGTCAGGATGGGCAATCACCGCCCCGTCGCCATCTAACAGATAGGCGTAGCTGCCTTCCCCGGAATTGTAGTTCTCAACCATCTGCTGGATTTTCCTGACTTCAATATCGGCCATAAGCAGGCCGGCTAATTTACCTTCATTATATATGCCATGCACAATGGTGGTGATAGGAGACTCGGAGGATATGGAATAATAGGTTTGGGAGATGTATGGCTTTCTCTCGGCCATAAATTTTTTAAACCACCAGCGTTCAAACCGGTTGGTTGGCGGCCCCTTTGAGCGGGCTAACTGATCTCCATTCAGTTGCGTCACAGCCAAAACTTGAAAAAATGGCTGCTCCCAGGTAATATCCACTAATAATTCCCGTTGTTTGGCAATATCTAATTTTTCCAACCCGGAATATTCGGCCAGCATCTGATTAACATTGTAAGCATTTTGCATAAACTGAGCAATGTTGGCTGCCAGACTTTCCGCCATAACCGAGTTATTATGATGCATTTTCCTTTCATAATCTTCTGAGACTAAAGAGTAACTAATCGCCAGAGTGGAAACCATGGCTAACAAAATCAACGAACATATAATTAATGTCAATTGCCAGCGAATTGAGAAAAACATACAGAATCACTCTTCCGTACCAGTAGTCCGCCAAGTCTAAAGCCAGAGGATGAAAGCACACTATGGATTTGGGCTTAGCGGACTACTATATTTTCGTATCAATTAAATTATATGTACCTTTCTCTGTTTTTTCGACAATTCCTTGCAAAAAGCGTCTTTTAAAAAAATTTCATTCAAATCTAAGGGAGAGTGACTTCTCTTCATAAAAATAAATCGCACTGACTCCCCTTTCCCTAAGCGGCAGTCAGCGCGATTGCAAATATGGGTCCACTGAAACGGTTACAGCCTTAAGGCAGCTTTTTAACCGGCAAGACAATACTGAACTTGGTACCACCACCAGGCCTGCTCTCTACTCCGATTTTCCCGTCATGCTGCTCTACAATCCATTTGGCAATCGAAAGCCCCAGACCGCTGCCGCCTTTTTCCCGTGAACGAACTTTATCTCCCCGGTAAAACCGGTCAAATACGCGGGGTAAATCCTCGGCCGCTATTCCCTGTCCGGAATCTTCCACAGTCACGATCAGACTATTCCCCTGTTTATTGCCGGTAATTACAATCTCGCCAGGCGGCGGCGTATACTTTATCGCATTATCCAGCAGGATGACCAGCAATTGGTGCAATCGCTCCCGGTCTGCCGTCAATTCCAGCCGGTCACCGGTTGCTGCCCGCAGGGTAAGTCCCTCCATCTCTGCCAACGGCATAAACTGTCCGGCAATCATCTCAATTAATTCATTCAAATTTACCAGGCCTAATTTGATTTCAGACTGATTGGCATCCGATCTTGCCAGGGTTAACAAATCGGCAACCAATTTGGTCATACGTCTGACTTCCCGGACAATGTTGGTTACCCGGATACTTTCTTCTTCCACCGTATGGCTTGGATGGCGCAGCATAAGCTCGGCATTGCTATTAATTACAGCCAGCGGTGTACGCAATTCGTGCGAAGCGTCGGCAACAAACTGCTGCTGCCTTTCCCAGGATTCCTGGATGGGAACCATAGCCCGCCTTGCCAGCGAATATCCGGCAAGAATGATACTCAGCATCCCGATTACCAGTCCGCCGACAATAATAATAAGCAAGTTCCGCAGAGAATCATATTCGGAATCCACGACGCTTACGGCAATGACATTCCGTACATCAATGGAACCTTGCTCGGTCTCAAGGACAGTCTCATCATACCGGTACGGAATACTAATCACCCGGTAAGCATGATTTTCCAGTTCCCGGGTCTGAATTTGCCCTGGCGGTAAATGGGCGACCAGTTCTGCCAGGTGCTCGACATCTACCTCCTCGTTGCGGAATACTCTGACCAGCCTTCCCTGGTCATCCTGCAGCAGGGTAAAGATACGCGGATCAAATAAAGCGCGATTCCGGACCGGAGGCGCCAGTCTGCCGCCGGCTATTTTAAAATTATAGGCCCTGAACCGCATGGCTTCATCCACTTTGTCAAACAGACGATAGGAAACATAGCCATAAATGACTGTCCCGAAAATCACGAAAATCAGCAAAAACACTATAGAATTCATGGCCGATAGCCGGCGCAGCGTGCGATTAAACATGACTACTTCTCCTTAAACATAAAACCGGCGCCGCGTACGGTACGCAGCAGGTTATCATGTCCGGATTGAGCCAGCTTTTTACGAAGATAGTGAATATATAAGTCGACAACACTAATGGTAGTTTCCGACTCAAAACCCCAGACACGGTCAAATATTTGCTCTCTGGTTAAAATCTGTTCTTTATTTAATACCAGAAATTCCAGCAAATCATACTCTTTGGTAGTTAACCCCAAGGCCTGCCCCTCGATAAACCCGTCACGCATCTTACTGTCGATCGTAACTCCGCCATAGCTGATAGTTCCATCACTGGCCAGCGCACCTCCGCGCCTGAGCAAGGCTTTTATTCTGGCCAGCAGCTCCTGAATAGCAAAAGGCTTAACCAAATAATCATCGGCCCCGGCTTCCAGGCCATACACCTTGTCTGCCACACTGTCGCGTGCTGTCAGCAGCAAAATAGGAACTGTATTGTCAACAGCCCGAACCGCCTTAACAATTTCCAGACCGCTAATCTCAGGCAGCATAATATCCAGTATCAATAAATCATAAATTGCCTGCTGGGCTAAATATAACCCCTCATCCCCGGCAGCCGCCTCATCGGTAACGTAATTTTCCTCGGCCAGAAGAGAAATTATCGCTTCCCGTAAGGCATGATCATCTTCGACAACCAAAATTCTCATCAAACCACTCCTGCCTGTAGTATTTCCCCAATATGCCGGCGTAAAGCAAAAAACTTTACTGTATGTATGTAATATACCTTACGTCACCTAACTATTTGGATTATATAGCAGTCTTTTTCCGTCCTGCATCATTGCCATCTCCTTACATATGTCCGGTATGCGCAGCTCCTCCGCCTGACAGGGAGAAAAATTCTTGCTGTCTAATCTCAAATTTTAAGTGGCGCAAGGTATTAGTCTGCACCTACTGAAAGCGTAGGGCATTATTCTTTCCCTGTCAAGTCGGAAAGCTCTCCGGTACTGTCAAGCGGCCACGGTTCCAGCAAAATAACAGGCGGCTCCGCCTCGGCTTGTTGTTTGGCTGCAACGGCTGGCGAAGTTGTTTCCTGGATGCTGAAGACCTCTTCTATAGCTGCCGCAGGCTCTGATGCATAAATCATGGCGGCTACCGGCATAGCCATGATTAAACAGGTGGAAACCAGACTCAGCGCATTGCTGAATAAGCGTTTTAGCATTTTTTCCATCTTCCCCACCCCCAACGGTTTACTTCGATGTTTGTAGTATAGCGTAAATTTTTTTGTATTCTTTTTGAAAAACAACCTGTACGCCTAATTGCCTGTATTTTTTCGTTTGAAAAAGCTGGAAGCTCAAGCTGGCTATTCGGTTAAGAAGAGCTACTGAGGCGCGGATGCTGTCAGGTAAAACCAAGGGAGCACCTGCCGCTAGGCAGGTGCTCCCTTTAACTCATTTCCGGCCGTTAATGCCGCAACAGCCTACAAATCCATGATAATCGGTAGTATCATGGGCCTGCGTCCTGTTTTTGCAAACAAATATTTGCCCAAAGCTTCCCGAATACCGGCCTTAAGAGGTGCCCATTCGGTTATCGGCTGGTTTTCAAAACGTTCTAAAACACTTTTTACGATTTTGCGCGATTCGTCAATCAAAGCATCGGAATCACGAACATAGACAAAGCCGCGGGAAACAATATCCGGACCGTCTAAAATACAACCTCTGGCTTTGTCCAGGGTAACAACGACAATCAATACGCCGTCTTTGGATAATTGCCGCCGGTCCCGGATGACAATATTGCCGACATCGCCAACACCTAACCCGTCTACGAAAATTTTCCCGGCTGTCACTTTACCGGCAAAGCGTCCTGTCTCGGCAGTAAACTCAAAAACATGGCCGTTCTCGCCAATAAATACATTTTCCTTGGGTATTCCTATTTCAGTTGCCAGTTTTCCATGTTGTTTGAGCATCCGGTGTTCACCGTGAACAGGAATGAGGAACTTCGGCCGCACCAAATTCAGGATAAGCTTGAGCTCCTCCTGACTGCCATGGCCGGAAACGTGGATGCCTGACGATCTTTCATATACCACATGGATACCCAGGCGCAACAGCGCATCAATAGTCCTGCCCACAGACCGCTCATTGCCGGGTATGGGATTAGCAGCAATCAGCACCGTATCGCCTGGCGCCAATTCCAAGCTGCGATGGCTCCTGGAAGCCAAACGGCTAAGTGCCGCCATAGGTTCTCCCTGGCTGCCGGTAGTTAAAATCAAAATTTGGTTTTCCGGATAGCGGCCGATTTCATCGACACCAATCAGCACCCCTTCCGGTATGGTCATATACCCCAGCTCAGTAGCCTTGGTTATGACAGTTACCATGCTCCGGCCCAGCAGAGCTACTTTGCGTCCATACTCACACGCCGAATTAATGGCTTGCTGCAACCGGGATACATTGGAAGCAAAGGTAGTCAGAATAATGCGTCCCTTGGCTGAACTGAAATGTTCATCCAGCGCTTCGCTGACAGTGCGCTCTGATTTGGTGTAGCCTTCACGCTCGGCATTGGTGCTGTCAGACAGCAGCACCAGTACTCCCTGATTGCCCAGTTCGGCAAATTTGTGAATGTCGATAATCTGGCCGTCAACCGGAGTCTGATCAAGCTTAAAGTCCCCGGTATGAACAACCGTTCCCAGCGGAGTCTTTAGGTAAACCGCCAGCGCATCGGCAATGGAATGATTGACCCGGATAAAGCCAACCTCGAATTGGCCAAGAGTAATAGCATCGCCAGGGCCCACCGGAATCAGATTACGGTCAGATACAGCATACTCCTTTAGCCGGCCTTCCACTAAGCCTAAGGTAAGCCTGGAGCCATATACAGGCACATCGACCTGACGCAGCAGATAAAACAGGGAGCCAATATGGTCTTCATGCCCGTGGGTTAAGACGACTGCCTTAATCTTATCCTTGTTATCAAAAAGATAACTCATATCCGGTATCACCAAATCAATGCCCAGCATGTCTTCTTCGGGGAATGCCAAACCTGAGTCAACGATAATAATATCATCACCGTAGCGGAATACTGTCATATTCTTGCCAATTTCGCCAAGACCCCCGAGCGGAATAATTAAAAGTTTTTCGTTCTTGTTCAAGAGAACCTCCTGTAATTTTTTATTCTAGGAAAGAAAACACGGCTTGCGCCAGCCTTTGGCGGCGACGGTGGAAACCGGTGTTGTCCTTATCCTGTGTTTAAGAAAGTATTTTTTCTGTTAGGATAAAATGAGAAACTAGGACCCCCGGCAGGTCCTAGTTTTTACTCAACGTTACATTATCATCCGCACAATATGATTAAAATTAACGCCGATCACTAACTAGTGCTTATATTATATACAATCGACAGCTAATTTGCAAATTTTGGCTGGTAATGGAGATTTTATCCGATGATATCGTCAACTTGTCTCAGCCCTTCACCACTGCCAAGGGTCACCGGGGATTTGCACGGCGAACTTACCGCCGCTTATTTCTAAATCGGTGCCGGTAATATAACTGGCGGCATCGGAGGCAAGAAAGACAATCCCTGCCGCCACTTCATTAGCGGCACCGGCCCGGTTGAGCGCAATCTGCCCCAGTGTTTCTGCCGGCTGTTCAGCAAGGCGCCGGCTATTCATCTGTGTATCAATAACACCGGGGATATAGCCGTTTACGCGAATATTATAAGGAGCCAGTTCGGCAGCCAGCGTCCGCGTCAAACTGGAAATAGCCGCCTTGGAGGCAGCATAAGCTCCGCCGCCTGCCGAGGGAATAACGGCAGCATACGAAGAGGCATTTAAAATAACACCACCCTTGCCTTGCCGCATATACCGGGCTGCTACCTGCGCCCCCAGGAACACCGACTTGAGATTAACAGCCAGGATAGTATCCCAATCGGCTTCAGTCATATCCATTAACTTTGCCTTAAGAGAAATTCCCGCGTTATTTACCCATATGTCCAGTTTTCCATAGCTGTCAAAAACCGTTTGGGCAAATGCACTGATTTCCTGCCGATTGGCAGCGTCAGCCTGACAGGTTAGAATTTCCCAGCCTTGCGCTTTCATCGCAGCTTTAAGGCGTTCAAGCTTTTCCTGGCTGCGGCCGCATACCGCCACCTTGCAGCCTTCCTGAAGGAAAGCCTGTACGCAGGCTTCACCGATGCCTGCCGTACCGCCGGTAATCACCGCTACTTTTCCCGCTAAGTTTACATCCATGCTCAATACCTCCTTAGATAAGAAAAACCACTTGGGCGGTGCAGGTGGCCGCTATGCCTAAGAAGCGCCAGCGGCCCAGCGTTGGATGACGGCCGCCCGCACCAGGGTCTTGTAGTAGCATGCAAAACATATGCTTGCCGTTAGGACAACAGAAGGCTATGAGATGTTTTTCTCACAGCCTTCTGCCAGTTATGCCTTTATTCCGGGTTGCTTTAATGATTCAGCAGCCGCTTCCTTTTTGGGGATGGCAAGTACTGAAATTGTGCCGAGAATAGCGAAGGTCGCCAAGAAATACATACCTGCGTTGGTCGAGCCTGTTGCATCTTTCAGGAAGCCGACCATATAAGGTCCGAAGAACCCGCCTAAGTTGCCAACCGAGTTAATGATGGCAATGCCGACGGCAGCGGTAGCTTCCGACAGGTACATATTCGGCAAGGACCAGAATGTACCGACAAACGCATAAATACCCATTTGGCTTACACAAAGCAGCAGCATAGAGGTCATGAGATTATCGGTCATAGTTAAACCAATCAAGCCAAAGAAGGCTATCCCGATCGGCAAGGCTGTATGATACCGGCGTTCCTGCATGGCGTCAGAACGTCTGGCAACATAAACCATAGCAATAATAGCGCACATATAAGGAATTGTGGAGATCAGTCCGATGTTAGATAAACTCATAGCCTTTGCCAGATTTTTCAATATCTGCGGCATCCACATGCCAAGGCCATAGAGAGCAAGAACATAGCAAAGATAGCAGAACGACAGATGCCACACGCGGGAGTTTTTAAACACTTCCCATTTGCTGGCAACTTTAACCTTTAATTGTTTGGCCACATGCTCGCGCTCTAATTCGGCCATCAGCCATTGCTTCTCTTCATCGGTAAGAAACTTAGCCTGATCAGGTCTGTCAACCAGAATAAACAAAGTAACAAAACCCAGGATGACAGCAGGCAGTCCTTCCAAAATGAACATCCAGCGCCAGCCGGCCATTCCCATCCAGGTCACATTCTCCATGATCCAGGACGATATCGGGCCGACGATGATATTAGCCAGCGCCATGCCGCACATAAACAGTGACATGGTTTTCGCAAAATGCTTTGTCGGGAACCAGAAAGTAAAGTACAGAACGATGCAGGGATAAAAACCGGCTTCAGCAGCACCAAGCAGACCCCGCAGGATGGCAACATGAGTAACGTTTTGGGCAAAAGCCAGGAAAACCGTTACCAAGCCCCAGCTGACAAGAATCCTGGCAATCCACTTGCGGGCGCCCACTTTATGCATGATAACATTACTGGGAACCTCAAAAAAGAAATAAGTTATGAAGAAGACACCGGCCAGCATACCAAACATGCTCGCACTGATTCCCAAATCCTTGTTCATCTGCAGCGCAGCAAAACCGATATTTACCCGGTCCAGCATAGCCACAATATACAACAGCATAACATACGGCACAATCTTCCAGCGTATTTTACTCATAAGCTGGTTTTCGCGTTCTTCGGTAAAGACTACATTTGCCAATCAACACACCTCCAAATATAATTGCATAATTTTTTCGTGTGACCAGTACCACTTTGTACGTTTTTGAACATTCTGTCTTTTAAAGCGGTATTTAGCTTGTATATATCAGCCTCCCTTATTGCATTTTTTAAAATTTAGCCAGCCATGATACTGTATGTTACTCTAGCTAAGCTACAAATTTATGAGGGCCAGTCCATCACCTTGACCGGTGATGGACTCCCCTGCCGGCAGCTTACTTTTCCAACGCTGCTAAGAATTCTGCTTCTTCGGCAGCGCTCATTTTGTAAGTATGCTCCGCATCATCCGGGAATTGTCCCTGCCGGACTTCCTCGGTATATGCTTTAAAAGCGTTGGTCAGGTGTTCGCCAACATTGGCGTATTTCTTCACAAATTTCGGCGTAAAGTTATCATACATGCCAACCATGTCGGCATAGATCAGCAGCTGACCGTGGGTGCCGGAACCGGCGCCAATACCCAGAATCGGAATACCGGCCCTGTCGGCAATGGCTTTGCCTACCGCCGTCGGCACACCTTCCACCAGAATACTGAAGGCACCGGCTGCTTCAACGGCTTTGGCCTCATTTACAATTTTCATCGCAGCCGACGCACTGCGGCCCTGGGCTTTGTAACCACCGATTTGGCCCATGAGCTGCGGGGTCAGGCCAATATGACCCATAACCAGGATACCGGCTTGCTGGATAGCTCTAATCCGGCTGGCAATGAGCGGGCCGCCGCCCTCTAATTTGATGCAATCCACCAGCGCTTCTTTCACCAAACGACCGGCATTGGCTACGGCGTCTTCGTCGGATTTCTGGTAGGACATATACGGCATATCGCCGACAATAAAGGTATTGGGTGCGCCACGGCGTACTGCCTGGCAATGACGGACCATATCATCCATTGTTACCGGGAAGGTGGTATCATAACCCAGGCACACCATCCCCAGCGAATCACCCACCAGGATCATATCAACCCCGGCTTTTTCCTGCATTTTAGCCGTAAGATAATCATATGCCGTCAAATATACAATCTTCTCTCCATTTTCCACCATTTGCGCAAAATCATTAATTGTCTTCTTTGCCATGCTATCGCCTGCTTTCCTCTTTATTTTTATCTAACTATAACTACCGGCTGCGTAGGTGACTGCTTAGATATCCAAGCCTGCGCCCTCGGTACAGGTACGGGCCAGTTTTTTGTACATTCTTAGCAGCGGTGTCGTATCTTTTACCGGAAATACCTTCGTCTTTTTGCGTTCCGCCAGCACGGCCGCCACTTCCTGCGGTGCGGCTTCCCTGCCATTAATCCCGACAATATCCAGTGTGCGGGCAGCAACATCCATATGAATCATGTCGCCGTCCTCAAGATAAGCAATCGGCCCGCCTTCTATGGCTTCCGGGGCTATGTGGCCGACAGCCGGTCCCCGGGTCGCACCGGAGAAGCGCCCGTCGGTAAACAGAGCCACACTGCTTGACAGCTCCGGCATATTCCAGAGGGCTTCTGTCGTCCGCAGCATTTCAGGCATGCCTGAGCCTTTCGGACCTTCAAAGCGGATAAAGATAGCGGTATTGGGACCGATCTTTCCTGCCAGAAGCTCTGCCACCGCTTCTTCCTCTGAATCAAATACCCGCGCGGTTCCGGTAAAATTATGGATAGCTTCATCCACACCGGATAACTTAATGACAGCTCCTTCCGGTGCCAGATTGCCTTTGAGAATTTTGATATTCCCCTGGGGTTTCACCGGATTTTTCCGGGTTTTAACAATATCGCCCGCCTGCAGCTTATAGTTGCTCAGGTAGCTGTTCACTTCGGCAAACCAGCCTGTCGCTTCCAGCTCATCCAGGTTTTCACCCACCGTCTTGCCGGTAACCGTCATCGCGTCAAGATACAGCATATCCTTCAATTCCCGCATCAGCGCCGGTACCCCGCCGGCATACCAGAACAGGTCTGTGGGCCATTGACCGCCTGTTTTCAGGCTGACAAGCACAGGAACTTCCCGGTTGATGGCATCAAACTCCTGCTGGTCTATCGCAATCCCCACTTCACGGGCAATAGCCGGCAGATGCAGCAGGGCGTTGGTTGAGCCTCCCAGCGCGGCATGAACCATCAGGGCGTTCATGAAATTTTTCCGGCTGATAAACTTACGGGGAATCAGGGACTTCTTTACATTATCAATAATTTGCCGTCCGGCTCGCCGGGCATAGCGGGTCAAATGGGTGGTGTAGGCGGCGGCCAGAGCATTCCCCGGCAAAGCCAGGCCAAGGGCCTCCGACATGCACTGCATCGTGCTTGCTGTGCCGATAAACTGGCAAGCACCGGCGCTGGGACAGCAGTTACGCGAATAATACATGAGTTCCTGTTCGGTCATCTCACCTTTGACATACTTGTCACCGGCTCCGTAGAGAATTTCGGAGGACATATAATTGGGACCGCTGAGCATGGAACCGCCGGTCACATGGAGAGTGGCCATATCAAGCCTCAGCATGGTCATTAACTGCGCGGGAACCGACTTGTCACAGGAAGCCATAAACACAGCGCCGTCAAAGGGTGATGCCAGGGCGTGGATTTCAAACATAAAGGACATGATTTCCCGGCTTGCCAAGGAGTAATTCATCCCGTCATGCGCCATGGCGATACCGTCACAGATATCGGTAACCGCATAAACCGCCGGCTTGCCTTGTGATTCATAAACACCGATTTTTGCTTCGTCGGCCAGTCCTCCCAAATGGCTGCTGCCAGGATGGCTGTCGCCATGGACTGTATCAATTAAAATCTGGAGTTTTCCCAAATCCGGCTCGTCCCACTGCATTCCGGCCCGTAAGCCGTCTCCCTGATAATTGACTTTGCGTAATTGCTGGCTGCGGCTGCAACCACAACTCATAAAAATCGACCTCCTTTAAAAATAATGCGGTCTTTATGATTGCTCTTATTCCGTGAATCTTGCTCCGGTAAATAAGCTAATTTTCAGATATGCCTTATGATTATAACTATTCCTGAAAAAAGGCATCTTTACCTTCTGAATTTTTTGACATCTCCATTAGGAATCTTGTCATCTTGTGTCAAACAATCGTACCTTATAGCAATTCCAGCACTTTGCGAAGAGAGTTCCGCTTGCCAAAGCCGCCGGCCTTAGTAATCAGGCGCAATCCGTCACAGCTATTGCCCACCGCTTTACCAACCGGGATGCCTGGGAGCAATTCCCGCTCAAGATCAATCAGCGTTATCCCTAATGTATTGCAAATACTTGTTGTTGTACCACCTCCGGAAATAACAAGATTACGCAGCCCCTGCCCTTTTACAATTTCGCGGGTAATGTCTCCCAGTAAATTGGTTATGATCTGACCGTATTTTTGCACTTGTACCGATAAACTTAACGCTCCGGCATCATTGCGGTTCATAAGCAGCATATCTGTTACAAGAACCGGAATCCTGCCGCCTGCCAGCGCCGTTTCCACTCTGGCGATTATCTGCTGCCGCACTGTGGTTGTATGGCCTTCATACACTTCAGCAGCATGAATAGCAATTAACTCGGTATTGGGATAATCCAGCACGCTTACGATTTGTTCGGCCGTAACATGATTTAGCGTTCCGGCAACAATCATCGTTCCTTGCCGTAAGTTTGCGGGCCCTTGGTCAGCGATCTTCCAGGCAATCGGCAAATTTCCCGCCAGACCGGCAGAGCCGACGGCAAGGCAGGGAATATCAATGTTGCTGACGGCAATGGCAATTGTCCGCAAGTCTTCATCTGCCACAGCATCAACGGCAATAAGGTGAATGCCTGCAGCGTGCAGCTTGGTAATTTTTTGAATAAGTTTTTTCTCACCCTGCCGTACATCTCTTAGGGTTAAAACAGCCACCGGAGTCTCAGCGGCAGGCTTTACGATTGACGGGACATAACAGACAGGCAGCGGCCTGCTGTCATCACCCCAAGCCTGGAGAATCTGCAAATAACCATTCTCTACAATTCTGCCATGGGCAGGATAGGATGGCACGATGACCGCCAGGGAGAGTGACAGCGATTCCAGCATGGCTTGTATTTCTTCCGCAATATTACCGCGTAAGGTAGAATCAATCTTCTTATAAAAGCGCCGGAAACCAAGCTTGCTGAGAGTTGACCCAATTTGACAGACACGCTCATAGGCTGCCTGGGCCGACATTTTCCGGGAATTGGTGTTAACGGCAAGCACATCAACCCCGGCACTGTGGTCCAGTAGTCTTGCGTAGTCAAGCACCACTTGCGTACTGAATCCAAACTTCCGGAATTGCACGCCTGCGTCATTTGCACCGATTAGGTTATCTGCAATAATCGCTAACCGCTTCATTATAGCTCCAGCTCCATTTCTGATCTTATATATTGCATGTTTCATGCCAATACCAAACCATATGCTCATTATATCGTAAAACCCAGTATTTTAGGGACTGTTGTCGAAATAGTTCCACTAGGCTAATTTCTTAGTCAGGTATGGATTATTGCAAAACGAAAGCCATGTGCGCAGTCTCAGCTACACGCATGGCTAATTTTATAGCTCCAATGGCTTTTTAGATTTATTGCATTTTGAAATCAATTATTTCATTTTGAAATGATCTTAGTTTCCGCCAAATGGTTGTGGTACTAATCCCGAGAATTTTTGCCGTTTGCTCATGGCTGCCGGTTTCTTTTAAAACCTGCATAATTACGGCATGCTCAATTTCTGCCAAGGTTCCCTGCGGCACCACTCTAACGCCATTTCCCCGGCAATCACAGCTTCTGTCCAAAACCTTTTTTACATCCTCGGCAGTAACCACCGCATCTTTTTTAAGAATCATCAGCCGTTCGATCACGCCCTCTAACTCTCTGACATTTCCCGGCCAGGGATACCGGGTCAGAACGCCCATGGCCCCGGCATTAAAATGCAATGGCTGCTTAAGCAGTTTAGCAGCATATTTTTTACTGATACTATGGGATAAAAGCGGTATATCTTCCGGCCTGTCGGCAAGCGGCAGCAATCTTAGCTGCAAAATATTTAACCGGTGATAAAGATCCCGCCGGAATAACCCCTTTTCCATGAGTTCTGTCAGATCTCTATGGGTTGCCGCAATAATACTGACATCAACAGCGATGACCCGGTCCCCGCCAATCCGCATAATCTCACGCTGCTGCAGCACCCGCAGCAACCGGGACTGCGTTCCCGGAGAAATTTCCCCGATTTCATCAAGGAAAATGGTTCCTTTATCGGCCTGTTCAAACAGGCCTTTTTTGCCATTCTTACGGGCACCGGTGAAAGCCCCGCATTCATAGCCAAACAGCTCGCTTTCCAACAGACTTTCCGGCAAAGCGGCACAGTTCACGGCAACAAAAGGACTCCGGCTGCGTTGACTATAATTATGAATACTTTGTGCAATAATTTCTTTGCCTGTCCCGGTATCACCATGTATGAGAATTGTCGAATCCACACAAGCATAGCTTTTAGCTGCCTCCAGCATTTCCTGCATGAACGCATTGACTGTAATATAATCATCGAAAGTATAGTTTGCCGTATAACCACTTTCCACCAGCGCCTTGCCTGCTTTGTCCCGTTCCTTAAGCAGCGACACTTCAACAATAGTTATTACAGCACCCACCGCTTGTCCGCTTATAAGCATGGGAACAATCCGGCAAGTGAAACCCTGTTCGCCGCCATCGGTAAGCGATACGGTTCTTGTCTGTCCGTATCGCAGCGTATCATCAAGATTTATATCCGGAAAAACAGTAACGGCAAGGCAGCCTACCATCTGATCTTTACTCTTTTTCAACAACTTTTCTGCCGTGTGATTTAGGTAGACAATCTGCCGCTGGCTGTCAACGGCAACAATTCCCTCTCCCGTAAACTCCATGATGGCTTTAAACTGTTCCAGTCTTACCCGGTCGACATGACCTGCCCGGAGCAGTTCCTGCGCCTGCCGCACTGACTTGGATACCGTTTCATGACCAATGGTTACAGAAAAACAAGGAATACCTGCTGCCGTATACTCCGGCTCAACCTCCCGGTTGTCCGCTATCCTGGCAGTTGCGATAACAACAGCCGTCACCTCAGCCGGAGCCGTCTCCCTGCTGCCGGACAAGATTTTAGTCTTGCAGCCCAGGATATCGGCAACCGCAGCAATATCTCCGTGAATGGCTTCGCCGGTTAATCCCAGCACCGCATCGGCCAGACGGCCTGTTTTTGCCAGCCATACCGTTATGTTCTGCAAACTCTGCAAAATATCAAAAATATCAGGACAAAGACAGACTGTGGGAATATTAACTGTTGTTTTTATAGTTTCCGCAAAAGCCGCATAACAAATAAGGGCGTCTATCCCTCTTTCGCTGAGTTGCTGCGCGATGGCAATAACATCTTCCCCGGAAGCCACCGCCACATGAATCTTCTCCCCCCACTCGTTGAAGAGATCCGAGGCCTGCAAAGCAAAGTCCCTGTTAGGAGCAATAAGAGCAATTTTATTTATCAGCAAGCTTAGCCCTCCTATATTAAATATTGTTGCAGGCAGGTGATGTGTTGTCAAAAAGGGAGAAAAAGAATTATGCCCTTTACAGCTCGATTACAGCACCCTTCGCCGCCGAACTTGCCAGCTTAGAGTAAACGCCCAAATAGCCGCGGGTAAACTTAGGCTGCGGTCTCTGCCATTTTGTCAGCCTTGCTTGTATTTCCTCCTCCGACAGATGCAAATGCAGGCTGCCGTTAGGAATATCAATGGTGATTTTATCACCATTTTCCACTGCGGCTAGTGGCCCGCCCTCAGCCGCTTCCGGCGAGATATGTCCGACAAAGCAGCCATTATTTGTGCCGGAAAAACGCCCATCGGTAATTAGTGCCGTTTTCTTGGCCAAACCCATGCCGTAAATATATTTCATAGCTTTATACATCTCCCGCATACCGGGTCCGCCTTTCGGACCTTCATAGCGGATAACAACAACATCGCCTGCGGCAATACCGCCGTTTAAGATGGCCGCTTCAGCGGCTTCTTCACAGTCAAATACCTTGGCACTGCCTGTAAATACATGCATGGCCGGATCGATGGCCGCCGGCTTGGTTACAGCAGTACCGGGCGCAAGATTTCCTTTTAAGATAGCCAGACCTTTTTGTTGGCTGAAGGGTTGGTCCAAGGTACTGATGACATTGGGATTAAAGGGATATTTATATTTATAGGCGGCAAGGTTTTCCGCCACCGTCTTGCCTGTTACCGTAATGCTGTCACCATGCAGCAGCTGTTTTATTTCCTCCATTACTTTCGGTATTCCACCTGCCTGATGAAAATCTTCCATATCATACTGCGAAGCCGGATTTACCTTGGCAATCTGCGGCGTCGTCCGGCTGAGCCGGTCATAGGCAGCCATCATGGCACCGGCATCGATGCCAAGTTCTGCCGCAACCGCCGACAGGTGCAGCACGGCGTTGGTTGAACCGCCGGTTGCCATTAAGACCCTGATGGCATTTTCCAGCGACTGATAGGTGATAACCTTATCTGCCGTTATTTGGCACTGTACCAGCGAGACAATAGCTTTGCCCGTACTTTCCGCCAGTCTCAGCCTGTCGGCATACACCGCCGGTACCAGCGCCGCTCCCGGCAGGGACATTCCCATAGCTTCCGCCATACAGCACATGGTATTAGCGGTGCCATAGAAGGCGCAAGAGCCGCAGGTCGGACCGCAAAGCTCCTCTAATTGCTCATAGGTCTCGCCATCTATTTTATCGCTTTTCAGCATTCCCAAGGCTTCAGACATAGTGGTTAAGTCGGATTTCCGCCCGTCAAACGTTACGCCGCCCAGCATCGGCCCGCCGTTTAGGAAAATAGCCGGAATGGTAAGCCTGGCCGCGGCCATCAGCATACCGGGAACAATTTTATCACACGAACCAAGCAGCACAATGCCGTCTAACCGGTGCGCCTCGACCATTACCTCAATATCATTGGCAATTAAATCCCTGGAAGGCAAAATATAGTGCATGCCCGCATGCCCCTGGGCGGTACCGTCACATGCCCCAATAACTCCGAATTCGGCAACGGCTCCGCCGGCCCGATAGATACCTTTGCGCACATGGTCGGCAACCTGGCGCAGGTTAGCATGACCTGGAACCAGCTCGTTCCAGGAGTTGGCGATCCCAATGACAGGCCGGTTTAAATCGTCGTCAGAAAAGCCCACAGATTTAAATACGCTCCGATTGAAGCACCAGTCGGGTTTTTTTAGAATATCATGACTCCTATTGCCCATAAACCTTCCCCTCCTACTCGATTTTGACCTATAAAAACAGCGTTTTAGGATATTGTTCATTATTATCAAACATCGTTCATGTTTGTACAGAAAAATTTTTATCCCGGATTTTCGTCAACCTCACCGGGAAGTTATCCCCGCTTTATCCAATAAAATTCGAATTGTTTGCGACTGCAGAGCTGTCAGCTCAACTGCCGGTTCTTTTACTGCCGGAACAATGGGGACCCCCACGGCGGCAACAGCACCTTTAATGCCGGCAACAAAGGGCGACGTTACCTCATACAGATTCATCAAAATTGAAATTTGCGCCTGGGCTATGGCAAGCTTGCCGAAATCCCGTGCGGCATAGGCCTTCATAAAATCGGCAAAGACCTCCGGAATTACATTTGTCAGGCCACTGAGAGTCCCGTCACCGCCTGCCATTAAATTAGGCAGCAGATATTCGTCATAGCCGGAAAGAACGCTAAAATCCGGAAACTCGGACTTAACCACCTGAATCAGTTTGCGCGTATGGCTAATATTATCCACCGTATCTTTAATGGCTACAATATGCTTAAACTCTCTGACCAGGCGCAGGACAAGCTCCGGTCCAAGGTCAAAGGCAGTTCTGTCAGGAAAATTATACAGCATGATGGGCAAAGCGGTGCTCCGGGCCAGATTGGCATAATAGCGGTAGATACTGTCCGGGTCCAGCCTGAAATAATAGGGAGCAATGACTACCGCGCCATCGGCGCCTGCCTGTTCCGCAAACCGGGTAAGTTCAATAACCTCCGCCTGCACCGTGCCGCCGGTACCGATAAGCACAGGCACCCGTTTGTTGACTGTTTTGGTAACAAAGGTAATAAATTCTTTCTTTTCTTCCAGTGAAAGGGCAAAAAATTCACCAATACTTCCTAGAAACAGAATCCCGTTAATCCCCTTGTCAATTAAACGGTTAATATGAAGCTCGTTTCCCGGAAAATCAATGTTACCCTGGGCATCAAGCACCGTAATGCTTGGCGATAATATCCCTCTAAACATATAAATCCTCCCCTTCCTAGTTTTGGTGAGCAACCTCAGGAGCCTGATTTGGTTATAGAAGCAACCAGCATACTCGGTGATTGCCGGTAGTGTTTTTTAAACACACTGCTAAAATAACTGGCATCACGGAAGCCAACCATATGGGCAACCTCGGCAACGGTATATTTGCCGCTTAACAATATTTCCCTGGCTTTCTCCAGGCGCACAGAGGTCAGGTAGGCCGCATATCCTTCGCCGGCATGTTTCTTGAAAATACGGCAAAAATAGCCTGTGCTCATAAATAGCTTTTCAGCAAATTGTTCCAGCGTAAGGTCTTTATGATAATTGTTATTGATATATTCAACCGCCCATTTCACCGCCTGCCCGGCGCTGTTTTGATCAGCAGAGCCAAGCTTGCTTTCCAGGCTGTCAATCAAGCTGTACAAGCATTGTTCTAACTCAGCTACCGAAGAAGCCTGATTGACTTCACTGATAATTTTTTTACGCAGCAGACTGGCATCCTTGTCGGAAATAATATACTCAGCATACTTTTCAATAAGCTTATTGACTATTTTTATAACTGCCGCGTGCACGGCTTCCGGCTGACACGCCCGCTCTTTCGCTTCACTTAAAAACTGATAAAACGCTTTTTTGGCTCCGTCCGGTTTCCTTTCCAGCAGACACTCCCGGATTTGCTTTTGCACAGCTTCACAATCCATTTCCGCTGACCCATCCACAGCACTGTCGATAACCAAAAGCCCCTGCTGGCGCCAAAATAAACCGGTTGCCCGTTTTTTCTTAGCCTTTTTGTAATCTGCGCCAAGCTGTGACGGCCTGACAACCAGGCTTACCGCAGCACAAAAAGTAATGCCGTATTTTTGCTCCCACTCTTCTAACTGGTGCTGCAGCATACAGCGCACATCATAATCCCAGCGGTTAAAAATCATAACCAATTCTTCGCTAAAGGAAGTCACAATGGCATGCCCGCCAAAAAGTTCCACCCCTTCCTGCAGCAGCCGTTTCCCCAGCCCCTCCATGTGAGAGCTGCCGGAACCGGGCCAGTACGAAGCAGACAGTACGGCTGCCGGAAAAAAGTCCTCTTTTGCCGAAATACGCTGCAGCAAAGGCAGTGTCTGTGGATTATCACCGTCATTTTTCAAAAGTTCAAATAATTTCTGCCGGTTGACAACAGGCTTGTCCTTGGCAATTTGCCGCTCCATACGCTGAAGCCGCTGACAGGCTATGCGTTGACTCAGCGCGCTGGAGATGCCTTTCCGGAGGGTATCGGCCAATTGATCCGGTTTAATGGGTTTCAGAAGATAGTCGGCAACCTGGGTTCGAAGCGCTTGTTGAGCATACTCAAACTGACCATAAGCCGTTAAGATATAAATGATGGTATCCCGGTGCTTCTCCCGGATAATCTCAGCCGCCTCAAGCCCATTCATAACCGGCATATTAATGTCCAGGATAACAAACTCCGGTTGATACCGGTCCACCAGCTGCACGGCCTGCTCACCATCTGCCGCCTCCCCGCAAATTTCGAAAGGCAGGTTATGCTGATTTACAATATAACGCAGGTAACGGCGTACAGCAGGTTCATCGTCGGCGATAATCATCTTGTACATTTGTTCTCCTCCACTCGTTTAGTGTGAAAACAAGCCAGTAGTCCGCCAAGTCTAAAGCTATAGGATGAATTGCGCGAGATTTTTCGTCCAGCAAGGCGGAGGAGCCGCGCATATCGGACATATGTAAGGTGACGATAAAGTAAACACGGTTTGTGCTGAGCGACAGCGACAGCAGAAACCGATGTTGCCCTTATGCCCCCGTGGGCCAACGAAGCTGGGCGGGAAATCTCGCGATAAGAACACTATGGCTTTGGGCTTGGTGGACTACTATAACCGCAAGACAATCCGGGCCAAAGTCCCCCCCGCTTCCAAGCGTTCAATAGTAAATGTAAACATATCTCCATAATAATGCTTTAATCGCAGGAAGATATTCTTAATCCCGATACCTTTCAGGCTTGGCGGGTCATAATCATCGCCGGACAGCTCACGCACCGCTGCCCCAATGTGTTTAGCTATACCACAGCCATTGTCATGCACCTCAATAATGCCGCAATTATCCTCTTTATACGCCCGCACCAGCAGTTGTCCCTGCTGGGCAACATCCTTAAACCCATGCAAGATGGAGTTCTCAATTAAAACCATGATTGTCATGAAAGGAATTTTCACTTCCAGCATAGCGGGCTCAATGTCAATGGCAACAGCAAATTTGTCGGGAAACCGGGTCTGCTGAATAAACAAGTAATCCCGGACATAGCTTAATTCCTCTTCGATGGTAACTAACGACTCGGCTTTTCCCAGGCTTAATCTCAGCAGATTGGAGAGTGAATACGTTAATGACGCCAGGGTGGTGGCACCATCCATTTCGGCCTGTTGGGAAATAGTATTTAGGGTATTAAAGAGAAAATGCGGATTGACCTGCGATTCCAGAAATTTTAGCCGCGCCTGGCTTAAGGAGTGATGCAGCCGTGCCTGCATTTCCCGCTCCTGGACTAGATTGATCCGGTAGTAACTCAACTCTTTTTCTTTCATGGAGTCAATCATCAGCTGTACCAGTGAAGCACTTACCAATGACAGGGTTTCGGCCACCGAATTAAGATGGTTCCGGTGAATAAAGTTCAGTTTAAAATAAGCTTCCTGCGCACTGTTGACGGCGAAATTTTCCGGAACCAGTTGGGTTAAGTTTGTTGACATTCTTCCATAGCCACAGCCAAGATAGCCCAATACCTTGCCATTGACAATAAACGGGCTTTGAATGGCAGAAACACCAAATTTGCAATGAAAAATCCGTTGTCCCGCATATGCCTGCCGCTCAGTTGCCTCATGCAGGACACAATCGCCGCTTTTCTCATCCAGACAGCTCTGGCAAATTTCCGGCAGGTTGTCTTTATCTGTCAGGAAATTGCCTGCCTCATCAATAAGTGTAACCGTCATCTGCACCGATTGGGACAGCTTTTCCACAATACTGTCAAGATTAATGGCCTTAGCCACTTCTGTGAGAACAATATCTCCGGACATACTGACTTCTTTCAACGGCTTGGGAATCACCGAGTGAACAATGCTAAGAAAAGCCGTCGGTTTGGAGGAGCGATTGGCAAGCCAGTGTTTTCCACCCTCACTGATATAGCCGATTTTACCTTCACCCAGTCTTATTTCCCGTTCATTGCAATAATGCGTGGTTACGCCATCAAGACCAATGATAATTTCAATAAAACCGGTATGCACATGCGACTGCTGCCAGGCACCGGGATATACAATAGCTACAGACACTGTGGGCTGAATGCCCGAACTGTCCGGTTCTAATTGCAGCCAGTACTGTTCTCCCCAATCAAAATGCTGATCACTGACAATTTCTAATTGCAGAGAATCCTTTATTTTGTTAATAATGTCAATGGTCATGCTGCATACCTCATAACATCAGTATCGTATCACTAATAATTTATCCATTGATGGCTAAACTCCTGCATTCCCGAATTGCACAAAGGGCTGTGAGGTTTCCCCCTTCAGCCCTGGCTCCCTGCTTGGAATTAAGCTACTTTGCCGCCGCATCCGGAAAAAAGCGGCTTTATTCTTCATCGCAATTTTTCAAATTTTCATTAATTATAGTATTGGTTAACCGGCAGGTAATTACCTCCTGAATTTATTGATATTCACTATGAATTTATTGCACAACCCCAGGTGGTCTTACTTTAGAATAGGCAGTGTGTTTGCTCCCTGCGGCATTACCGTATACATGGGTTTTTCAACACCGCATTTTTCTCTGGCAATCCGGAGTGCCTCCTCCAGTGTGGTTGTGGGAATCATGCCTGTCTTGGCCACAAGCTCGGCATTTTCAGGACGGGTTACCATGACATAGGTGGCGTGGTTGCTGCATTCGACTTCTTTGAGCGCCACCCAGCCGGGTATGCCAAAATCTGCGCGCAGTGCCTTTTCCATAGCCAGCGTATCATCATAGCCAAACCAGCGGGAAAATTCCTGTGGCTCATAAATATCTTCGCACTCACTCAGCAGCACTACCACACCGCCCTTTTTAACGGCATAATAAGCGTTATCCATAGTTTTACCTGTTTGATAAAGATTGATATCTTTAGGGTAACCGCCGGCACTGGCAACCGTAATATCGGCCAGAGCCTCAATTTCCACACCGTACAGCTGATCTACCAGTTTGCAGCCTTCCTGCCAGGCCGAAACCCAATTACCGGCAAAAATCCCGGCATATTGTCCGTCAGGTGTCGGCACCATATTAATGATAAAGTCCGGTTGAACAAAACCGGCAATCTCCATCATATCTTCATGCAGGTCGTTGCCCAGTGTTTTCCGGGAGGCAGCATTAGGATTAGAGCCTGACCCCACCTCGGCGCCAAGCCCCCACAGGTGGTTCTGGCGAATAGTTTTAATGGAACTGATCCCCGGAACAACACTCTTACGACCGCCGCCAAAGCCTGCCATATAATGATAAATAATGCCGCCTGTCAGGATCAGCCTGTCAGCTTCGGCGGCTATCTTGTTAATCGAAACCTCCGTCCCCCGGCTGGTCGTACCATAATAGACCATATTCTCCGTATCCCAGGCATCATGGTTGACGACTTTAACCCGCTCGCAAATTTCCTTGCCGCACAGTTGGACAAACTCTGCTTCGGTATTTTGGCGATGTCCGCCTACCGCAATAATAATCGTAATATTACTGTCCGGAACCCCGGCTTGGTTAAGGGTGGCAAGGATTTCCGGCAACACCAGCGGCATCCGCTGCCAGGCACGCGTAATATCACTGACAGCAATGGCAACCGTTTCACCAGGTCTTACGAGCTCCTTCAGCGGCGGCGCATCAATCGGCCTGAGCAATGCTTCGCGCACCGCCTGAGGGATATCAGCAACCGGCGGATACTCCCGGCCAATAATTTCGTGCAATACTTGTTCTTTAGGAACAGAGAAGCTCAGCTCTTCTTTGCCGCACTTTACCGTAAAATTCCTCATGTTTCAACACCTCTTTACTTATAGTTTTTATTAAGCGCCAGCGGCGCAGCGTAGCTAACGGCCGTCCGCGCCGGGCTTTGTACCGGCAGCTTTTATTAAAAGAGGCTGGAGGTTGCGCCTCACAGCCTCTTTTCCACCCTTGCCGCTACTTATTATTTAGCCAGCAACGTGAGAAATTCCTTTTCTTCTTCAGCACTCATTTTGTAAGTATGTTCCGCATCATCCGGGAACTGTCCCTGCCGGACTTCCTCGGTATAGGCTTTAAAAGCATTGGTCAGGTGTTCGCCAACATTGGCGTATTTCTTAACAAATTTCGGCGTAAAGTTATCATACATGCCAACCATGTCGGCATAGATCAGCAGCTGACCATGGGTGCCGGAACCGGCGCCAATACCCAGAATCGGAATACCGGCCCTGCCGGCAATAGCTTTGCCTACCGCCGTCGGCACACCTTCCACCAGAATGCTGAAGGCACCGGCTGCTTCAACGGCTTTGGCCTCATTTACGATTTTCATCGCAGCCGACGCACTGCGGCCCTGGGCTTTATAACCACCGATTTGGCCCATGAGTTGCGGGGTCAGGCCAATATGACCCATTACCAGGATGCCGGCTTGCTGGATAGCTCTAATCCGGCTGGCAATGAGCGGGCCGCCACCCTCTAATTTGATGCAATCCACCAGCGCTTCTTTCACCAAACGACCGGCATTGGCTACGGCGTCTTCGTCGGATTTCTGGTAGGACATATACGGCATATCACCGACAATAAAAGTATTGGGTGCGCCACGGCGTACTGCCTGACAATGACGGACCATATCATCCATAGTTACCGGGAAGGTGGTATCATAACCCAGGCACACCATCCCCAGCGAATCACCCACCAGGATCATATCAACTCCGGCTTTTTCCTGCATTTTAGCCGTAAGATAATCATATGCCGTCAAATATACAATCTTTTCTCCATTTTCCACCATTTGGGCAAAATCATTAATTGTCTTCTTTGCCATTTGCAGTAACACCCCTTATCAAGAACTTAGTACAAGCGTTTCAAATCTTCATCATTCATCGTAAAGCAATGTTTTTCTTCCGGGAAGGTACCGTCATCAATTTCCTTGCACCAGGTATCGAAAACATCCACCATTTGCTGTCCCATTTGCGCGTATTGCTTAACAAACTTAGGCACAAATTTATCAAAAATACCTACCAGATCATAGGCGTTCAGGTTGTGGCCATTGCAGTCCCCGCCGCCGCCAACGCTGATAGTTGCGCATTTCACCCGCTCGGTAATGAGTTTGCATAACCCGGCAGGCATGCACTCCAGCACCATGGCAAAAACACCGGCGTTGTCAATGGCAATTGCATCCTGCAGCAGTTTTTCCGCAGCTTCCGAGCTTTTACCCTGAACCTTAAACCCGCCCATCATGGCAGCAGTCTGCGGCGTTAAGCCGATATGACCCATTACCGGAATACCTGCATCAACAACGGCTTTTACGGTATTGGCAATTTTAAAGTCGCCTTCCATTTTTACACAATCGGCGCCAATTTTTAAGAGAGTGCCGGCATTGCGGATGGCCTCATCTTTATTTACCTGGTAAGACAAAAAGGGCATATCACCTACGACAAAAGTATTGGGAGCTCCCCGGCGAACCAGCTTTACATGATAGATCATATCTTCCATGTTTACCGGCACTGTGCCGTCATGTCCCTGAATAACCATTCCCAGCGAATCGCCGACCAGAATGAGTTCGGCAGCCGAACGGTCAACAATACCTGCCATCGGATAATCATATACTGTAATCATTTTGAACTTTTTGCCATTATGTTTTGTCGCAAGAATCTCAGGAATTGTAATTTTTGTTTTAGCCATTGTTATTTCCTCCTACAATTTTCTTTATTTACTATTTAAAGATTGCACCGTCCATTGCTGACGATACCATCTTTGCATAACGGTCAAGATAACTGCCCTTAATTACATGGTCTTGCTTCATCGGCCTCCAGGCTGCTTTGCGGCGGGCCAGTTCTTCGTCACTGACATGCAGGTGAATACTGCCTTGGGGGATATCAATTTCAATCATATCACCTTCCTCGATCAAGGCTATCGGACCGCCTTCCGCCGCTTCCGGCGACACATGCCCGACAGCCGCCCCGGCAGTCGCTCCGGAGAAACGGCCGTCCGTAATCAGGGCCACTTCCTTGGATAAGCCCATACCCACAATGGCTGCTGTAGCGGTGAGCATCTCCCGCATACCGGGTCCGCCTTTCGGGCCTTCATATCTTACGACCACCACATCGCCTGGTTTGATTTGTCCGCCATAGATAGCGGCAACTGCCGGCTCTTCCTGGTTAAAGATCCTGGCCGGTCCTTTGTGGTGATACATTTCCGGCACAACAGCCGCACTTTTACATACCGACCCTTGTGGAGCCAGATTGCCATACAGCAATTGCAGCCCGCCTTTGGCTGAATAAGGATTGTCCAGCGTCCTAATGACATTGCTGTTAATTACCTTAACATCGCTTACATTCTCGGCAACTGTTTTTCCGGTTACAGTCAAAGCTTCTTTATGAAGCAGGCCGTCTCTGCATAATTGTCCCATTAATGCCGTTATTCCGCCAGCATTATGGACATCCGCGGGATAGTGACCATTATTGGCAGGCTTTATCTTCACCAGGTGCGGCACCTTTTGCGCCAGTTCGGTAAAACAATTGATATCAAAATCAATATCTGCCGTTTTTGCCAGTGCGGTCAAATGCAGAATGGTATTGGTAGAGCCGCCGATGGCCAGATCCACAGTAATTGTATTTTCAATGGCTTCTTTGGTCACAATTTGACGCGGTAAAATGGATTTGTGGTATAACTCCATAATTTTCATGCCTGTTTGTTTGGCCAATGCCAACCGTCTGCCGGTACCGGCCAGACAGGTGGAACCAGGCAGACACATCCCCAGCGCCTCTGTAAGGAAATTCATTGTATTGGCAGTTCCCAGCAAATTACAAGCACCACAACCCGGCAGTGCATCTCTTTCCCGTCTGGACAACTCCTCACGGGTAATGATGCCTCTGGCCACATCGCCCTGCGCCGCCATCAAATCGGTATACCCTATTTCCTGTCCGTCAACACAGCCGGTAGCCATCGGACCCCCGCTAATCATGATAGCAGGAATATTGAGGCGAACAGCGGCCATCAGCAGGCCTGGAGTTATCTTGTCACAATTAGTAATCAGCACCATCGCATCATATTGATGCCCGTTGACCATACATTCCACCGAATCACAAATCAATTCCCGGCTGGCCAGCGGATAATGCATGCCATAGTTGCCCTGGGCAATACCGTCGCACAGGCCGATCGTCGGAAACTCTATCGGTGTCCCGCCTGCGGCAATAATTCCTTCCTTAACAGCCTTAGCAATGCTATCCAGATGCACATGTCCCGGCATGGTCTCATTCTGAGTATTAACAACAGCGATCAACGGTTTATCCAGGTCTTCCGGTAAAAATCCCATAGAATAGTACAAAGCCCGGTGTGTTGCCCGTTCCAAGCCCCTTGTGGTAATATGACTTCTCATGTCATTGTTTCCTCCTTTTATTAGTCCTCTATATATTCCGTGTTACAGAATCTGACAGGCGCAGGCGGGTGGTGCAAATAGTTGGCACGTTATATACATCTGTTCACACATGGGCCGGTAAACCTGCAAGTATGTCTTATGCTTATAATCTATTCCTGAAAAAAGCGGCTTTACCTTCTGAATTTTTTGACATTTCCATTAGGAATCTTGTCATCTTCGGGGGAAGCGAAAACAATATAACCCCACAGCTTAGCCGCCGCTGACAACGGCAAAGAGCGCACCGCAAAACGTTTTAACAAAACGCAATGCGGCACGCCCTTTTTGAGTCAGTAACCAGGAAAACAGATTGACCGGCATTCTTGAAATGTGGCTGCCATTATCGCAAATTGCAGCCGTTATTGGCGGCAATGCAATTTTAGCAGCGGCGCTTCCCGACGAAACGCAATTAATAAGTCAATAGCCTGTTCCCACGGCACCGGCCGGCTCAATAAATAACCCTGGATATAATCACAACGGTACTTAAACAATTCTGCGGCCTGCTGTTCTGTTTCCACCCCTTCGGCAACAACAACCAGGCCCAGACTATGTGCCATATGGATAATCGCGCCGGCGAACTGTGCATCGTCGGAGAGGATTTTGTCGATGAACGACTTGTCAATCTTAAGCTTTTTGACTGGCAGGTTTTTTAGATAGGTCAAGGACGAATAACCTACGCCAAAGTCATCCAGTGAAAGACGCACACCGTAAACCTTTAATTCCTGCAATTTGCGAATACTGTCTTCCATCGAATGAATCAGGACATTCTCCGTTACCTCCAGTTCCAGCTGACTGGGTTGAATAGCCGCAGTTTCAATGCTCCTGCGGACAAGTGAAACAAAATCCCTTGCCTCCAGCTGGCAGGGTGAAATGTTAACCGACACGCTTATTTGGCCCAGCCCCAAATCTGTCATAGTGCGGGCAAACTTGCAGGCTTCACGCAATACCCACCGTCCGAGCAGATGAATCAGATCGCTTTGCTCGGCCAGCTTAATAAACCGGTCAGGCGGCACTGCTCCATGTTCCGGGCTTGTCCAGCGCAATAACGCCTCAAAACTGATAATGTCCCGGTCCGGCAGTGACACTATCGGCTGATAATGCAAAGCCAGTTCTCCCCGTTCTATTGCGTAGCGCAGATTATGCTGAATGGACATGTTTTCGCAAGCGTCCTGTTGCATACTTTTTTTATAAAACCGCCAGGAATTCTTGCCGCTTTCCTTGGCAGCATACAGGGCGAGATCCGCCTTCTTAAACAAGTCTTCCGCCTTGTCACCGTCCTCCGGGTATAATGCCACACCAATACTTGCCGAAACGCGGATACTTGTGCCGCAGAGTGTATAATCCCGCGTGAGCGCCTGCGAAATGCGCTCAGTAATGGCGGCAATTTCCTCCCGGTCAGTCCTGTTAAGCAGCAATACGATAAACTCGTCATCGCCAATCCGGGCCACTATATCGGTCGCTGCGGCTTCGCCAAAGATATAGGAGCCGGCTTTGATTATCACCTCATCGCCGCAGGTATAACCGAAAGTATCATTAATCAGTTTAAAATCATCCAGGTCAATGAACAGCACCGCGCCTCCGGCCTGCCCCCGGCTTACCTTTTCGAGCTCCTCTGTCAGCCGTTCTTTAAGACTTGTCCGGTTTGGCAGCCCTGTCAAACTATCGAAATAAATTAGTTGGCGCACCTGACTTTCCGCCACTTTTCGTTCTGCAATTTCTTTTTCAAAATACATAATCAGCATGCCCAGCGCCGCTGCCAGCGCCAGAATGGCCCCCAATAAATATCCCCAGGTTGCAAACCAGGCTACATCGCGCAAAAAGGGATAGTTCACTTTGTGCAACCCCCAGACAATGAAGGTGCAGCCGGCAATTATTTTCCCCGCGCCCGCAATAGGGTAGGTAAGCATGGTTCCGCCAACCCAGAGGTTGACCAACCCAAGAAATATAAAAATAGGCATATATAGCAGTGCGGCTGGCAGGGATAAGTAATTGCCCGCAACAATCCATAATCCCCCCACTATGGACAGCCCTATCCATACCCGCTTGCGCTCATGTCCCCCAAAAGCATCGGTTCCCCAGGCTAGAAAAATACCACTAAGCAGGGAAACAAACTGGTTCGCAGAAAAAAGATACGGCGTGGCCGGAGCAGAGACCAGCCCCAGCTCAGAAATAAGCCGGAGAACATACAAGACCCAGCCTGCTGACCAAAGGCCGATAAAATTTTCCTGATATTGTTGGTAAAGGTATAGGTTGACTGCTAAAAGAACGCTGGTAGTTGCCAGCGTGACAGATACGCTAAAAAGAATCTGTTCTATGATATCCCAACTCCGTTCCGCCGGAGGCTTAACCAGTGTTCTCCAGGTTATAACCGGTATAGCACTCCCGTATTGCCGTTAGCAGCCGATACCGCCGATTGTGGAAGGCGGCACCCAGCCCGTTCAGGTGAGACTCACACACGAAACTTGACCACCGCTGTCTGGAGCTCCTGCGCAAGTTTTGCTAAGGCTTCACTGGAGGTTGCGATTTCTTCCATGGAAGCCAGCTGCTCTTCGGCAGCTGCCGAGACGCCCTGGGCTTCACCCGCTGATTTCCTGCTGAGTTCATCAATCTTTTTGACCGCTCCTACGATATGCTGACTGCCGGCTGCCATCTGCTGAATGGCTGCCGAGATATCTCTTACCTGAGCAGACACTTGCAGCACCAAATCAGCAATTTCACTGAAAGCACCGCCGGCGGTATTGACCACTTCGGCCCCGGTCTTGACTTCCCGGGTACCGTCATTCATGGCCACCACGGCCTTCGCGGTATCTCCCTGGATTTCCCCGATTAAGGCGGCAATCTTTTTAGCTGCCTCCTGAGATTGTTCGGCAAGTTTTCGTACTTCCTCCGCCACGACAGCAAAGCCGCGACCTTGTTCGCCGGCACGGGCTGCTTCGATGGCGGCGTTCAGCGCCAGTAAATTTGTCTGACCGGCAATGCCGGAGATGGTATCCACGATCTGGCCAATTTCCTTAGACCTTTCACCCAGTTTAGCCACTACCGCTGCCGAGGTGTTGACAGTATCTTCAATCCGGGCCATCTGGCTGACCGCTTTGTCCACAGCCTCGCCGCCGTTTTTGGCTTTATCCGCCGCTTGGGACGATTGGGCGGCAACCTGATTAGCACTTGCGGCCATTTGCTGGACACCTGCCGTCATTTGCTGAATCACGGCAGAAGTTTCGTCAGTTGCAGCCATTTGTTCATTGGCGCCGGCGGCCACCTCGGTGATGGAAACAGCAATCTGATTAGCTGCCTGAGCAGACTGCTCCGAGCTGGCGGTTAGTTCCTCCGACGAGGCGGCTACCTGCTCGACATTGGCGTTAATGTGCTTGATAAGTGTTTTAAGCTCTATAACCATCGTATTAAAGGCTGACGCCAGTTGGCCAATCTCATCCTGACTTACCACCCTTACCTGCTGCGTCAAATCTCCGCTTGCCACCTGCTGGGCCACTACCGCCAGCTGGTTGACCGGACGGGAGATGCTGCGGGCGGCAAAAATGCCGATGCCAACACCAAAAAGGGCACTTAACAAACCGGCGGTCACAGCAGCCTTGCCGCTATTGTCGGCGGCCGTTACTGACTTATTTATAGACTCATTAATTTGCTCCTGCCGCCAATCCACATATTCCTTGGCTTTATCCCGCAATTGCCGGCCAAGATCCGTAAGCTCGCCGTTCATTACCGCCAGAGCTTCCTGCTCTTTGCCTGCCTGCTTTAAGGTAATAACTGCCTTTTCGGCTATCTCTGTGTACTTGGCATCCAGTGCCAATAATTCACTTGCGATTTTTTTGCCTTCTGCCGTACGTGCGGTAGCCAACAGCTCTTTTTCAAGCTTTTCGCTTTCTGCCGTCACTCGCCGAAAATTATTAAGCGACACCGAATCCCCGGATATAAGATAGCCACGGAGTGAAGCAAACTTGTTTTCTATACCTCTGGCAATCTCCGCAGTTTGTATTAATCGCGGGATGTCCTCCCCGCCGGTTTTAGTGATTAACTCTCCGGCAATATTGACATTGTACATTACAAAACCGAAACCAATCGCTCCTACGATTACCACCAGCATGAAGTAAGCAATCATTTTACTTAGCAAATTCATCTTCAAAAATATGTGCCTCCTTTTCTTCTTCTTGAGTTGCTCCATACAGATAACAGCCGCAAACCATGTGCGAAATAATGTAACATAATTAGTTTATGTTACATCTTTTTCCGGTTGTCCAGTATGGCATTAAACAAACAGATACCTCATATCCATTGCCCTATGATGACATAGCTGATGGGATATGAGGTATTCATCAATATTACGGCAGGCTATGCAGCTGATTAGGTAAACTCTTACGCAATGTTACAAGGTATTTCCCAGCTTTTCGCCATAACATATTAAATTGGTACATATATTAACAATCAGGATGTGATTAGTATGGAATGCGTTGAACCAATCCGTAGTAAAGAACAAATTAATGCCATTAAATGTTATCTGAGAAACCATAATTTGCGTAATTATTTACTGTTTGTTTTAGGTATTAACAGCGGTTTGAGAATTTCAGACTTATTATCGCTTACCATCGAGGATGTAAAAGAAGTAGATCGCATCATTCTGCGTGAAAAGAAAACCGGTAAACCAAAAAGATTTCCCTTTCAGATACATGTAAGGATGCTATTCAAGAATATTTTACGAATACTAAAATTGATAGTAACTGGCTGTTTAAAAGCAAAAAAAAAATAATCAGGCGATTACTCGGATACAAACTTACAGAGTAATTAATAAAGCAGCACGTATGACCGGTATTACAGAGGCAATTGGTTCACATACCTTGCGCAAAACATTTGGTTATTGGGCCTATAAAATGGCGCAGACATAACTCAAATTCAAAACTGCTTAATCATTCCACTCCTGCTATAACATTAGCTTATATAGGAATTACGAAAGATAGTTTAGATAATATTTATAAAAACTTAAATCTATAACCCAAAACTTTATTGCTGGGAAACAATCTTGTCGAAAGAGGAGGAAATTGCAATAAATGGTTGAATCTAGTATTATTAGTCCTTATGCAATTGTGTAACATAAACTAATTATGTTACATTATTTCTAATTTTATACTCAAAACAATGAGCCTGTAAAACAATTTGTTTTTTTGCTTTTTTCGGAAAAATTCAATTTACCGTGCGAAAAATCTTAAAACTGCTGTAACTGTACAACATATCTAGAAAAACTGTAAAGAAAAAGGTGTTTACCGAGGCGCGGCCTCATACCCACCTTTTGTTAGAATAAATAAGAAGGACAGAGCTTGTACTAAGCTCTGTCCTTCTTCTATTGATAACCATGGTTGTCTGCAATCATACCGGCTTTACCGGATCTGTTCGGGACTCACTTCCGATGAGCCTGAAAAAAGCAGGGAGATAATATATCCCAATACCGCGCCGGCGACAGCCGGTATCAGCCAGCCAAGACTAATGTCAAACAGCGGCAGATAGCTGCTAAAAGACTTGGTAACAAAACCTAGCGAAATGTTAGCCGCCTTTAATCCGTCCACAAGACTAACAATCGCAGTCAAAAGCATGCTATAGCGATAAACCTCTGTCCGGCCGCCAAACAGCGGGTCCAGGAATACCAGGAAAATCAAAACAATTACCAAAGGATAAATGCCAATCAATACCGGTACAGAAAACGCAATGAGCTGCGTTAAGCCAACATTAGAAATCACCAGACTAAAGATCGACAGTATATATACCAGGTTCTGATACGTAAGACGCGGGAAAAATCTGGTAAAAAAGGTAGCACAGGCAGATACCAGACCAATACTGGTTGTTAAACAGGCAAAGATGATCGCCAATCCTAAAATCAAATTACCGGCTGAACCATAATAGATATTAGCTGCCTTGGACAAAATTATGCCGCCATTCTCGGCTTGCCCGATGGTCCCCACACTGGTGGCGCCAAGATAGGCCAAAGACACATAGATGGCCCCCAGGAAAAATGCAGCAATTAAACCGGAGCCGGTGCATACTTTGGCAATCTCTTTAGCGTTCCTGACACCCTTGCTCTTAATGGCATTCACAACAATAATCGCGAAAACAATCGAGGCCAGCGTGTCCATGGTTAAATAGCCTTCCTGAAAGCCTTTGGCAAAAGCATGGCTTTGATACTCTCCCTGAGGCGCCAACGGGGCACCCATAGGGCTGATGAAGGCTTGCCCCACCAGGAAAACCAGCATAACTAACAGCGCCGGGGTTAATATCTTGCCAACCCTGTCGACAATTTTGCTGGGATTTAGCGCCAACCAACAGGTAACCGCAAAGAAAATAACGGAATAGATAAGCAGGCCCAGGCCATCGCTGGCGCCTGCCACAAACGGCTTAACGCCAACTTCGTATGACACCGCACCTGTACGGGGAATAGCAAATAAAGGGCCAATGGTCAGATAGGTGCTCACCATTAAAACAGTGGCAAAAAGCGGGTGAACCCTCTTGGCCAAATCCCCTGCATCATTGCTGCCGGACAAACCGATGGCCAAAACCCCTAATAAGGGAAGGCCGACACCGGTAGTCAAAAAGCCTAAAATAGCAACCCAGACATTCTCGCCTGCCGCTTGTCCCAAAGCCGGCGGGAAAATCAGATTCCCGGCGCCAAAGAAAAGCGAAAATAACATTAAGCCAATCGCCAATGTATCTTGGAACGACAGTTTCTTTACTTCCAACAATATGTCCTCCTTTAGAGTAGTCCGCCAAGCCCAAATCCACAGTGTTCTTATCGCGAGATTTTCCGCCCAGCTTCGTTGGCCCACGAGGCATAAGGGCAACATCGGTTTCTGCTGTCGCTATCGCTTGGCACAAACCGTGTTTACTTTATCGTCGCCTTACATATGTCCGATATGCGCGGCTCCTCCGCCTTGCTGGACGAAAAATCTCGCGCAATTCATCCTATGGCTTTAGACTTGACGGACTACTCGTACTTATACCGTTACAGTATATTACATGTTTACATTTAAATCAATCTTATGTCTTCTTGTTGTATTCATAATTCATTACCTAAAATACCAGCTATAAAAAATAAAACCAGTCTCCCCTTCGTGACAAGGAGAGAGCTGGTTTCTTACTGGCAGCCTATTGATACTGCCATTTGCACAGCTTTCTTTCCAGATAATCAATGGTGCTAAACAAGGTCAGCCCAATGCTGCTTAAGGCAACAATCCCTGAATACATTTCCAGGTAGTTGACCCGCAGCCAGGCGTCCATGATAAAATACCCCATTCCATACTGTGTGCCAAAGGTTTCTGTAAAAAATAACACCGATATAGCGGTCGCCATAGCCACCCGCAGCGCGGTTAAAAACTTGGGCATAGAAGCAGGAATGAGAATGTCACGGACAATATCCGGGAACCCGGCTCCCAAAGAATATAAGGGGTAATAGGTTTCCTTGGGAATGCTTTTAACGCCATCCCTCACCGCCACAATGACCTGGAAAACGATAATCAGAAATATCATCAGTATCTTGGACATTTCCCCCAGGCCAAACACCAGCATCACAACAGGCAGCAGCGCAATCTTCGGAATGGGATAGGTTAAATACACTAACGGCGAAAATAGCTTGTCCCAACCGGAGAAATACCCCATACAGAGTCCCAGCGGGATACCAATAAGTACGGCAAAAAAAACTCCGGCAAGAATACGCCATAGACTGTAAAAACCGTGGACAGCAATTTGCGATACAAAAATTTCGATGAAATTAGCCATTACCGCCGCCGGCGGCGGAATAATCGGCAAAGCTACCCAGTAGGCTGCCGCCTGCCACAATACAAAAAAAATCACGGTTCCGTACAGGTACCAAACTCCCGGTCCCTTTTTCCTCACTTTGACCAATCCTCTTTTATCATCTTGCGTAATTCAATACTAAGCCGGAAAAAATCCTGCTGGTTGCGAACCCCTTCTATTCCGAATAACGGATTGTCAATGATTTTACTGACCCTCCCGGGAGTGGCTGACAAAATAACGATTTTCCGCCCCAAATACACCGCTTCTTCCACATGATGGGTGACAAGAATAGTGGAAACAGAATGCTTACGCCAGACCTGCAAAAACACATTTTGGATTTCCTCCCTGGTCATGGCGTCCAACGCCGAAAAGGGTTCATCCATCAGTAATAGATCGGGCTGCAAAAGAAAGGCACGGGCCAAAGCAACCCGCTGCTGCTGACCGCCGCTCAATTCGCCGGGATAACGATGCTCCAGGCCGTCCAGTCCCAGCAATTGAACCATAGCTGCCTGGTTTTGCCTGTTATCACTGGCTTGTTTGTTTTTTATTTTTACGCCCAGGCGTATATTCTCATAAATGGTTTTCCAGGGCAGCAGTCCGTAATTTTGGGGAATGAAGCCAATCTTTTGCTTTTGCGGTCTAACGGCTTGCCCGTTAATTTCGACAGTTCCCTCAAATTTTTTAATAATCCCGGCCAGTACCTTTAACAACGTTGATTTGCCACAGCCGGAAGGGCCAATGATTGCGCAGGTTTCGCCGGCAGCAAGCTCCAGTGTAATGTCTTTAAGCGCCATATTGTTGGAGTTGCGGTCTTCATAGGCGACACTTAGGTTTTTTATCCTGATCATAATGAACTACCTGACAAAACGGGTGTCGACCAACTCGGAATAAGAATACTTGTTCTTAATAAGCTGTCTGGCCTGCAGCCAGGTCATCACAGCATCAATGTCCTTGGGGTCGGGAGCAACAGCTTTTTTATACTGAGGCAAAACAAGCGCACCTTTGACATCCTGGGGGAAACCGCCTTTGGCAATAACCAAATCGATATAATTCTCCAGCGGTTCCTTGGCTAAGTAGTCGACAGCTTTATTATAAGCCCGGTACATAGCATGAATTTCCTGCTCTTTGCCATTAACAGCCTTAGCCGTAAAGAGTAATACGCCGGGATTTATCCCCAGCCTGTCGGAGGAGTTTACCAGCTTACCGCCATTTTTTATGGCGACACTTGCCAGCGGCTCCGGCAAAGTAGCGGCGGCAATCTTGCCATTTTGCAGCATTTCCAGGCGTGCGGGAATCTGCGGAATAACCACTTTGTTGATGCCATTAGCAGGCAAACCACTTTCATCGGCAATTTTGTCTGTTACATATTCAATAACGGTGTTTTTGGAAACAGCCACATCCTTGCCCTGCAAATCCTTAATGGAGGCAACTGTTTCATTTTTGTTAACAACCATTTTATAGCTGCCGGTTGTTAATGAAGTAATTACAGTATCAAATCCCCCGGCTTTGGCAAAAGCCTCGGCCAGCATATCTGAGATAGTCCCGTCTAAGTTGCCGCTCTGCAGGGCGCTGTCCCGTTCCATTGCACTTTTAAAGGATTTAAGGGTTACTGTTAAACCTTCTTCCTTAAAATAGCCTTTTTCCTGAGCAATGATAAAGGGAATGGAATCTACATCAGGCATAAGCCCGATGGTAAGGCCCTGCAACTGAGAGTGCTTGGGGGAAGTATCTTCTGTTTTGTTGCCGGTGCAGCCTGTCAGGGCAAGCGCCAGCATGGCAACAAGCAGGATAATTGTAACCTTTTTCATGGACAAACCTCATTTCTGTTAATTATCTTCGCAGCGGAAATCATTAGGGTTTTAGCGTAGACCGGCCATAAGTTTGTCTAACTAAATATAGTATATATAATACAATAAAACAGACAACAACATTGGCAGAATAAAAATATATCGATTGATAACCCGATTGTCCGGCCAAAATGCCAAGCACAATAGCCCCCCCGCCAACACCCGTATCCAGCGCGTTAAAAAAAGTGGCGTTGGCAATACTGCGCCTCTCCGGCGTTACCATGTTGATCATCCAGGTCTGTAATGCCGGAAACATTGAGCCGGTACCCAGACCGTAGCAGGCTGCCGCCCATAAAAACGCGTCCGGGGACGAAACCTTTGACAAGATCATTAAACCCAGAAACAAAACTACCGCTCCGGGAATAATGACCCAGGCAGGACCTTTTTGATCAAAAATCCGGCCTGTTACCAGGCGCGCTAAAAATACATTCGAGGTAGCTACCAGGAAGAAATACCCGGCGTTAGCAACATGCACCTCCCTTGCCAGTAATGTCACAAAACTTAACACCCCGCCGATACAAATGCCCAGCAGCAGGCTGAGAACTGCAGGAAAAATCGCTTGCCGCTCAATAAGCCGGCCCATTCCCGGGCTGCCTGCCTCAGCATGGCTAACCAGAGCGGCAGGCATACGTGAAGCCTGCGTCCACACAAACGCCAGCACCTGGCTTGCCGCGGCAACGGCAAACAAAACAGCGAAACCGTAACTGTCCACCACCCATACGCCGATAGCCGGCGCCAACGCCATGAGCAGGGTACTGCCAAGCCCGAAATACCCCATCCCTTCCCCTCGGCGCGAGCCGGGAATAATATCAGATACTATGGTGGCGTACATCGTCGTCGCAATGCCGAAGCCTACCCCGTGAAGTATCCGTGTTGATAATGACAGGGCTACATTTGTCGCCCAATAATAACCAGCTATCGCAATCATGCAAATAACAATACCCCATAGCAAAAAATTCGTTTTTCCCAGCCTGTTAATTCCCTGCACTGTATAAAAGCGAATCAATACGGCGGAAAAAGTGAAGCTCCCCATAATCAGCCCGATTTGCGCGTCTGTTCCCCCAAAACCGGCGATAAACAGCGGCAGGGTCGGTATCAGCATGTGAAAGCCTGAAGCCAATAACGCATTAGAAACTGCCAGATAGATAAATGCCCTGGTCCATAACGGTTCTTTTACTACTGCCGGATTCATTCTGTCTATGTTCACTACCTCTGCTTCCCTGGGTCCACCAAGCCAATATCCACAGTGTTCTTTCATCCTATGGCTTTATACCCTGGCAGACTACTGGTCCAAAATTTTAAATACCATTGCACTGTAAAGCTAACCTTCGTCAAGCTATATCCTCTTCGACACCTACTGTGCTCTTACCTCCAAAAAGTTTGGATTCTTCGTACTTTGGTGAGATTATCCGGCTGCCAGGATATCTTTTCCAGAAAAATTTGCGTTACCCAATTGATCCTCCGGCGTTTAACACTATGAAGGCGCCAATACAAAAAACAATTTCGGGAGGAACAATACTCATGAACTTGAAGCATAAAAAATTAATCGCGGCAATAACCGGAGCTGCAATTATCTCCGGCGGTTTTGTACCAATGCTGTCTCCGCTGGCCCTGGCGGCTGCAAGCCAATCGGCTCCGGCCGCAAACGGGCAGCAGACAGCGGCAGAAGTATTTGCCACAGAAGCTGTAATTACAGAAAACAACGGAGCCACGCGCCGTGTGGTTGTAAACAACACCGGGAAACAAACCATTGCGGTTGCACTTGAAAAAAACATCGTAGACCAACTGCAGCAGGAGGCAAATAAAGGCAGGCAGCAATGGCTCCTGGACCCGGTAAAAGTAGTCAAGGCTAATGCTGCCAAATACGGGTTTGATGCCAAGCAAGACAGCTTCACCCTCATATTTAAACACTACAACAACTCTGCCGGCACCGGCAAAGCCTATGTCCTGGTAGGGCACGGCCCGGCATTTTATTTAGTGGAATTATCCCAGCCGACAGGCTATGGCAATAACAAAATCTGGCAAATCACCTCCATCAAAGAAGCCAAGGTAACCGAGCCGAACAAGCCTAATAAACCTGATGTAGGTCCTGGCGTCACCGGCCTTGATTATAGCAAGGTAATCAAATGGCAGCAGGCGGTCGATGCCGGACGCGAGTTGTGGCGGCTTGACCCAATCAAAGTTGCTAAAAATGAAGGCAAAAACTATGGTTTCTCAGACAAAGACAAATTTACCGTTATCCGCAAAGTAAACAGCAGCTCCCTGTCACGGCATGGACAAACCGACGTTGAGGTAATCCACAACGGCAAGAAATATACCATGATTCTGGTTAAACCCTTCGGCGGACGTGATGCCATCTGGACAACGTACAAGGTGGCAGGCACTGCCGTTACACCAGGTACCCCCAGCGGCGAACAAGTTCTCTATTCCACCAGCAAATATAAGAACTGGCAGTGGAACCTGCCTAAATATCCCCAGGGTACCGGCGTAGCCGCTATCTACAATTATGAACTGCAGGCCAGAAGCTTTCAGCAGCAAGTCCCCCAGGCAGTTCTTGATAAACTCAATAAAGTGGATCTCACCAACAAAGTGGCTTTAGTGGCCTACCTTGGCGGAACTTCTTCCACCAATGAGATCGGCATTGAAAAGGTCACATTGAAAGATAATACGTTGACTGTCAATGTAAGAACAAAAAGCCCCAAGCCTGGTGCGCCGATGACCATGGATTATGTGAATCCTTCCGCCCATGTACTTGTTGACCGCAGTATATTCGAGACCGGCAAGGCTATTAATGTAACCTTTATCGACCAAGCCGGAAAAGTATTAGGAAAAATGAACCTGTCCCTCTAACAAGCCGGAAGCCGCCTAACCAGGCGGCTTCTTATCATTTGTCCGTCTGGGACTAAGTCATCGGATAAATTTAGCAGCAATATCACAGGTTTATATGATTTATATCACAGGCAGCCACGCCTCTTTTCTTTATACTGTAATTATCAATACTACTAAATACGGAGGTTTAACGATATGAGTATGTTTTGTCATCAATGTGAACAGACCGCCAATGGAACCGGCTGCACCAAAGTGGGTGTATGCGGTAAAAATGAAGACCTGCAAAGCTTGCAGGATATTCTGACCTTTGGTCTTAAAGGCATTGCCGCCTACGCTTACCATGCCCGCGAGCTTGGAGCCCGTGATGAACGAGTTGACGCATTTGTCCATGATGCCATGTTTTTTACGCTAACCAATGTTGATTTTAGCCTGGAACGCCATATTGATATGGTAATGAAATGCGGCGAAATGAATTACCGCGTAATGGAACTGTTGGATAAAGCACATACCGAACGTTTTGGCAACCCGGTGCCCACTAAGGTATCAACAGGCACCAAGGCAGGTCACGGTATTTTAATCACCGGCCATGATATCCTCGACCTCTACGAACTACTTAAACAAACCGAAGGTATGGGAATCAATATCTACACCCATGGTGAGATGCTCCCCGCCCATGCCTACCCGGAACTGCAAAAATTCCCGCACCTGGTAGCTAACTATGGTACGGCCTGGCAAAACCAGCAAACCGAATTTGCCGCCTTCCCTGGTGCTATTTTGGTCACAACTAACTGCATCATGCCTGTCAAGGAGTCTTACCGGGAACGCCTGTTTACCAGCGGCGTAGCCGGTATGGAGGGCTGTGAGCATATTACCGGCCGGGATTTCAGCGCGCTGATTGCCAAGGCCAAAGCCTTGCCCGCCCTGCCGGAACAAGCCGGTTCCAGCCTCATGACCGGCTTCCACCACACCGCCGTTTTAGGCTTAGCCGACAAAATCGTGGACGCTGTAAAAAGCGGCAAAATTAAACGCTTTTTCCTGGTTGGCGGCTGTGACGGCGCCAAACCGGGCCGCAATTATTACACCCAGCTGGTGGAGCAAATTCCGCAAGACTGTGTGGTATTAACCGTAGCCTGCGGCAAATACCGTTTCAATCATCTCGATTTGGGCGACATTGACGGCATCCCGCGCCTGCTCGACCTCGGACAATGCAACAACTCCTATTCAGGCATCCAAATTGCGTTAGCCTTAGCCAAAGCCTTTAACTGCGGTGTTAACGACTTGCCGCTCACACTCATCCTATCCTGGTATGAACAAAAAGCGGTAGCCATCCTGCTGACACTGCTAAGTCTTGGGGTCAAAAACATCCGTGTGGGCCCTACACCTCCGGCTTTTATGTCCCCTAACGTGCTAAAGGTATTGCAAGATAACTACAATTTACAACTTATCACCACACCTGACCAAGATCTCCAAGCCATATTTGGCTCTACCCCGGCTGCTGCTAATGCTGCTAATCCGGAGCCTGTGGCAGAACCCTCCTTCTGGGGACGTATCGCTGCTTTTCTGGGATTTAAGTAATCTGCGCCAGCCTTGAACAGTTTTTGCCTCATCCGCTTTTGACAGCAAAGAGCCCGGCCCCTGCGGCCAGGCTCTTTGCTTTGTTTATATATTGCTATATTTACCTAGAATTATGCTCTTAAAAATCTGAAACACTAGATACAAATAAAGCTGAAGGAGGGAAAACCTTGGGAATTAACTCCGCTAAACGCAAACAACTGAGGCGCAAATACAAACGCCGGGCTGCAGCCTTAATGAGTGCCGCAATTCTGACAGGAGCAGCATTGTCCGGTATCCCAGCCACTAAGGCTCTCGCTGCAGAAGCACCATCCAACACGCCCCAGCAAAAACAAGAACAGACATTCAAACATTCTAAGGATTCCCGCCCGCCAGGCCGTGGCTGGCATCAGCACAAACATAGCTGGCCAAGTCCTGATGAGAGTCAAGCCTGGTATCAGGACGGGAAAATTTATTACCGCAGTACCAACAACTCGGCCCGCGATTACCACTACCGCAGCGACTATGCCTACACTATCAATAATCCGGTACAATACCTCAAAGACCGGGCGGCTACCTATGGCTTTGATGCCTACCGTGATTCCTTCTCGCTGCTGAGCGTTACCAACCAGCGGGCCTTTATCGAAGTCCGGAAGCAAGACACGGGAAAACTCTATAACGTATTATTAGAGCGGGATTACAATAATGCATGGAAGATTACCAGCATTCGCGCCTTATAACCCATTTCCCCGTATTATTTAATTATTTGCTGAGCCAATGGCAATACCAATCAGCAGGGCGGCAATGGTGCGCATTTCCCTGTCATGACGCTGTTTCTCCCGTTCCTGACGTTCACGCCATTCCTTGCGGCTTTCATGCGCCCGCCGTCTCATTTCCCGCTCATGGCGTTCATTTTCGATACGTTTACGCTCATTATGGATACGCCGGCGTTCCTGTTCGCGGCGCTCCTGTTCACGGCGTTCACGCTCACGGCGGTCATGGTCACGGCGGTCATGGTCACGGCGGTCATCACGCCCGGGTCCGCGGCGATGGTCGCGGTCAGGTCCATGGCCGCGGCTAAGGTATGATATTTGTTGTGAGTTATCATTATATAAAGAAACAGGTGCAGCCGCAGCAACCGATGAAAACATGCCAACTTGCATTAAGCCAAGCATGGAATAAATAATCGTCTTTTTAAGCATGCAGTTCATAACGCATTACCCCCTTTATTTTCTAATCTAATCATAATATGGGAATATGACAAAAGTATGACAAAACATGAAAATAGTGCATCCCTCACAAAGTTTTGTGGGGATGCACTATTGAAAATTCTCTGGGGGATGTTTCATTTTCACTTGATAACAATCTTCAAAGCTGATGCATCATCGGTTCCTTTATGTTCTGCAACCAGTGCATGTAAGAACGACCAAGTACTGTCTGGCGTAGTGACGGCAAAGGCCTTACGGTCTGCAATCAGGTCAAACAGCCCGTCTGTGAGAAACAAAAATACATCACCCGCTTGAAAAGCTATTTCATGTTCCTCATACTCAGGGTCTGGCAGCAAACCTAGAAATATGCCTGGTTTAGAGATCAAGCCGGTCTGCTGGGCCGTCCAGGCAAACAGATGATTAATACCTGCAACCGCAAAAGACAGCACCTGTCGTTTAAAATCTATTTGAAAATAAATGGCGGCGGCAAACGTATCCTCGGCAACATATGGCGACACCTTCGAATTGATCCACCGCAAAGTATCGCCAGAGGATAGCCGCTTTTCTTTCGCTTGACGAAATAAAACTCGCAAGGCCATTGCTTGCAGCGCCGTCCCAACTCCGTGGCCCATGATATCAGCCACATAACCTGAAAGGGTCTGGGTCTGCTCGTTCCATAAATAATCAAAGATATCACCGCCAACGTGTTCATGCGGCTGATAGATATTGCAGATCGTCAAAAACGCATTATCCAGGTCTGTCGGCAGGAACCCGCGTTGGATACTGCCTGCATAGCGAATGTTGTCAGTCATCAATTTATTCTGTAAGCGAACTTCCTGCTCGGCTTTTTGCCTGATCAGAATTTCTTCTTTTAAACGCCGTTCCCGCTCGTCGAGTTTAATAACCATAGAATTGAACGCAAGTGAAAACTCCCCCATGAAATCAATTCTTTGCTCGTAATCTCCTTTGGCAATTTGCTGTGCCTGCCAGGTTAAATGATTCAGTTTAGAATGGAGTTCTTTTATGCCGGCGGCTAAAAAATTCATTTTCCCCGGACGCTCTATATTCAGATTGCCTCTGGCTAGCGGCACAGTGTATTCGTATAGTTCCTTCATCTGTCCGGCCAGGCGATTGAAGCAGAGAACGACTTGAGCCAGCGGCTTGCTGCATTCTTCGGCAGGTATTTGTTCCGGATATTTGCCCTGCATCAGCAGTTCGAAGCCGGTCTGTAATTGCTTTAATACCAGTAAATCCTGCTTATGCAATGTCAATTTTCTGATTCATGTTACCGAATCCCCTTCCGGTTTATTTTTTGAGCAGACAATCAAGCAGCCTATCACCGCTGCTGCCATACGCAACAGAATCTGTGCCAAGCCGCATGATTGCCAAAAATCATAGCTTTAGCCAAACGGCTGATATTTCATGGTATCTATTCGGTAAATTAGGATAATTATCCTCTATCCATGATTGTGTCTTTGTCATACCGATAAAAAACCGCTCTCTATATTCAAAAACATAAAAGTCCTGCAATTTGTTAATTGCAGGACTTTTATGTTCGCCTAATGATAGCTAAGGCAAATATTTATTCCCGTGAGCCCTAAATTTCCTGGGGCGGCTTAGTGCTTTTTCTTATTTAATTCTCCAATAAGCTGTTCATTGAGAATCCTTATATTTGTGCCTTTCATTCCCAGTGACTTGGACTCAATCACACCTGCACTCTCAAGCTTTCTCAAGGCATTGACAATGACCGATCTGGTGATTTTCTCACGATCAGCAATTTTGCTGGCCACAATTAAATCCTCATTGCCATTGAGTTCATCCATGATAATCATAGCTGCCTCCAGTTCAGAATAAGAAAGCGTATTTAACGCTACCTGGACGATGGTTCGCTTACGCATCTCTTCCTCCAGCTTATCCACGCTGCCCCGGAGCAAACCCATGCCAAGCATGGTAGCACCATACTCGGCCAACACCAGATCCTGTTCAGTAAATTCAGCATGAAACTTGGCAATAACTAACGATCCCAGGCGTTTGCCAATACCAACAACCGGAACTACCAGGGAATACTTTTCATCAATAGGGCATTGCAGTTGCTCACTAAGCACACAATTGCCGTCTTGGAGACGTATATTGCTGCTGGTTTCACGCACCCGCCGCAGTATCTTCACATATTCTTCCGGAAACTGACCCTGTTCTAATACATCTTCCAATATAACTCCACATTCAAATTCCTGCTGCAAAGCATATCCGAGAATTACCCCTTCTTTGTCAACCAGATACACATTGGCTGCCATAAATTCACTGAGAAGCTTGGTAACCTTATTATAATCCACCTTTTCGGATTCTTGCAGCAAATGATTGATTTCCCGCGTTTGTTTTATTAATGCCGTCACGACACAAGCCCGCCTTTCCTATATAATATATTCTATTTCTAACTAAACCCCTAATACTCGGTTTTTGTACCCCTTTCCAATTTTTGATTGCAGGTTATTATTTATTTCTCACAAACGGACAGAATTCCTGCCACATCCGACAGGATTTAGCAGGAATTCTACTATTTTTCGCTATTACGGTGTGATATGTCTATTTTTTTATTGCTTTGAAGGCCTCGGTTTGCTGCTTTATTCCCACTTCTGTGGCAAACCTTTCAATACTGGAAGCACCAAAGAAACCTGCCACATCACGAGTGTTCGCAATGATATACTGTGCATCTGCCGGTTCTGCGATAGGACCGCCATGACATAAGACAAGAATATCCGGCTTGACCGCCTTGGCAGCATCACAAATCGTCTGGACTTTGACAACACAATCATCCAGCGTTAATGCGGTTTTAGCCCCGATTGTGCCTTTGGTTGTCAACCCCATATGAGCCACAATGATATCGGCTCCGGCTTTAGCCATTTTCACGGCTTGCTCGGTATCAAATACATAAGGGGAAGTAACCAGATCCAGTTCATGCGCTTTTTTGATCATTTCGACTTCCAAATCGTATCCCATGCCGGTTTCTTCCAGGTTCTGCCGGAATACGCCATCAATGAGCCCAACGGTAGGGAAGTTCTGGACACCGGCAAACCCTTGCTCCTTTAGCTGCTTTAAGAACACTTCCATAATCCGAAACGGGTCGGTACCGCATACGCCGGCTAAAACAGGGGTATGCTTCACAACAGGTAATACTTCGGCCCCCATCTCGACAACAATCTTATTGGCATCGCCATAGGGCAGCAAGCCTGCCAGTGACCCCCTGCCTGCCATTCTATATTTCCCGGAATTATAAATAATGATTAAATCGACACCACCGGCCTCACCGCTTTTGGCCGATATCCCGGCCCCGGCTCCGGCGCCCACTATAATTCTGCCGGCAGTGATTTCCGCTCTCAGCTTCTTTAGTATTTCGCTTCTGGTTGGCATAAAAACGCCTCCTACCTGTGTTTTTCTGTTACCAGTTCAATTAATTTTTGCGCAGCCGCTGTGGAAAACTCAATATCATTGATATTCGCATTGATTTCGATAATTTCAACAAGCGGATTGGTAATATTGTCTTTGAGCGTTTTAAATAACATGGCATCCTCCTCCGGGCCATAGAAGGGCTGGCCGGGGGAATCAATCATGGAGACTCCCTGCAACGGCAGCAATAACGCCGCTTTGGCTGTACACATATTTAGTTTTTCGGCAATCATCAGTCCCAGCTGCCTATTTTCCTCAACCGTGGTGCGCATCAAGGTCACCGTAGGATTGTGTTTATAAAAATTACGCCCGTTATATTTGCCCGGAACGGTGCTAATGGGCCCGAAATTCACCATATCCAAAGCGCCAACAGAAACAACTTGCGGTATTTGATTTAGGGCGGCGGCTTCCAGTCTTTTATCTCCGGCTGCCATGTTGCCCCCCATAAGCTCATCACACCACTCTGTTGTGGTAATGTCAAAAACGCCTTCAATATAACCGTCTTTAATCAAACCTTCCATGGCTTTACCGCCGGTTCCTGTCGCATGGAAGATTAAAACCTCATAACCTTGCTGCTCGAGATATTCTCTGGCCTGATCTACACAAGGCGTCGTCACCCCGAACATAGAAGCGGCAATCAGAGGTTTCTTTGCAATCACTTTATTTACTTCAAATTTTACCATTCCCGCGATAGCCAGTGCCGCATTGGCAAAGATTTTCGTTGAGATAGAATTTAAGCCGGCAACATCCACAATGGAGGGATACATAAAAATATCACTGGTTCCCACATACATGGATACATCGCCTGCCGCTACGGTTGAAACCATAACTTTCGGCACACCGATCGGCAGAGCCCGCATGCCGGGAGTGACCAGTGAGGTCCCGCCGCTCCCGCCACAGGAAATTACGCCGTCAAACTTACCTGCCGCATACAGCTGGGGAAGCAATTTTTCCAAGCCCCGGGAGAGTACATCGGTTGCCAGCGCGCGGTCTTTGTTAGCCGCGATGGTTTTAATATCGGCTCCCACGACGCGGGCAATGTCTTCATTCGAAACATCTGCCGCCAGTTTTGACTCAAATACCCCTGTATGAATCATGAAGGTCTTCAAACCCAGGCTGTGAATGATTTCTTGCAGATAAGCAAACTCAAGACTTTTGGAATCAAACGTTCCGGCAATAGCAACTGTTTTCATGATAACCCCTCCTCGCGATTCGTGAGTTAACGGGATGACTGCACAGCTAAATTTTCCTGTTAACAAAATGATACCGTATTTTCAGATAAATTCATATATTTATTACATTTATAGTTTTTATTTTTCCCAATTATATTATGATAGATACAGGAGTGTTCAACATACTTATGTAGAAGGGGTGGGCGTTCATGCATTTTTATTGTTCTGATTGTAAAAAGGTATATCCCGTTAGTGGCCTTGCGTATCAATGTGAATGCGGGGGACTTTTTAAGCTCTATAAAGCAAAAGAAGAAGCAATTCCCAAAACGGTGTCCCTGGGAGAGGTTGTGACTCCGGTTGTAAAACGCAAGCTGGAGAACATAGAGGTTAATTTAAAGCTTGATTATATGAATCCCACCGGTTCCTTTAAAGACCGGGGGGCTTTGGTTACAATTAATATGCTCAAGGAGTTAGGTATCACCGAAGTGGTTGAGGATTCTTCCGGTAATGCCGGGGCAGCTTTCGCCGGTTATTGTGCGGCAGCCGGCATTACCTGCAATATCTATTTGCCAGAAAATACATCGGCAGGCAAGATTAAACAAATTAGTGCCTATAAAGCCAATATCGTTAAGATTCCGGGAACACGTGATGACGTGGCGGCGGCAACCCTGAAAGCAGCCGCGAAAACCTATTATGCTTCCCACGTTTATAATCCATTGTTTTTCGAAGGAACTAAGTCGCTTGCCTATGAAATCTATGAGCAAGTCGGCATACCCGACTATATCGTTGTGCCTGCCGGTAACGGCACTATGCTGCTGGGGGTATATATCGGTTTTAAAGAACTGGGGAAACTCCCCCGTATCATTGCCGTGCAAAGTGAGAACTGTGCGCCTGTGTACAGTAAATTTAAAAACCAGCCAAATAAGGAAATAACACCAACTGTCGCCGAAGGCATCGCTGTTGGAAAACCCAGGAGAATTGATGAGATGATAGCCGCCGTTAAAGACAGCAATGGCGATGTTATTACCGTCGATGACGAAAGGGTAATACAAGCTCAGCAAATGCTTGGTAACATGGGCATTTATGTCGAAGCCACTGCCGGCGTGGCCGTCGCCGGCATGCTGCACTATTTTCAGGGACAATCTGACAACAAAATTACTATTGTCGTCCCTTTAACCGGTACAGGGTTAAAGAAATAGGAGAAGTCGAAGAAAAGAAAAACCACCATCCAAAGGATGATGGTTTTTCTTCGCCATATATATTTGTCAATTCACTATGTTTCCCAGCAACTAAATTATGCCAGATACGTGAACTAAGTTTAGTACAAATAAAGAAACTGCAATAAAGACTAGAGCGGCCCCTCCAAGCTGAAATGCCATAGTATCATCCCTTTCCTTACCCTATTTTTAGTTACTGCTGCACCAAAGAAAGCGTGAATAAAATGAAAATATTGAATTGACATAATATAAGATGACTTTATTCTACTCCGATTAAATTGTCCTTGCAAGGAGGATTAAGGAACATATAGCCTGAAAATGAGCGCTAAGCCGGACTAAGGATTACTTACATACCCCATAAGTAAAATAACTCCTGATTAGGAGCTTTTATGGATATACCGGCCGCCATACAAAACTTATTTTGTTATACATGTAAAAACCTCCCAGGGTCTTTTTTCATCCTACCCTGGGAGGCTTTCGCTTTCATTTTCACTGCACCGATACACATGGTACACATCAAGCGCACCCCCTTGATAATTCCGCAGCCTGCCTGATGTTTAATGACCAAAAAGTTTGACCGCCTGTTTCATTTTGTCTATAACATTTACAGCAAAAGGACAGTTCTTCATACATGACCCGCATGCTATACATTCATGTGCATGATGATCCAGTACGGCATAATGATTCTTCACTGTTTCCGGCACATCGACCTGAATTAAAGCTAAATCCAAATATTTATTTACTAATGCAATATCAATTTTTTCCGGGCAGGGGGCGCAATGTCCGCAATACATACAGTGTCCGTGTAAGTTACTTCTTGGTGCACTCACAAGAACTTCACTATAATCCTTTTCTTTATTGCTTGCAGTGTTGTAGGCGGTCGCTGCCAATATTTCCTGCAGATTAGCCACGCCAACCATTACGGAAGCCACTGCCGGTCTAGTTAAACAGTAATGTAAGCATTGTACCGGGGTCAGTGCTTTGGCAAAGGGAGATGCCTGGTCACTGAACAGCACTCCGGCAGCATATCCCTTCATAACAGTTAAGGCGACACCCGCGTTGCTGCAAGTTTGGTATAATCTATTACGCTTGGGGTCAATGCCTTCATAAATCCGGTCTTTAAAAGTACTTTCTTCAAACAGGATATTTACATCCTCATTAGCTGGCAACATATCATAAGCCGCATTGATGCTAAACAAAATTACATCAATTAGTCCTGTTTCCACTGCGCTAAAAGCAATATCCGGATTATGGGTTGATATTCCTAACGATTTAATAATTCCTTTTGCCTTTAATTCTTTGGCATATGTGATTATTTCTCCCGTAAAGATGTTATCAAAATCTTTTTGATCATCCACATAATGCAACATGCCAATATCAACATAGTCTAACTGCATTCTGCGCAAAAAATCTTCAAATGCACCGACAACTTCATTGTAATCCCTGGTGCGCCGGTATTGCCCGTTATCCCAGACAGAACACAGATGCCCCTGAATAACAAAACTGTCCCGGGGATATTTGCTTAACGCTTTGCCAACATTACTTCTGACTTCCGGATTGGAATTGTATATATCAAGAAAATTAACGCCTTCGTCAAGGGAACAATCAATAATTGCTTCACAAGCCACAGCGTCTATATTCTCAAGTCCGCCGCCGCCAAGGCCAATGGTACTTACTTTAATCCCAGTTCTCCCTAAAACCCGATATTCCATACTAACCTCCCTGTCACAAAATTATCAGCCCCGGATTTCCCTAACCCTAATCTAGCACTTGGAGTCCAGTCCATGTCAAGCACTTTTTGGGGGCAGTACAGCGTCCTCCCGAATCGGCAGGTTAACCAGTGCCGCTAAAGCTGCCAGTACAATGTCCGCATACCACATCCAGAGAAAATTACCATCATGCGCCATGGCAAGGCCCCCCAGCCAGGCACCTAAAAAACCGCCAATCTGATGGGTCAAGAGCGTCAAGCCGAAAAGGGTAGCCAAATATCGTGTTCCGAACAATTTTCCCACAAGGCCGGCGGTCGGAGGTACTGTCGCCAGCCATGTAAACCCAAGCGATGCAGCAAAGATATAAAATGTCAAAGCCGTTTTGGGAGCCAGAAGATATAGTCCAATCATTACAGCGCGACTGCCGTACATAACAGCAAGTATATACTTCATCCGGTAGCGCGAGCCCAGTGAGCCGGCAAATAAACTGCCTGCTATATTAAACAAGCCGATTATAGCTAACGAGGCCGCCGATACATTGGCAGAATGCCCGCATAACGCAACTTCTCCCGGCAAATGAGTCACCAGAAAGGCAATGTGAAAACCGCAGGTAAAAAACCCTGCATGCAGGCACAGATAGCTTCGATCCTGCATCGCCAGCCGTAATTGCTGTATCAACCCCCCGGCTGGCTGCTCTGCTGCCACTGCCATTGCAGGTGCTCGCTTGCCGCATAGCAGTGAGGCCAGAGGAATGGTAAGCAAGGTTGTTGCCGCCATGGTAAACATGGCGGTAACCCAGCCAAATCCACTAATAACAGCCTGAAGTAAAGGGGCAAAAATAAATTGGCCTAACGAGCCTCCCGCATTAATAAAACCGCCGGCAAAAGCCCGGCGTTCGGCAGGTATCCGCTGTGAGGTAGCACCAATAAGTATGGAAAAGCTCCCCGCGCCGGCTCCTGCCGCACTTAAAACCCCCATAGTTAACACCAGCGACCACTCTGAATTAGCGAACGGAGTAAGGGCTAAGCCTCCTGCAAGCAAGAAAGTGCCAAAGACAATCACTCCATAAGAGCCCCTTTTGTCAGCAATCGCGCCAAAAATAGGCTGCGCCAGCCCCCATATAAACTGCCCTACAGCGAGAGCAAAGCTAATGGAAACAATACCTAAGCCGGTTGTTGTATCGATTGGTGAAACAAAAAGCCCCACCGATTGTCTGGCACCCATAGTAATCGCCAAAATTGCAGCTGAACTTAGCATGATCAACCATGCTGTCCTGGTTGAATTGACTTCCATATATATCTCCTTTAGTTACCAGGCACCATGTCCATGCCGGCTAATTTAATCAGTTTGTTGGCAAGATAGCTGCCGACGCCGATAACACTCTCAATATGCAGGAAATGTTCGATAGACGGGTCAAATAAAACTGTGGCGTTTGCCGGAACTTCTTCGTCTCCCTCCCAGATAAGCACACACAGCGGAATCTTGGGAAATACCTGGAAAACAGCGGAGACAGTGCCAAACCCGGCCGGCTGGCCGCCCATCTGTTTGGCGCAGGCTAAGAGGAGCGCCGACTGCCGGCCAAAGGCTTTAATGAGACCGCGGATGGAATCTTTATAGAAAGCGGGATAGAAAAGCATGCCGCCGCCAGGTATTTCCTTAAGGCTGACCCACTTGCAGACAGGTTCTTGCCTGGATGCAAAAAAGGTAAGGTAATGCAGGATGAGCATACGCGCACCGATGCCGGGAACCAAGCCATCTGCCGCATTATAAATGGTTTGCCGGCTGCAGTCGACAATAAACTGCTCATTAAAAAACGGAACAATAAACTGCTGCCTGTCACTAAGGTAGGTTACCTGCATGATCTCGGCAACTTCAGCAGGATCTTTGAGTTTCAAATCCTCCCAGCCCTTATCAAGGGCGACACGGTAATTAGTCTTTTCCAGATAAATTCCTCCCCCGTAATCCCTGTATTATGCACCTTCTCACAGGTTAAAGCGGCAACAACGCTTACGCTGCTATATCTAGTAAACAAAATATTAACATTCGGCAGATATTTACAGTAATCCTCTGCTGTTTCCAGCAAGTACCGCTTTCCCTCTTCGCCAGCATTTGCCGGATACGCGAATGTTGCCCAGACTAATCTCTACAAATTCAGCAGCAAGCTATCCGTCTTTCACTGCAATTAAGCATTAGTGTATATACACATATATTGTTTTAAATATACTACCTTGCCTCATACTATGTCAAGCCTTTAAAAAAATATTACCGTATTGCGTACCTGGCAGCCAGGCAAATAAATTTTTACCCCATCTCTAAACATAGTAAACCAAGTGCAGCAAAACAGCCAGCCCAATAAGGCTGACTGTTTGTTTTTTTTGCGGGCTACACAAAGGACAAGCACGTGTGAGCCGCTCACAAGCAAGTTCTAATGGTGACCGGAATGCTCGTTTGACTGGTTGTTGCCACTTTCTGCAGACGGTACTTGTTGATGATCTTGTTGGGTATTGGCTTGTTCAGCCAATACCAGTGCGGAACTCACTCCGGATGTTGCCACAAACGTACCCAGCAATAAAGCAATAACTACTTTTGATACCACTTTGTTCATAATGTCATCTCCCTGAAAACTATATTATTGATCCGATAGGTTAACCCGCCGTTTAAGGGTGACGCACACGGGCATACGGCCCGCCAGTCGCAACTACACCTTTACGTTGCGCCCTATATTCCGACTTACCCACCATCCCCACAGCAGGCTGGCCGCCAGTGCTGTGAGTAAAGCAGTTAGCTGTGCAGCCTTGAATCCGCCGATAAGGAGACTATCTGTGCGCAAAAATTCTAACTGAACCGTGCCAGTGAATATAAGATAAAGCAGGCTTCCTCCTCGACCAACACCACACTTGTTGTAACAAATCATATCATTAAGTTTTGAAGAACCTGTGAATATGTGGTGAAGAAATTGTGATTTCTATAAAGCGCAAGCAGCTCTCCACCAGTCGGAGAGCTGCTTGCATACAATGTCTCGTTTACGTATTGAAGTTATCAGATACGGGAGGTTTTTTGCGCTCGCGCCATTGATTCCAGACCAGATAGATACAAGGCAATACGAGCAGGGTCAAAATCGTGGAGGTAATCAAGCCGCCAACAACTACTGTAGCCATCGGCCGCTGTACCTCTGCACCGGTGCCGGTGGCAAAGAGTAACGGGAATAAGCCGAGACTTGCGACCAGTGCCGTAATCATAACCGGCCTTAGCCGGGTGAGTGCGCCTTCAGTAATGGCTTCTTCCAGCGAGCGGTGACCACGCAGGTGTTTGATATAGGTCACCATGATTACCCCATTTTGGACCGCAATCCCGAAAAGCGCAATAAAGCCGACAGCTGCCGCAACCGTAAGGTAGGTACCGGTAGCGTACATGGCTACAATACCGCCCACTAAAGAAAACGGAATGTTCATCAGAATGAGCAAAGCATCACTGGCAGAGTTGAAGGCCATATACAGTAAGAAAAAGGTGAGCACAATGACTGCCGGTACCACTATCATCAGCCGGTCTTTTGCCCGTTGCTGATTCTCATACTGGCCGGTCCATTTCATGGAATACCCAGGGGGGAAGTCAACCTTTTCTTTAATAACCTGATTGGCTTCATTAACAAAACCAACGACGTCCCGCCCCCGGGTATTCATCTGAACGCTCATCCAATAGACTCCGTTTTCACTGCTAATCATGGATGGTCCGTCCACTACCTGGAATTGAGCGACTTCACCGAGAGGCACATAGGCGCCGGTAGCCGGAGCAGCCGCGGCAGTGGCTTCGCCGCCGCCCATGCCGCCCATACCGCCTGGTGATGTTGAGGCCGCAACAGTGCCGCCACCGGTTACGGGAACGAGGATGTTTTGCATGGCGTCAATGGTTTCGCGGTTTTCCCGGTTGTACCGTACAAGAACGTCAAAGCGCTTACGCCCTTCAATAGTGGTTGTGGCAGTTTTGCCGCCTACCGCTAATTCGATAGCGTCCTCAACGTCGGCGATGTTAAGACCATACCTGGCAGCTTTTTCCCGGTTGACCTGAATTTCTAAATAGCTGGCACCAAAGACTCTTTCGGCCAGTAAATCGCTGACACCGGGCACCGCTCCCAATGCCGTTTCAATGTCAAAGGCCTTTTGCTGAAGCACCTTAAGATCTTCTCCGTAAAGCTTAATACCAAGTTCGGTGCGAACCCCGGTGGTCAGCATGGACAACCGGCCGGCAATCGGCTGAGTAAAGGCTAAGTTGAGTCCGGGGATATTGGCCAGTTTGACCATCATTTCCTGTTCAATCGCCTCCTTGGTCATACCTGGCCGCCACTGCTCTTTGGGCTTTAGGGTGACAATGGTTTCAATCATACTGATTGGCGCCGGGTCCATTGCCGACTCGGCTCGACCCACCTTGCCGACCGACATATCGATTTCCGGAATCTCCATGATGACTTTGTCCATGGTTTTTGCCGATTCCAACGCTTCCGTGAGTGATACACTAGGCATCATGGTCGGCATAACCAGGAATGTCCCTTCATCTAAAACCGGCATAAAAGTGGTACCAAGGAGCGGTAAGAGTGAGAATCCGGCTATCATTACAATTACGGCAATAACAATAGTAGTTTTGCTGTGCTTTAGTACTGACTTCAACGTGGGCGTGTACCATTGATGCATTCTGGCAACAATCCAGGTGTCTTTTTCCTGAATCTTACCTCGAAGAAAGAATGTGCAGAGCACCGGCACCAAAGTGAATGCCAATAACAATGAGCCGGTCATGGCAAAGCTTTTAGCCCAGGCCATGGGGGTATACATCTTGCCTTCGGTACCGGTCATGGTAAATACCGGCAGGAAGGTGACGATAATAATGGTGATGGAAAAGAAGATTGGTACGGCCACTTCTTTGGCCGCTGCCAGCGTCACGTCAATAATACTCCGCCGACCTCGGTCCTCGGCTAAATGCCGGTAAATGTTTTCCACCATAACAATGGCCGCGTCTGTCATAACGCCAATGCCGATAGCAATACCGCCAAGTGACATTAAATTGGCCGATAGGTGAATCTGTTTCATGGCAATCAGCGCGATCAAAATACCAATTGGGATGGCGCTGGTGACAATCAGGCTGGACCGGACATTCCCTAAAAAGGCGATAACAATGATAGACACTAAAATAAACTCTTCAATCAGCGCCCGCGTTAGTGTATTAACTGCTTTTTTCACCAGGTCAGTCTGATCATAAAATGGTACAATCCGCATACCTTCCGGTAAGGTTGGCTGAATTTCCGCTATTTTGTCTTTCGCTTGGTCAATGACGTTCAGCGTATTCTCGCCCATGCGCTGAATAACAATTCCCCCGGCCGCCTCATAACCGGATTTGGTCAGCACACCCCGGCGAAAATCCGGGCCTGCAGTTACACCGGCTACATCTTTGATATATATGGGGACATTGTTGTTTTGGGTAATAACAACATTCTTAATATCATCAATGGACTCGATTAATCCCAGCCCGCGAATGATATATTCCTGACCGTTTTGTTCGACAACTTTGGCCCCAATATTGGCATTGTTAGCATTAAGCGCCCCAATTACCTGATTAAAAGTAACCCGGTAGCTTTGCAGGAGCTGCGGGTAAAGATTGATCTGATACTGCATTACATAGCCGCCAATACTGGCAACTTCGGCTACTCCGGGCACGGCGCCCAGTTGTTGCTTGATGGTAAAATCCTGAATGGTGCGTAATTCAGCAAGGTTGTGGCGATCACTTTCCACGGTATACATAAAGACTTGTCCCATCGGGGTGCTGACCGGGCCTAAGGCTGGCTGCACACCGCTTGGCAGACGGGGAATAGCCTGCTGCACTTTTTCATTTACCACCTGGCGGGCAAAGTAGGGATCTACTCCGTCTTCAAAAATAACTGTTATCAGTGACATGCCAAAAGAGGAAGCTGACCGTACTTGTTTAACCTTCGGCAGTCCCCGCAAGGCCGTCTCCAGGGGATAGGTCACCTGATCCTGGATTTCCTGCGGTCCCCGGCCCATCCAGTCAGCTGAAACAAGCACTTGGTTCTCACTAAGATCAGGAAAAGCATCAATCGGGGTATCACGTATGACAAAAATTCCCCATATAATAACCAGTGCGGTTAACATCAGGACAATCATTCGGTTTTTCAGGGAAAACTCGATTATTTTATTTAGCATGCCAGTCCTCCTTAATGCCCGCTGTGGCCGCTATGCTGGCCTGAGTCAGCCGGAGCACCAGGTATGGCAGGCGCCTGGACCGGCGCTGCACTACCGGCAGCTGGTGCCGATGCTGCGGCTCCCTTACCATCACCCCCGCCGCCATGACCGGCATGGCTGCCAAAGCTGCCTAATTTAGTTTGGGAATCAATAAGGAAGGCAGCAGCTGTTACGACTGTTTCACCAGGCTGCAGCCCGGACAGGATTTGGACATAACCGTCGGCATATTGTCCGATGACTACATCTCGTCTGACGAAGGTATCTTCGCTTTGAGCGACAAAGACAATTTGGCGGCTGCCGGTATCCAAAATACTGGATTCCGGGATGAGCAGACTGTCTCCCAGAGGTATTTGAATCATAGCGTTAACAAACATGTTAGGTTTTAATTTGCCGCCGGGATTAGCCATTTCGACCCGTACTTTAACCGTTCTGGTTGCATCGTCAAGTATCGGGTTAATAAAGGTGACCTGTCCGTTAAAGGTTTCTCCCGGATAGGCGCCGCTAGTTACCACGACCTGCTGACCCGGCTTTATCCCTGCTATGTCTTTTTCGTAAATATCCACATACAGCCAAACGGTAGATAAATCCGACAGGCTGTACATTTTATCGCCGGGCATAAGGAAGGTACCTGCCAGGACTTGTTTTTCCAGCACGGTTCCGCCAAACTGGGCATAAATGGTCATATGGTCCTTGGGTTGTCTGGTATGCTCCAGATGAGTGATTTCATTGTCAGGTACATGCAAAAGTTGCAGTTTGCGCCGGGCAGCCTCGAGCAGACGGTTGTTGATCTGGACTATATCTTTACTGGCATTTTTTAGTTTTTGAACATTTTCCATTGCCAATAAATATTCCTCCTGGGCCGCAATGTAAGTCGGGCTGTATACAGCGGCGATAGCCTGGCCGGGAGCAATCGTTTCTCCTTCGGCGGTCACGTAAAGCTGGTCTATCCGTCCTTCAACCCGGGAAGTGATGTAGGTCCGACCGTTTTCATTCATAGCAATCTTGCCGGTGGTTTTGGTTTCCTTAGTTAACGGCTTAACAAATGCTTGCGCCGTTTGCACCCCAGCCAATTGCCGCGCCTTGGCATCCAAAGTCACGGTGTCTCCCATGGCCATAACCGGGGCATTTGCTTGGTGGCCGGTATGGTCTGCAGCCGCCGGCACATTATGTTGAGCAGTATAGTAGTAGCCCACACCACCAATTACCAGAATGCCGGCAGTCACACCAATAATAAGTTTCTTTTTGGTCTGTAGTGTTTCAATCATGCGGTCCTCTCCTTTTACAGTTTACTCATTATGGCTGCGTTCCACTGGTGAATAAAGGCTTCCCTACTGCATTTTCCAGATTGGCCGCAGCTTTCTCATAATCCACTTTAGCTTTATATAGTCCCAGTTTAGCATTGCGCAGCGTATTAACCCCGTCCAGAACAGTCATAAAATCGGCTTTGCCATGGGTATATCCAACAACCGCCGCCTGGTAATGCTGTTCAGCCTGCGGAACAATGGTACTCTCATATAGTTCAATTTGACGCCAGCTAGTTTGGGCTTCAGTAAGCGCCATTTGGACGTCAAGTTCAGCCATATTCTTCATATTCTGAAGGGCAGCTTGCGAAGCTTCATAGCCGGCTTCCGCTGCTTTGATTTCGGCTTTGTTTTTCCCTTGCCAAATAGGAAACATTGCCATTACTTCAATACTCCAGGCAGGCTTGCGATCTTCAACCATGATTTTCGGGTCCATGCCGCTCATAGTCATTACGTCAATCATGGGTTCCTTATTCTTCTTGTACCCTAAACTGACTTCAAAATCAGGTAATTTCTGTTTTTTTGCTAAATCAATCCCGTTTTGGGCCATGTCCGCCTGATACTGCATCCCTACCACAGATGACTTACTTTCAGTAGCGGTTTTAATAAGGCCGGCCAAATCAAAATCGGGCGGCGGAGCTGTAAATTCTTCTTTAACTTCGAAAGCGGTATTCGTGCTGCGTCCCATCAAGTTGTTAATCTTTGCTTTCGCCACAGCTTCCATCGACGCCATATTTAGCAGATCAATTGTCATCTGTGAAAACTCAGTCTGAGCTTTTAGTGTATCCTGAAGCGGCACCATGCCTGTTGAGTAATTGACTTGAGCCAGCTTCGCAAGCTGACCCATAAGCTGCTGGCTCTCTTTACCAATTGCCAGCGCTTGCTTAGAATAAAGGTAATCATAATAGGCCTGTTTTGCTTGTACATAGACTGCGACCTGTTTCTCATCCCAGCTTGTTTTGCTCATGTTTGCTTCATTTTCTGCCATTTTACCCATTAACTTAAGTTTAGACGGGTTCATAAACTCTTGACTGATAGTAAACTCGGTCATCATGCCGTCACCGGGATTCAAACTGGATGTTGGGATATCGTCTTTCATAAAACCGACTTTAAGATTGGGTTGTGCTGTGGCAGCAGGAATGCGATTGAATTTTTCTTCCCACCTTTTTTCGGTTTCCACCACCGCCGGATTGCTTTTGATGGCGGTGTTTACGATTTCTTGCAGGGTTAAGGGCTGTTCCGCTGCAAGGACTGGCTGTAAATTGGTTGCGAGCATAATACTGCCTACTACGAGTGCTCTTATAATGCCAGTCTTTGAGATATTGCTCATTGTTCATCCTCCTTGAAGTTAATGTACTAGTTCTAGCTGGGGCCTTATGTAGCAGTACAAATATATATACTGCCAGCTATTGCCTGGCTTTAAAGACAAACAGCCCTCCCCCATTCAGAGGACTGTTTGTAGCTTTGGATTTGTTTCAGTATAACAAGTCATTATGAATTACTTATGAATACTTCTTGAAGAACTTGTGTGATTTCACGCTGAACAAATTCAGTTAAAAACAAAACTGGCACCGTATGAGAAACGGTGCCAGTACAATTGCATCACTTATTCAGGTTCAGTTCTCTTGCTAAAGATTGAAATGTCATGTTAGAGTTAATACATCAAGAACTTGGTTTAATGGAATAATTTTTGCGAAAGAAAATTAATTAATCCTGGAGGTGTTGTGAATGAAAGCAATGATGATCCGGAAATATGGCGGTCCGGAAGTATTCGAAATAGCGGCTGTGGACAAGCCTGAACCAATTCCCGGGCATGTAGTATTGAAAGTAGTCGCCAGTAGTGTCAACCCGCTGGAAACGAAAATTCGCTCAGGTTTGGCTGCTGCTATCGGACCCAAATTACCCGCAATTCTTAATGCAGATGTTTCAGGTGAGATTATAGCTGTTGGCGAAGAAGCAGGCCAGTGGAAAGTTGGTGATCAAGTATTCGGTTGTACTGGTGGAGTCGGGAATTTACAAGGAGCATTGGCTGAATTTATGCTGGCAGATGCCAATTTGATTGCGAAAAAACCTGCCTGCATTGATCACTACACGGCGGCCTTATTTCCGTTGGTCACCATAACCGCCTGGGAAGGAATTATGGAAAAATCCTTAGTGAAGCCAGGCGAAAAATTATTAATACATGGTGCTGCCGGCGGAGTTGGGCATATAGCTGTACAATTGGCAAAGCAACAAGGTGCTATTGTTTATGGTACGGTTTTAAATCAGGAGCAAGCCGATGTGGCGAAAGCTTTTGGTGCGGACCATGTTATTTTTTCTAATACTGAGTCTGTCGAAAGCTATGTGGAGAAATACACAGATGGCAGAGGATTTGACGCGATATTCGATCCGGTTGGAGGAGATAATTTAACCAACAGTTTCAAAGCGGTAAAATTAAAGGGAGCAATTTGTACTACTAACGCCAGGACCACTCTGGATATCGGACTGATGCATGCGAAAGCCCTCACTTTACATGCTCTATTGATGACTGTGCCTATGCTTTTCAATATTGAACGAGAACGGCATGGCAGAATACTGAACCATGTAAGTAATTTAATCGAACAAGGAAAATTACATATCCAGAGAGACAAACAGCAGTTTACTTTTGATGAGGTTAATAAGGCTCATGCTTATTTGGAAGCCGGCAAGGCTATGGGGAAAATATCATTGGTAAATTCATTTCAAGGATAACCGGCTGCCCTTTCCCCTCAGACATTACACCGCTTATAGACCCAGCTTTTGTTCAATCCACTGTCTTGTAACGGGATGAAGCAGCAGGTGCTCCTTATTCTGCTGATACCAGGGAATCATATCCAGCCGGTCCGGCTGGCGGGAAACAGCAAGCCAGTCGGCCAGCATTTCGCGCCGGTCTGCATCAGGCATCGGCAGCGGACGGACTGAGCCATTATCAAGGCAAACTACCCAGTGCTGCCAGTGATGAGAATTGCGGTGATAATGACGCAGCCAGCACAGAGCAAGCTCATCATTCGCCCGGTTCAGATCTATACGGCCATCTGCGCCGCGCAAATTGCCTGCCCGCATTGCCCGAACCCGCGGCCTCCATTCACCAGGCGTAAGCTTAGTAAAATCATGCAGCAGCCCCCGCCAGGGGATCCCCAGCTTGCAAGCTTCCTGGAAAACATACCATTTATGCCGTAAAACCGCAGACACATATTGAAGATGATATTTCATAATCAATAAATCACTCTCTTTTTCATCTGTCCAGCAGGAAAATTTTAGTTGAATATCCATCTTTACAATTCCTTTGCTTCAAGCTAAATTCCTTCATTTTACATTAGCTATACAGAAGCCAATGTTTTAAACTGCCAGCTGATAACTTGCAGATTCCTTTCTTTTTTACATCATGGCTTTTATAATTCATGGGTAAATAGGGACAGGCAGTGCCATTTCTTTGAGGTGAGACATTATGAGAGGCAAACATTTAGCGAAATATAGAGAAATTGGCCGCAAAGTTGCGTTTTACCGCAAACTTCGCAATCTAACCCAAGAAAGTCTGAGTGAACAGATCGACAAGTCAAGGTCGTACATATCCAAAATAGAGGCGGAAAATTCTGAGATGGAATTTAGTCTAGACATTCTTTTCGATATTGCGGATGCCCTAAAGGTGGATGTCGCAGCTTTTTTCAACCCCATTGATGTAGAAATCCGGGGCAGATATTTAAAGAACAAATAGATACAAAACGATCGTTCTGTGACGTACAAAAAATCAGCAACCATGCCCTCACATTACAATGAAAGGCAAGTTGCTGATTTTTATTATATTTGTTGGTTTTATCGTTTATAAACCCAATCAAACGCTACCAAATTCGTCCTACTCCACCGTAACGCTCTTCGCCAGATTCCTCGGCTTATCAACATCACAACCACGGGTCACAGCCGCATAGTACGCTAAGAGCTGCAGCGGAATGACTGACAGAATCGGCGTCAGGAATTTATCAGTGGCAGGAATATAGATGGTATGGTCAACATATTTTTCAATTTGCTCGTCACCTTTAAGACCGATGCCGATAACGACGGCATCGCGGGCTTTTACTTCTTTGATGTTACTGAGCATTTTTTCATAGACATCTTTTTGGGTAGCTAAAGCGATAACTGGTACTCCCTCAATGATAAGGGCCAGGGTGCCGTGCTTGAGTTCACCGGCAGCATAAGCCTCAGCATGGATATAGGATATTTCCTTAAGTTTTAGCGAGCCCTCCAGGGCTACTGCATAGTCTAAAGAACGGCCGATAAAGAATACGTCTTCTTTAAAGCCATACTGTTGGGCAAAGGTTTTTATCGGTTCCACGTCTTCCAGCAATTCATGAATCTGGTTAGGCAGATTCCGCAGCTCCCGGCAGAGTTCCCGGGCCTTTTCCTGCGCCAGCGTGCCTTTGAGCGAACCCATATGAATGGCTAAGAGCGCCATAACAATAAGCTGGGTGGTATAGGCTTTGGTGGAGGCCACGGCGATTTCCGGGCCGGCCCAGGTATAAATGACCTGGTCGGATTCACGGGCAATGGAAGAGCCGACAACATTGGTTATGGCCAGTGTACGGGAACCCAGTTTTTTGGCTTCTTTGAGCGCCGCCAGGGTATCCAGCGTTTCACCGGACTGGCTGATAATAATGGTTAGGGTTTGATCATCAATGATGGGGGAACGGTAGCGGAATTCTGAGGCGACATCGACTTCTACCGGGATGCGGGCCAGATTTTCCATCAGATATTTACCGACAATACCGGCATGATAGGCTGTGCCGCAGGCGACAACAGCAATTTTTTTGATGCCGGCAATATCCTCTTTGGTCCATTTGAGTTCGTCAAAGGTTACGCCGCTGTCATCTTTGGCCAGACGGCCGGTCATGGTTTCCCGGACAGCCTTGGGCTGTTCGTAAATTTCTTTAATCATGAAATGCTCATAACCGCCTCTTTCAGCGGCTTCGGCATCCCAGTTAACTTCAAACACTTTTTTGGTTACAGGCACACCCTGGCGGTTCATAACCCAAACAGAATCTTTGGTTACAATGGCCATTTCACCGTCATTGAGAATATAGGTTTTACGGGTGCGGCTGATGATGGCGGGAATATCGGAGGCAATAAAGTTTTCACCTTCTCCCAAACCGATAACCAACGGGTTATCCTGTTTGGTGCAGATGAGCTTGTCTGGTTCATCCTGGCACATAAATACCAGCGCGTAGGAGCCCTCGATTTGTTCGAGCACCTTTTTTACAGCAGCTTCAAAATCGCCCTGATAGCATTCTTCGATGAGATGGGCCACAACCTCGGTGTCGGTTTCGGAGGTAAATTTATGGCCTTTGGCAATAAGCTTTTCTTTCAGGTGCAGGTAATTTTCGATAATACCGTTATGCACGACAACAAATTTGCCGGTACAATCGGTATGGGGATGAGAATTGGCGTCAGACGGACGGCCATGGGTAGCCCACCGGGTATGGCCAATGCCAAGCTGGCCTTTGAGCGGATGGCTATCTACCTTTTTCGCCAGTACATTCAAGCGACCTACGCTTTTATCCACGTGTATTTCAGTGCCGTCAAACACGGCAATTCCCGCTGAATCATAACCGCGGTATTCCAGTTTGCTCATGCCTTCCAAGAGAAACGGTGCGGCCTGATCGGGTCCGATATAGCCTACGATACCACACATATATATAAACCTCCTAAATGTTAAATGCTGCAGAAAACTAGGAGTGCCCCGCACAGCAATACTACTGCCAGGCAATCCTGCTTTCCTTTTTGCTTGTAATCCGATAATTGTCCTGCATGCCGCCGTTTTGTTCCGCAGATCACCCTGCGGGTTTGTCGGCCGGCTAACGACTGACAGGGGCCGAGAGGCATCCGCTGACTGCTCGATAAACCTCTTCCTCGTCTGCTTGGAAAACCTCCAAGCACCAGCGCTTTTTTAATTTAGTTTCTGCCATAATGATTGTTATTATCCGGCTTATGCTGTTCATTCTCACCCCCCTGTTATTATCCCATACATATGCAAGGGAGCACTATTTAGTGCTCCCTTGCTGTATTCTATCTCATTGTAATATAGTTTACCATATTGGTCAATAACGTTTATTCCTGTTCTTGTTTAATTACCCCGGCAATGGCAGCGACAATGCGCTCCAGGTCAGGCAGCGAGGGGCCTTCAGCCATTACGCGGATCAGCGGTTCGGTGCCGGAAGGACGTACCAGTATCCGGCCATTATCCCCCAGTTCTGTTTCCCCGGCTTTAATGGCGGCAGCAATATTGGTGTTGGTTTCCCAGCCTTCTTTGCTCTTAACCCTGATATTAACTAAGAGTTGCGGGAATCTGGTCATAACCTGAGCCAGCTCTGACATCTTTTTGCCGCTTTGTTTTAAGGCGGCAGCCAGTTTCAGGGCAGTAATCAGGCCGTCACCGGTTGTACTGTATTGACTGAAAATAATATGACCTGACTGCTCACCACCAAGTACCAGGTTATGTTTCAGCATGGCTTCCAGTACATAGCGGTCACCCACCGGTGTGACAAGCACTTTGCCACCGGCATTTTTTATGGCCTGGTGCAAACCCAGATTGCTCATGACAGTAGCTACCAGGGTTTTTTCCGGCAGCGTATCCTGCCTGAGCATTTCCAATGCACAAATCAGCATGATCTGATCACCATCAACAGCCAGACCTGTTTCATCAACAGCCAGACAACGGTCGGCATCCCCGTCATGGGCCAGACCTAAGTGGGCCTGATGCTGTGCTACGGCTGCCTGCAGCTGTTCCAGATGGGTTGAACCGCAGCCGGCGTTGATATTAATGCCGTCCGGGCTGTCATTAAGGATAACGACCTCTGCCCCCAGCTTTTTAAAGGCAGCGGGCGCAGCCTCGCTGGCAGCACCATTGGCGCAGTCAACGACAATTTTAAGGCCGCTTAGCGTGGTTTCCACCGTACCGGCAGCATAGTCGATGTATTCGGCCAGCAGGTCATGGTTCCGGGTAATAAAACCCACTCCGTCAGCCGTAGGCCGGGGCATGGCATCGACTCCGGCTTCAATCAGGCTTTCCAGTTCATTTTCAACAGCATCCGGCAGTTTATAGCCTGTTCCGGCGAAAAATTTGATGCCATTATCCGGATAGGGATTATGTGATGCCGAAATAACAACTCCGGCCTGTGCTCGATATTTTCGGGTCAGATAAGCTACTGCCGGGGTAGGGACAACACCCAGCAGCACGGCTTCGCCGCCTGCCGAACAAATCCCCGCCGCCAGGGCTGCTTCCAGCATGTGGCCTGAGATACGGGTATCGCGGCCAATATAAAACACCGGCCGTTGATGCTCTTTGCCGAAATAATAGGTAGCCGCCCGGCCCATTTTAAAGGCCAGCTCGGGTGTAAGTTCAGCGTTAGCTAAGCCGCGTACGCCATCGGTTCCAAACAGTCTTGCCATAGAGGTTGCTTGCTCCTTTCAATTCCTGCGCAATTAAGGGGTTAAGGCTATGCCTTATATTCTTTTATGAAACTAATGGCCGCGTTCATGCCGTCAAGAGCGGCGCTCATAATGCCTCCCGCATACCCGGCACCTTCGCCAACCGGATAGAGTCCGGCGGTATTTACTGAGGCAAAATCCGGCCCGCGAACGATTCTTACAGGTGCCGAGGTTCTGGTCTCAACGCCGGTAAGCACTGCGCCCGGATGATCAAAGCCGCGAATTTTCCGGCCAAAATCAGGCAAGGCTTTAGCCAGCGTGGCTGTGACAAACTCAGGCAGGCATTGTCTGAGATCAGCCGGGGCTGCCCCCGGACGATAGCTCGGGGTAACCAGATAGTTCTTGCCGCCGCTCCGGCCTGCCAGAAAATCACCGACAGTCTGGGCCGGAGCGGTATAGTTCTTACCGCCTAAGGCAAATGCCAGTTGTTCATAGCGGCGCTGAAAGGCGATACCGTCAAGCACATGAGGACCATAATCGGCCGGATTGACGGTAACCGCCAGGGCGCTGTTAGCGATACCGGAATCCCGGCTAAACAGACTCATCCCATTTGTCACCACCCCGCCGTCTTCCGACGCCGCCGCGACCACCAGGCCGCCGGGGCACATGCAAAAGGAGTAGGCCGTCCGGCCTGCCGCCCGATCCTGATATACCAGCGCATAATCGGCAGCCCCCAGCTTGGGATGACCGGCGCTTACGCCGTATTGAGCCTGATCAATAAGTTCCTGCGGATGCTCGATGCGGACACCGATAGCAAAGGGCTTGGCTTCCATGGCAATACCGGCCTGGTATAAAAACTCATAAGTATCACGGGCGCTATGACCAATAGCCAAAAACAGGGCTTCACACGGCAGATAGCGGTTATCATTAATTGTCAGACCGCGCAGTTGGCCATTCTCAATAGCAACAGCTGTCAGCCTGGCCTCAAATTCCACCTGCCCCCCCAGTTCAATAATGCGGTTACGGATGGTTTTGACAACCTGCCTCAGCTTATCTGTGCCAATATGGGGTTTATGCAGATATTTTATTTCCGGCGGTGCGCCGGCCTCCACCATCAGAGCAAGGATCTCGGCCATTCGCGGGTCATTAACCCGTGTGGTCAGCTTGCCATCGGAAAAAGTACCTGCGCCGCCTTCGCCAAACTGTACATTGCTGATGGGATCGAATTTGCCGGTGCGCCAAAAGCCGGCAACATCCCCGGCACGCTGTTCCACATTCCGCCCCCGTTCAATCAGGAGCGGTTTATAGCCATGCTTGGCCAGCATATAAGCAGCAAATAAGCCGGCCGGTCCTGCGCCAACCACTACCGGCCGGTTATCTAACGGCTTGCTGCCCGGAATGATTTCCTCCGGCACGGCCGGAGTTACCATCGCAATATCTTTATCCCCTGGCAGCCGGGACAACACCTGCGCAGACGAAACGGCGGTCCCAACTTCTAACGTATAGACAAAATTAATAGTATGCTTCCGCCGGGCATCGACTGCCCGGCGGCTAATCACCACTTGACGGATTGCCGCGGCCGGCAGTTTAAGACGCTTGGCCAACAATTGTTCCAATGGCGCATCTTCGGTTAACGGCACGCGAAAATTGCTGATTTTGAGCAATAACCTTATCTCCTTTAACTATATATAACATGCTAACTACTGTTGCCGGCAGGTGGTGTGTTGACAACAGCGAAAATCAAATGCCAGTGGTGGAACATTGTCGATGCACCACCCGCCTGTTCCTGTCAGATTCTTTAACACAAACTACCGGGGTCCGATTTTTATAGTGACAGTAACCGTCGGCGGTGTGCCTGACACACCTTCGGGCAGTTGGAGTCTGACCTCTTTGTTCGTGTCTTTATTAATGCCGGCTAACATGACCGGCTCGGTATAAACGGCATCAAGCTTCTCAATCGTTTTGCCTGGCGTGTTCTCGCTTACCTCCACTTTCTCAGGCTGGGTAATAATACTCTGAATGACAAAACCTGCTGGCAGTTCCCCCTGGGTCACCGGCTTCACATCCACTGTTTTTTTGACTACCGCCGCCATTAACACTACGGTTACCCGCGTTTTTTCCGGATAAATAGTCAGGCCTTGTACTTCTCTGCCTTTGGTATTGACCGGAATTAGCTGCGCATCGATGGCAATATCGGCGTTTTTGCCTGCCAGATCCACAGGCGCCATTACCTTTTCCACGGTTTCAATAAGATGCTTCGGCCCTTCAATGGTAACCTTTTCATTCGCAATAGTAACTTTGCCTGTCAGCGTCCCCTTAGCCGGTGCGCCGGTCAGGCGCGCCTCCACCGGCACCTCACGGCTGACAACAGTTTCAATCTGTATCTGCACCCGCTCCGGGCTGACTTCAACAGCTTCCAAATTGGAAGGCAAGGCAGGCGTGACCTTAAGGTTATGACGGCCTTCTCCCAGGCCCTTTACATCAACATAGGCCGTAAGCTCCCGGTTAATCAGCCCGGCCACAATGCTCCGCGGACCGCGGACCTTCACCCGGACAGAGTCCGGCACCTCAGTAATGACATAACTGGTAGCTGCATTGCGCGCTTCCAACGGCATGGTGACCCAGGATTCTATGGGTGGATTTTGTTCATTCATAACATACAACCAGAGTATCACGGCTAAGATAACGGCAAAAATTTTAGGTGCCTGATTTTTATCTTCGCCGGGTTTTTTTAAGTATTTTTCAAACATTACGAAGGCCTCCAGCTAAAGAGATCGCTAAGCGAAGAGGTTTTGGCCACAAATAATGGGGCAAGGTGCTCTTTTAGTTTGTCGGCATCCAGATACCGGTGCAGTCTGCCGCCTCTGGCCAGGGAAATAATCCCGGTCTCTTCGCTGACAACAATGACAACCGCATCCGCCTGCTCGCTGATACCAATGGCGGCCCTGTGTCTGGTGCCAAGTTCTTTGGTCAGCGTCCTGTCGTCAGATAACGGCAGCAGGCAGCCTGCCGCCTGTATTCTGTTGCCGCGGATAATAACGGCACCATCATGCAGCGGCGTATTGGGAATAAAAATATTAATCAGGAATTCACTGGTCACCAAACCGTCGACTTTAATGCCTGTTTCAATATAGTCATTTAAGCCGGTATCGCGCTCCAGCACCATCAAGGCCCCAATTTTATTTTTGGACAGAGCCGTGACGGTTCGCGTCAATTCGGTAAACAGGGTTTCTTTTTCTTCCGCGTTGAGCTGGGAGCTGTTTTTGAAAAAGCGTCCCCGCCCTAATTGTTCCAGCGCCCGTCTAAGCTCAGGCTGAAAAACAACAGGCAAGGCCACCAGCACCACGGTCATGGTTTTTTGCAGCAGCCAGTTGATAACATTAAGCTCCAGCCATTTACTGACAAGGGTAGCCAGTAATAGCACGGCCAGGCCCTTTAACAGCGCGACCGCCCGGGTATCCCGGATCATAATATATAATTTGTATAATACATAGGCAACAATCGCCATATCGATGATATCAAGAAAGCTGATTGTAGAAATTATGCCCCGTATTTGTAATAACATGCTGTACACCTCAAACACACAATAAATTGCAGTACGACTATAACTTTATTCTCCCCAAAAATAGGAAAACCTTTTAGGTAATTAAAAAATATTAATATAAATAATATCAAAATTAGGCTTGTGCCTTTAGCACAAGCCTAATTGTTTCAATTGATAGATTACAGTTTTGCCATTTCACCGGTCCAGCCAAATTTGTCAGCAACACGTCCCTGCTGAATGTCGGTAATATAATCAAACAGTTTTTGCGAGGTTTCACCAATCTCATTATTGTTGATAGTGATTTTCCTGCCCTTCCAGGAAAGCTCGCCAACCGGAGAAATAACGGCAGCCGTGCCGGAGCCGAAAACTTCCTGGAGACGCCCCTGCTCATGCGCTTCGTATACTTCCTCAATGGAAATACGGCGTTCCGATACTTTCATACCCCAGTCTTTCGCAACGGCAAGCACCGAACGGCGGGTAATGCCGTTGAGGATACTGCCATTCAATGCCGGAGTAATAATTTCATTATCAATTTTGAAGAAGATGTTCATGGTACCTACTTCTTCAATATATTTTTGTTCAAGCGCGTCAAGCCACAATACCTGGGTATACCCTTCCTTTTTGGCGACTTCCGCCGCTTTCAGGCTGGCTGCATAGTTCGCCGGCGTCTTGGCTTCACCCAGGCCGCCTTTGACGGCACGGACAAAATGCTCCTCAACCTTAATGGCGACAGGCTTGAAGCCGGAAGCGTAGTACGCCCCAACAGGTGACAGAATAATAAATACAGTGTACTGATCAGCCACTTTTACACCGACAAAAGGATCGGTGGAAATGACAAATGGCCGGATATACAAGGAAGTCCCCAGCGATTTGGGCACCCACTCTTTATCAATTTCGATAAGCTTCTTCAGACCGTCATGCAGCACATTAACATCCATCTGCGGAATGCTCAGGATATCTGCCGAATGGTTAAACCGGTTCAGGTGGTCAAGCGGACGATACACAACAATACGATTGTCCGCAGTCCGGAAGGCCTTCATCCCTTCAAAAATAGCCTGACCATAATGCAGCACCATAGCTGCCGGGGAGATTTCAATTTGTCCGTATGGAACAATACGGGCATTGTGCCAGCCTTTACCGGTAGCATAATCCATCACAAACATATGGTCGGTAAAAATTTTGCCAAAACCGAGTTTGTCTTCCGGTGGAAGCGTACCGCGTTTATCAGCCAGTGTAACAGCAATATCTGTCATGTTAACAGGCCTCCTTGGGTTGTATATTTATGGTTATTATAGAGTGATTTTTGTATACATGTCAAGGTGTTTTTGTTGTTTTTCCAGGATAGACTTAGCAATAGTTACTGCGTGTCCTACCTGAGTGGGCGATGTACCACCCATGGAATTACGGGCGGCCACACAGGTTTCCACCGAGATCGCATCGATAATGTCGGCGGCAAATAACGGGGAAAATTGCTCGAACTCCTTCAGAGTTAAGTCGGTGAGCGTTTTTTGCTCACTTAAACAATAGGCCACGCATTTGCCGACAACCTCATGAGCCTGCCTGAAGGGCAAGCCTTTCTTAACCAGATAATCCGCCATATCGGTAGCATTGGAAAAGTCGGTCCTGAGCGCCTGCCGCATGGCACTCACATTGACCTTCATACCGCGCAGCATGGCGGCATATACTGTCAGGCTGAATTTCACGGTATCGATAGTGTCAAACAGGCCTTCCTTGTCTTCCTGCAAATCCTTGTTGTACGCCAGCGGCAAACCTTTTGCCACTGTCAGCATAGCCATCAGATGGCCAAACACGCGTCCGGTTTTGCCCCGTACCAGTTCGGCAACATCCGGATTTTTTTTCTGCGGCATAATGCTGGAACCGGTGCAGTGGGCGTCATCCAGCTCAATAAAAGAAAACTCGGTGGACGACCAGAGGATGATTTCTTCACTGATGCGGCTTAAGTGCATCATCAAAATGGAGGCAAAGGAAAGAAACTCCAGAATATAATCGCGGTCGCTGACAGCATCCAGACTATTTTCATAGATGCGGCCAAACTTCAGTTCACGGGCAACGGCTTCCCGGTCAATGGGAAAAGTAGTACCGGCCAGCGCACCGGCTCCCAGCGGCATAATATCGGCAGATTCCCACACACCCTTGAGACGCCGGAAGTCACGTTCAAACATGAAGAAGTAAGCCATCATATGATGGGAGAACAAAATCGGCTGCGCCCGCTGCAGGTGAGTGTAACCGGGCATGATTACGTCCGGATATTTCTCGGCGGTATCCAGCACAGCTTGCTCAAGCTCAAATAACAGTCCGGCAATCTCAGCCACTTGCTCACGCACATACATGTGGGTGTCAAGCGCCACCTGATCATTGCGGCTGCGGGCGGTATGGAGCCGTCCGCCAGCCGGGCCGATGCGTTCGGTCAGGCGTTTCTCGATATTCATGTGGATATCTTCGAGGGAAACCTCGAAGCTGAAGTTGCCGGCCTCAATGTCGGCCAGAATACCTTGCAGGCCGTCAATAATAAGTTTTGCATCTTCCTGGCTGATTATACCGCACTTGGCCAGCATGCGGGCATGGGCAATGCTGCCGGCAATGTCCTGGCGGTACATGCGGTTATCAAAAGAAATGGAGGAGGTAAACTCCTCCACCATTACATCCGTACTTTTGGCGAAACGTCCGCCCCACAATTTACTCATTGTTTTTCTTGGCCTCTGCTTTCATCATGGCTCTTACTTTGAGCGGCAAGCCGAACAGATTGATAAAGCCCTCAGCATCGCCATGGTTATATAATTCTTTGCTGTCGCCAAAGGTTACGATTTTTTCGTTATACAGCGAAAACGGTGATTGCGAACCGGCACTCATGATATTGCCTTTGTACAGTTTCAGACGGACAGTCCCGGTAACATTTTCCTGGGTGGAATCCACAAAAGCGTCCAGCGCCTCTCTGAGCGGGGCAAACCACATGCCGTCATACACCAGTTCGGCGTACTTGATGGCTACCTGTTCTTTGTAGTGCAGGGTAGCACGGTCAAGGGTCAGATATTCCAGTTCGCGATGAGCATAGTAGAGTATCGATCCGCCGGGATTTTCATACACGCCGCGGGACTTCATCCCGACAAGGCGGTTTTCTACGATATCGGCAATGCCAATACCATGGGCGGCACCGATGTCGTTAAGTTTGGTCAATAAGCTTACGGCATCCATTTTTACGCCGTCAACCGCTACAGGAATCCCCTTTTCAAAGCCAACTTCGATATAAAGCGGGGTATCTGGCGCTTTTTCCGGCGGAGTAGTGATCATATATACATCGTCTTTTGGTTCATTCGCCGGGTTCTCCAGGTCAGCGCCCTCATGGCTCAAGTGCCAGATGTTGCGATCCATGCTGTAAGGACGCGCCTTGGTAACAGGCACCGGAATACCGTGCTTTTCCGCGTAGTCGATGGCGTCTTCGCGGGAGCGGATGTTCCATACCCGCCAGGGAGCAATAATCTTGAGATGCGGAGCCAGTGCCTTTACGGTCAGCTCAAACCGCACCTGATCGTTGCCTTTACCGGTAGCACCGTGACAGATGGCGTCTGCGCCTTCCTTCAGGGCCACGTCAACCATCGCCTTGGCAATAATCGGGCGGGCAAAGGAAGTACCCAGCAGGTATTTGCCTTCATACACGGCTCCTGCCTTCAGTGTCGGCCAAACATAGCTCTCGACAAATTCTGCCGTTAAATCTTCAATATATACTTTGCTAGCACCGGACTTAATGGCTTTTTCCCGGACAGGAGCCAGTTCGTCGCCCTGACCAACATCAGCGCACATCGCAATGACTTCGCAGCCATAGTTTTCTTTCAGCCAGGGGATGATAACCGAGGTGTCCAGGCCACCGGAGTAGGCCAGTACTACTTTTTTAATATCACTCATTATGTATTGCCTCCTACTGTCTATATGGTTTCTTGAATTCCCTATGATAAAGTTTACACCGAATCAGGTATGAATGTCTATATCCTGCGGTGAATTGCCACCTAATCAGCCATCAACAATGCCATTATGGCTTTTTGCACATGCAAGCGATTTTCGGCTTCATCAAACACCACCGAATTAGGGCCTTCAATCACATCGTCGGTAATTTCCTCGCCACGGTGCGCCGGCAGGCAATGCATAACAAGGGCATCCTTTCTGGCCACTTGCATGATGGAGCTGTTGATTTGGAAACCGGCAAAGGCTTGCTTGCGGATGGCCTGTTCGCCTTCCCGGCCCATGCTGGCCCACACGTCGGTGTAAAGCACATCGGCGTCCTTGGCGGCGGCATAGGGATCATCCAGAATGGTAATCTTGCTGCCTGACGTTTTGGCAATGGCGGCAGCCTGCTCGACAATGACAGCATCAGGCGCATAGTTCTGTGGTGTGGCAACACTGATATCCATACCGACTTTAGCGCAAATATGGAGCAGTGAGTTGACCATATTGTTGCCGTCACCGATATAACACAGCTTGCGTCCCTTCAAGTCTTCGCCTTTATGTTCAATGGCAGTAAAGATATCGGCCATGGCCTGACAGGGATGCAGGAGGTCTGTCAGCGCATTGATAACCGGGATATTGGCATATTCAGCCAGTTCCTCAACTTCCAGGTGAGAAAATGTGCGGATCATAATGCCGTCAAGATAACGGGATAAGACGCGGGCGGTATCTTTGACCGGCTCGCCCCGGCCAATTTGCAGATCATTGGAAGATAAGAACAAAGCCATCCCGCCAAGCTGCCACATGCCGACTTCAAATGATACCCGGGTGCGGGTGGACGCCTTTTGAAAGATCATGCCCAGAGTCTTGCCCTTTAAGAGCTGATGCGGTTCTCCCGCCTTTTGTTTGGCTTTTAGGACTTTGGTAAAGTCCAGAATCTGATAAATTTCATCAACCGTCAAATCATGTATTGATAGAAAGTCTTTTCCTTTAAGACCCATTCGCTAAACACTCCCCCATAGTAAAGTTAAACAGCTGCCAGTGCTGCATCCAATATCTCTATCACTTCGTCCACATGCGCTTTGGTTATATTGAGCGGCGGCACAAACCGGAGCACATCGCCGGCGGTGCAGTTGATAATAGCGCCCTCTTTCATGCATTCATTTACGATGTCACGACCCGGGCGGGTAAGTTTTGCGCCGACGATCAGGCCCTTGCCGCGCACTGCCGTGATGAGGGCCGGATATTTGCCTTTAAGTGCATTAAGTTTAGTGACAAGATATTCACCCATTGCCTGTGCATTGTTCAGCAGTTTTTCATCCTCAATAACCTTCAGCACAGCATTGGCTGCCGCACAGGCCAGCGGATTGCCGCCAAAGGTGGAACCATGGTCGCCGGGGCCAAAGGCAGCGGCGGCTTTATCTGTGGCAATAAAGGCACCAATCGGCACACCGCCGGCCAACCCTTTGGCCAAAGTAACAATATCAGGCTTAATGCCAAGATGCTCATAGGCAAACATTTTGCCGGTCCGCCCCATACCTGTCTGAATTTCGTCCAGGATTAACAGGGCGCCATAGGTATCGCACAGGGCTCTTACCTCGGTAAAGTAATCCGGATCAGGAATATTTACGCCGCCTTCCCCTTGTATGGGCTCAAGCATTACGGCACAGGTTTTATCAGACATAGACTGCTTAAGAGCTGCGATATCATTGAACGGAACATGTTTAAACCCGCCAGGCAGCGGCTCATAGCCTTTTTGATATTTAGGCTGGCCGGTAGCCGTCAAAGTGGCTAAGGTCCGTCCATGGAAGGAATGTTCGGCAGTAATAATTTCCACCTTGTCGGCGGCAATGGTCTTGCCGTATTTCCGGGCTAATTTTATCGCGCCTTCGTTGGCTTCCGCCCCGCTATTGCCGACAAATACTTTGTCAAGGCCGCTTAGCGCAGCCAAAGTCTTGGCAAGCCTCGCCTGCTCCTCGGTGTAGTAAAGGTTGGAGCAGTGAATGATTTTACCGGCCTGGTCGGCCACGGCCTTCACCAGCTTAGGATGGGCATGACCTAAGACATTAACGGCAATGCCGCCAAGAAAATCTATATATTTTTTACCTTCATTATCATAAACATAAGGCCCTTCACCAGTCTCAAGCACAACCTGATACCGGGCAAACACCGGCAGGTAATTTTCCTGGTCCATATGAAATACTGTTTGTTTATCCACCAATATACCTCCTATATTTAACCACTTCAGTACCAATGCCTTCGGTGGTGAATATTTCTAAGAGCAGGGAATGGGGTTTACGCCCGTCAATAATATGGGTCTTGGCTACACCGGCTGCCAGGGCTTTTACGCAGGCTTCCACTTTGGGTATCATGCCGCCGTCAATGCTGCCTGACTTAATCATTTCCTGGGCTTCGGCCAGCGACAGGGTGGAAACGAAGGAACTCTTGTCATTATAGTCACGGTAGATGCCTTCCACGTCGGTAATCAGGGCCAGTTTCTCCGCACCTAATGCGGCGGCCAGTTCACCGGCCACATAGTCGGCGTTAATGTTGTAGGTAGCACCGTCTTTGCCCACGCCAATCGGGGAAATAACCGGGATGTATCCCTGGTCTAACAGGGTTTCGAGAATACCGGTATTGAGTTTGAGGACATCGCCGACAAAACCGATATCCACTTCTTTGACCTGACCGTTCTCCCTTACTTTGGCCAAATGCTTAGACGCAATAATGAGATCGGCATCTTTGCCGCTCAGGCCAATGGCTTTAGCGCCAAGGAAATTTAAATATTTAACGATTTCGCTGTTGATTTTGCCGACAAGCACCATCTCGGCGATGTCTACCGTTTCGGCATCGGTTACTCTGAGACCGCTGACAAAATTAGATTCTTTGCCCAATGCTTTCAGCATCGAGGTGATTTCCGGGCCGCCTCCATGGACGACGACAGGGCGGATACCGGCATATTTAAGGAAAATGATATCCTGCATGACGCTCTTTTTCAGTTCTTCATTAATCATGGCGTTGCCGCCGTATTTGATGACAACCGTGTTGCCGGAAAACCGTTGCAGATATGGTAAGGCTTCAATAAGTACAGCCGCTTTTTCTACTGAATTAATCATATAATCATCCCTTTCCCATTTTGAAATACTGTCTGGGCCTAAGCAAGCCAGCGCACCGGCTCATGTAGTATATTCACCGTTAATCTTGACATATTCATAGGAAAAATCACAAGTCCACACAGTGGCCGAGGTTTCGCCAAGCCCTAAGTCAACGGTTATAGCAATATCCTTAGCCGCCATGACTTCTTTGAGCTTAGCCGTATCAAAACCAACCGCTCCCTGACCGTTGACCACAATCGTCAAATCGCCAATGGTCAATGAGGTTTTATCAGGCTGGGTTGCTGCACCGGAGTAACCGACAGCACAAAGTATCCGGCCCCAATTGGGGTCCTGGCCGAAGAAGGCCGTCTTAACCAGCGGCGATTTGGCGATAGCCATAGCCGCCAGCTTGGCATCGGCGAACGATACCGCGCCGGTAACGTTGATTTCCAGGAATTTAGTGGCTCCTTCGCCGTCACGGACAATGAGCTGGGCCAGTTCGGTGCATACCGCCCGGAGCGCGGTGTAAAATTCCTGATAGGTTTGACTGCCGGCTGAGTCAATAAGCGCATTGCCGGCCTGACCGTTGGCCAGTACGGCCACCATATCGTTGGTACTGGTGTCGCCATCTACGGAAATCATGTTAAAGGATAATTCCGCCGCCTGGTTAAGTGCCTGCTTCAGTACTTCTGGCGCAATGGCGGCATCGGTAGTAATAAAACATAACATTGTCGCCATATTGGGGTGAATCATGCCGGCCCCTTTGGCAATCCCGGCAATTTTGCAAATCTTGCCGCCAAGGTTGAATTCATAGGCACAAGCCTTGGGAAACGTATCGGTGGTCATGATCGCGGCCAAGGCCTGCTCATGCCCGGTTTCCGATAAGGCGGCAGCCGCCTGGGCAATGCCTGACTTAATTTTATCCATTGGCAGACTGACACCGATTACACCGGTGGAAGCCACCAGAACTTCACAATCATCCAGGTTCAGCGCTTTGGCTGCTTCGTGGGCCATTGTCTTAGCATCTTTAAGGCCCTGGTCGCCGGTGCAGGCATTGGCGCAGCCGGAGTTGACGACAATAGCCCGGATTTTACCGCGGTCGCTGGCTTGACGCGAAACAATTACCGGCGCGGCCGCCATTTTGTTGGTAGTATACATGGCTGCCCCGGCTGCCGGCACCTTGCTATAAATCATCCCGATATCGGTTTTGCCGTTTTTCTTGATACCGGCGTGAACACCGGCTGCGGTAAACCCTTGTGGCGCGGTAATGCCGCCAGTAATTTTGGTTAGCATGGTATCTTCCTCCTGTTACTACTCGTATCCCCTCGGTGGTAAACCCTTTTGTTATCCTACTGCGTTATCACGGGTAGAGCGGAGCGTTGTCCAAGCCGGTCCGTTCTTCTATCGCAAACATAACGTTCATATTCTGTATTGCCTGGCCGGCTGCACCTTTTACCAGGTTGTCAATGGCGGCAATAGCAATGACCCTGCCGGTCCGTTTGTCAACATGCCAGCCCAGGTCGCAGAAATTAGTGCCGCGGGTATTCTTGGTAACCGGATAGCCGCCCCGTCCCAGTAGACGCACAAAATATTCATCGCCGTACAGGCTGCTGTAGGCTGCATCAACGGCTTCAGGACTTACCCCCTCTTGCAGTTGGGCATAGCAGGTGCTCAGTATGCCTCTGGCCACCGGAATAAGATGGGGGGTAAAGTTTATCACCAGTTCCTGTCCTGCCAGTTCTCCCAGTACGGCCTCAATCTCCGGCGTATGGCGATGACCGGCAACATTATAGGCTTTGACACTTTCGAACAGCTCGGTAAAGTGCGAACCCAGGCTCAGGCCCCGCCCGGCACCGGATACACCTGATTTGGCGTCAATGATAATGGATCGCAAATCGATAAGACCGGCTTTTACCAGCGGTGCCAAGGCCAGGATGCTGGCCGTTGTATAGCAGCCCGGGTTGCCGACAATACCAGCCTGCTTAACCTGGCTGCGGTTTAATTCTGTCAGGCCATATACGGCCTGCGCTTGCCTGTGGGTATGGGGTACTTTGTACCATTGTTCATATATATCAAAATTTTTAAAGCGATAATCGGCGCCAAGGTCAATAATTTTTACATTGGGATTTATCGCGGTGGCTTTGCGGCCTACCTCCATGGCATGCCCATGCGGCAAACCGATAAAAATCGCTTGACTCTCGGTCGCAATGGCATCTAAATCAGCCAAGCTTGCCAGCCTTTTTTCACAAAAACGGGTAAGGTGGGGATATATCTCATGAATAGGTGTATCTGGCTGGCTTTCTGAGGTAATATATAAAATTTCGGCAACCGGATGGGCTGCCAGCAGACGGAGCAGTTCCGCGCCTGTATAGCCGGTAGCTCCCACAATACTTATTTTCATGAACCTCGCTCCTTTGTAAATAATTATACATCACTCTTGAATAATAATGCAAGTATTTTCGTATTCATGTATACACTTTGTTAGAATAAAAAAATCCATAAGAAAAAAGAGGCTACAGATAAGTAACACCAGCCTCCTAAAATCGAATATCTCCGGTAATACATATACTGCGCCCGCAACGGGGGCATACTTTTTCGGTGCCGTTGTCCCGGCCTGTCAAACAACTGCAGCCACCGGCGCGATCAATTACTTTATAGCCGCATTCAGGGCAGAAGGTATTCGTACCGTCACCGCCAACATTGCCTATATATACATAGTTCAGGTATTTACGGGCTGTTTTATAGGCTAGCTGCAGTGTGCTCAGCGGCGTTGGCGGCGCCTCCAGCCGGTAGCTGGGAAAGTACCGGGAAAGATGCAGTGGTATATCGGCGCTTATGCCTGACAGCCACTCGGCCAGAGCCGCTATCTCGGCTGCCGTGTCATTAAGTCCTGGCACCAGTAGGGTGGTAATTTCAATATGACATTGTCCGGCTGCCTGCTCCACCGTACGTTTAACCTGCGCTAACTGTCCGGCACACAGTTGTTGATAAAAATCATCGGTAAACGCTTTAACATCAATATTCATAGCAGCAATAAACGGCAGCAGCTCGGTTAACGGCTGCTCCTGGATAAAGCCGTTGGTGACCAGCACATTACGTAGTCCTGCCGCCTGTACCAGCCGGGCAGTATCCATAATGTATTCATACCACACGCCAGGTTCAGAATAGGTGTAAGCAATCCCGATATTTCCCTGGTTAGCAAGCCGGAGGGCTAAGTCGAGCGCTGCCTGCGGCTCAAGCATTGTCACCGGCGGCTGCGCCTGGGCAATATGCCAGTTTTGGCAGAATTGGCAGGCAAGGTTGCAGCCCCAGGTGCCAAGTGACAATATCCTGCTGCCAGGGTAGAAATGGTATAGGGGTTTCTTTTCGATAGGGTCAAGCGCCTGGGCTGTAACCTGCGCATAATTTAGACTATAGAGTTTACCGCCGGTATTTTGGCGAACCCGGCAAAACCCTGTCCGCCCCTCTGTAATGGTGCAGCTTTTCGGACATAAACGGCAGAGCACCGCTTGTCCCTGCTGCTGGTAATGAAGCGCCTCATACACTGTTTTCACCTGCCGCCAGCTATATATACCGGGTTACGGTAAAACGGTATAACTCAATTTCTTCTTCCGGCCTGATCCCGGCCTTCTGCATCGCAATGCTTACCTGCCCGGCAACTGTATCCACACCTTCAAGGTCAGGCAGCAGCAAGCCGGAGCGCCGTCCCTTGCGCACAATAACCCCATAGGTTTTGGGGTCAAGCATGTCCATGCTCTCAATAGGCTCCGGTGCCTCCAATACATCTACCGAAATTTCAAGGTCAGCCAATTCACCCGGCGAGATGGGGTTAAACCGGGGGTCCTCTGTTCCGGCACTAACAGCATTCTGAATAATTTCCTCGGCAACAGTCGGCTGGGTAGGAGCAAAAGTGCCAATACAGCCGCGCAGTTGGCCGGCTTTTTTGAAGGAAACAAACACTCCCGCCCGCCTGCACAATTCCGCGGCAAGCTCTGCCGGCTTGTCCATCAGGCGGCCATGTTCCAGATAATAGGCAAGGCTTTCCCGGGCCAATCGCACCGGCACGCTTGGTGAACGCATGGCAACAACCTCCTATTTTTTCCCTTTGATTTTATAAGCCACGACAGCATACCCCACACCAAACGGGCCTTCATAAGAAGATACGACCTTTTCGGCGTCCAGCCCGCCCATAACCCCCATCAGGAAAAAAGCCGGTCTGAGCCCGCATTGTCCGGCTTCTTCAATCAGGTTTTCATCCAGATTGAGCAACGCTTTAACGTCGGCATTTTCCAAAGCCGCTACCAGCTGGCGGTCAAACTCAGCGCCTTTAGGACTATAGCCGGCCGGAGCATCGGGTGTAAGCCGGTGCGATAAGTCACCTGACGCAATGACGACTACCCGTTTGTCCATATGGCTGATAGCCGCCTGAACCGCTTTGCCAAAGGTATACATTTCCTCATAGGCCAGCATACCTATGGATAAATGCACAATCTGGCCTTTAAACCCGGCTTTGGCCAAATAGTAAAGCGGGACAAAAGCGCCATGATCAAGCTGCAGTGAAATACGATAGTTTTTTGCCACCGCATCGGTCAGCTCATTCAAATTAATGCCCAGCCGCTGCGAGTTGCGGATTATATGTTTAATTAGCAGATTATCTGTCTCAAAGCCAAGTGTCACATCAGGTGCATCAAATTGTGCCATACTGCCCCTGAGTCGGGGATGAATACTGACGGTGACGGCATCTTCAAATACCGGCCCATGCGGCGTAATGATAACAACCGTTTGCGGATTGGCCTCTTTTAGCATTTCAGATACCCGGACAGCCGCTTCCACGGTTTCCTTAATCCGCGCCAATTCCTCTTTTCCCACTTCCGGGATCATCAGTGGCGGGTGCGGCATGAACGCACAGCCAACCAAATTATCCATAGAATCTCTCCCTTTTCGGTATTACGCATGCTTCTTATCTTCCCACATTCTGGCTGAAATGATACGCAAGTCCTTTGGCAATATACTCAGCCAGTTTTTGCTGGTACGTTTCGCTGTTTAACTGCGCCGCTTCTGCCGGATTGCTGATAAAACCCGCTTCAATAAGCACTCCGGGTGTATTAACAGATTTCAATATAAGAATGTCAGAATCCTGCTTAACTTGACGTTTATTGCCAGGGGGAAAATTCTTTAATGCCTGCTGCATGGTTTCAGCTAATTGTTTGTTGCCGGCAAGCTTAGGATTGTAAAATACCTGGGCACCCGACCAATTCGTGCCTTTAATGGCATTGCAATGCAGGCTGACAAAAACATTGGCACCGGAACTATCGATAATTTCAACCCGTTTTAAGATATCATTGCGTTTGCCGCCTTTACCCCGGGTATAAAAGTCAATATCTCCCTCGCGGGTAAACACGGGGGTTGCGCCGTTGGCGGCTACGACTTGTGCCACTTTAAGGGCAATGGCCAAATTTATATTCTTTTCTTCAATGCCATTCCATTTAGCTCCGTCATCAATGCCCCCATGGCCGGCATCAATAGCAATCGTCTTGCCTGCCAGTACCGCTAAATTGGCATTCTCAATGTCATCCACCACAAGGTATCGTAATGTCAGGAGGTTTAATACCACTACGGCGATACTAAATACCACCGCATGCAATAATCGCTGGCGTCTCACTGCCCATAGCCGCATTTTTATCGCCACCTTCTCTGCCACTCTACTTACACTGTATTCTCTACCAGGCAATTACATGCTAAAATAAAGAGTAAGAATAGCTTTAACCTTTAGGGGTGATACGTTTGAAAACTACGCGTTTACGGGTAGGACGGATTGCAGCCTTGTTAGCCATAGTATTTGCCGTAACCTTTTTCTGGGCCGGCGGTGAGCTTTTGCTGCGTTCGTCTATGCCGAAAATCAATATTCTCCCGGCAGGAGCGGCTGAAACAGCAGCAGAGGTTGGCAGCGCCTGGGAACGGGTGCATCGGGTAATCTTTCTGAAGAGCGCCGTTGATGCCAAACTGGATAAAAGTACCTATGTCCGCCTGTCCGATATACCGTTGCCCATGCAGCAGGCCATCATTGCCGTTGAAGACAGCCGGTTTTATCATCATATGGGCTTCGATATTGAAGGAATTTTCCGGGCCACACTGGTTAATGTACAAACCGGGGCATTTACAGAAGGCGGCAGTACCATTACGCAGCAGCTAATTAAAAATTTATTTTTAACCCATGAACGGACACTGGTCCGCAAAGCCGAGGAATTTGTCCTCGCCATTGCGCTGGAAATGCGCTATTCCAAAGAAGAAATTCTGGAAATGTATCTCAACACCATCTACTTCGGTTCCGGTGCTTATGGCATTGGTGAGGCTGCTGCCATTTATTTCGGCAAACCGCCCTTCCACCTGAATTTAGCCGAATGTGCCCTGTTGGCCGGACTGCCTAACGCCCCGTCACTGACATCACCGTATGTCAATTTTACCGCCGCTAAGCAGCGGCAGGCCGTTGTGCTGGCAGCTATGGCCCGCAACAGCTATATTGGCCCGTCACAAGCCCAGGAAGCCAAGTTAACGCCAATTCTATTGGCTAAGTAAAGAGGTCCGGCAAAAAACGCCGGACCTTTACTATTTCGTTACAACCGTACTGCTACTGAGGCGCGTTAACTGAAAAAACCGCACCCCAAAGGATACGGTCAGCTGTCTACACTGCGGTCCATTACAACAATAACCTTAATCCGCCACTGTCCATCAATGCATTCAAGGTATTCGGCGTTGGCAAAATGCTGCAATACTTGAAGCAATGCAGCTCTCGCCGCCATTAATTCTGCCGTCCTCGCCGGTGTTATCGCGGGATCATCCAACTGTTTAAGCAAAGTGTTATAACTACCAATGGTAGACAATAGGGCCTTTTTAAGTTTGCGTTCCATATTTGCCCCCCTTTCCCCGGCTATTGCCGGGCTTTTTTCGTCCACATGAAGTGCATGCTTTCACCGGTTGCGTCTATGGTCCTATTTCTTATCTAACATATTACATCATTAGTACAACTTTATAAACATTTTTTACCCATATGCACAAGAAAATATTAATATAGCAGAAAAAACCAGCGGTGCGGTCCCCTCAACCGTCAGCATTACGGGCCGCCTTTATGCAAAATATGTGGGATACTGCCATTTATTTTTCCTCCTTGAAAATGGACATAAAAAACGCCGTAGGTATTTCCTACAGCGTAATATAAATTGAATTTATAGATATAATTCTTTAGATAGCTTCAATATCTATCTCAACAGCATTTTTTATTTCAGTTACTATTGGTGTGTACAAATCTACATCTATTTTAGGGGTAGAAAGTGAAACTATCATAGAATATCTAACTTTACTATCATATTTACCTAAATAAGCACGTTCACGCCACCAACCAATAACAGGGTAAACAGCAATAAAATTACAATCACATAAATCAACCGCACTTAGTTCACAAAAGTCGGAATGAATCGAACCCACATCCCTATTATCTGAACCTAAGTACCATCTTTCACTACCACTACTACCTTCGCCTTTATCTTTCTTGTCTTCACCTCGCATTTTAACATTAACACGCTTTTTAAAATCCTCAGGAGTTTCGTTAGCGTTAATAACATCAAATCTAAGTCCACAGGATGGATACCTATATTTATCTTTCCAACCAACTTCTCCAGGCCCAGGCTCGATAAAATATGATAAAGTGACTTTTAGCGTAACCGGCACCTCACCGAGAGATCGAAGTTGTTCTTTAGGCCAAGGTAATTTATGAAAGTGCATTTCATTCATGCTATTTTTTTCGAATGGTTGCAATTCGCCTTGAACTATAAGATTTACGCTATTATTCATGCACTGAATAGCTTTTTGTAAATCTGGAACGCCATATCCACATGCTTTTAGTAGGCGCCTACGACCTTTTGTTTTTGTATCTTCAATACAAAATTGTTTTTTCATTTTATCTGTCCAACTGGCCGAATGGATAATAAGTGCACGTATTGTTTCGGGCCAAGCATTAGGGTATTCTGCTAAAAGTTGTGCTCCCATCCATGCTGCCTGGGCAGTAGCTGAGCTGGTTCCCCATATAGTAGAAAACTGTTTCAATAAAGGACGATAGTTTGTGGTTAACAATGACAAATCTGTACATTCTGTAAAATCAAATCCATTAGTGGCCATATTGCCACCATCAAGGAGTATTTCTGGTTTTATTGGCCATTTACTACTCCAAGTTTCAGAGGTTGAGCTATATGGAGAAAGTTCACCAGCATCAGCCACAGCAGAATAGTCTTTATAGCTTGAATCAGAGATAACAATGCTTTGAGAATACGCACCAACAGTTATGGCATTCCATGCTTGTCCTGGGCTTTCGATGCTATGTAATGTACTTGAATCGGGATAACCAACTTTTGTAAGTTCATCAGGATAAACATTACCTGAACTAATAAAGAATAACCTTTTTTCACTTTCCTCATCTGCAGCAGAAGTTATGCTGTCAATGGATGCAGACCAAGAAGTCGGGCTACCATCTCGTGTATTATATTCTGGAGAGGTCACTGCCATACAAAGGATTCGTTTAGTGTTAGGATTGGATATTTCCGCCAAAGAAACAGCTTGTTCTGTTATTGCTCCATATAACTCATAGGGGTTTGCACCTTTAGGAGGCAAAATCTTCACGGACTCTAACTTTTGCGGAATAAAAATATTTCCGGTATCTTCTAAAGCTTGTCTTAAATCTCTATATAGTGCAATACCAGCCATTTCTGTTCCATGACCTTGGTGATCTCCAGTTCCCCATACCGATTTTACCGCTTGTACACCATCATCTTGAATGGCCTTATTCAGCAGAGGATGGGAAGAGGTGAGCCCTGTGTCCAATAAACAAATTGCTACATTATCATTCTGAAAATGAGTTCTTCTTAAAAGCTCATCAATCCATTCTTGTTGTTCAGTATTAGATAATTCTGCAAAGAAAGTTGTAGCCTCCTGTGCCCGTCTTATTTCCGCAATATATGGACATGTACTTATAAATATTTTTAGTTGTTCTTCATTGGCTAACACAAGCTTAACAATACGCTCTGGAAAAATAATTCGGTTATCATCTACTCTAACTTGATTTTGTTTGCAAATCTCCAAAAAGCTTATTTCTGCTTTTTCCCAAACTTTAAGTTCTTTATCGCTATAATCATAACGTAACCATACCTCACACCAAACAGGGGTGGAAGTTGGCATGGTCTTTTTATCACCAATCCCAAAGGAATCTAGCATAGCTAACTTGACATCTTCAATACTTCCAATCAAATCATTATTTTTGGGGTTACCGGTATGCGTTTGTTCAGTAGCATAAGCTTCTACTTTGTTAATAAAATAAGATTCTTTTCCGGCGGGGATATATACCGTTGCTTTAATTGTGTCAGATTCGCTATCCTCTTGAACATTTAAAAGACGTATGCCTTGCTGTCGATTTTCTAAGCGCTGAATTGCCAAATCATGTTGTGAGGCACTTGAAAATTCAAGGTATACGCCTTCTTTATAGCGAATTGCAGCAGCCTGCTTTTGCGTAATTGCGGCTTTATAAGAATTTTGCAATTTTGCTTGAATGAACGCTGCATGAGATTTGACATCTCTTTTTGGGTAAGAAGCCCCTCCCATTTGAGGTTTTGACACATAGGGCATAGCTTCTGCCGTATTAGTAAGGAAAATGTTCTTTTTATCTACAGCCATCCACTATGCCTCCTTTTTTCCATATATAGTATGGCGTTGCTTGACTAAATCTATCACCTGATGCTGAGAAATAGGAGTTCCACTTAGTATAGAATCCTTTATAGCATCTTCGCATACACGAGATATTTCTGCCTGACTAAGACCATCAGCAACTTTAATAAGTTGATTTGTAATTCTGAATTTTTTATCGTATGATTTTAACCTATAAGCAAATAATCGTTCAATTTCCTTATCTGTAGGCAATGAATAATGGAGAACATCATCAAAACGTCTGAATAATGCCTGGTCCAGCATTTTGGAATTGTTTGTTGCGGCAATTATTATACTATCAGATGAATCTTGTTCAATAAATTGGAGAAAAGAGTTTAATATTCTACGCATTTCACCAACTTCATTATCTAAATTTCTGTCTGCACCGATAGCATCAAATTCATCAAATAAATAAACTCCGATCATAGCTTCTATATTATTAAATACTTGACGTAGCTTGACACTTGTTTCACCCATGAATTTGGTGACAAGTTTATCCATCTGTACAGTATAAAGGGGAAGTGTTAATTCAGATGCAATTACCGAAGCAGTCAATGTCTTTCCAGTTCCGGGGCTGCCCTCTATTAAAATTTTTCGCCTATTTGTCAACCCATAAGAATATAACTTATTCCTATTTTTATACTCGTTTAAAATCCTTTTAATCCTATCAGAAATGCCATCGCTAACGATTAGCTCTGACAGACTATGCGAAGGAATGCTTAGTTCTAACATAGGATTTTGAGAATTTAACTGCACGATACTTCCACGTTTTGTTCCAACCTTGTCAATAAGTGTTTTTAGGTCACGAGCCATTTTGTCATGTCCTAATTTTGCTTCATGGGCAGCAATTTGCAACACAACGGTTTTGAACTTTTCATCATTATGGTCAACATATGCTTTCACTAAACTTTTTATTTGTTCCGCCGTTGCCATAGGAAATCACCTCCCATAATCATACTTATACATAATATATGATACTCTTTTAATAAAAAAACGGCAACAAAATTGTTGTTAGAAAATAACTTTGTCAACTGTACATGAATTGAAAAAATGTCATCCTTAGCTTGTGTGCCATTCAGACAGCGTTGGGTATGGTTATTCGGTTATATGTTTTAGTTTGTCGTTGCGTGAAACCCTTGTAAACAAAGGCTTTTTGGGCTTTAAGCATAAATCTATGTAGCCGTATCGCCAGTAAGCCCGGGGCTTGCCGGTCATGAGTAATATTTACCGCTCAATAAACCACTTACCATCAACGCAAAACAAATAAACCTGCTTGCCAGCAATTCTGCATGTGTACCTCATGCCATGTCCGCCAACCTTTAAGGATGCTGCCATTCGAACGTCCACAGTACGCGGTCAACCTCAAACTTGCGACCGTCTTCCCAATGCATGTAGAGGGACTTTATTTTTCCGTCCTTGCCATGATAAGCAGTTATACCGATAGATATTTTGTATTTGTTTTCCATGTCGCACCTCACCACAGAACATGCGTTTGTTTTCAGTATAAAACACTCGTTTGCAGTAACCACATAGTAATGGATAACCTAAACACACATAGGCCAGCATCGCTTTATAAAGTCTTTGCGCCGCAAGAAGCTCGAAGAATTATAAAACGCTTAGAACTACATTACACGCCTAAACACGGAAGCTGGCTTAACATAGCAGAAATCGAATTGAATGTTATGACCAGACAATGTCTTTCCCGAAGGATTGATACTATGTTTCGTCTAAAGACACAATTGCGATGCTGGGAAAATGAACGAAACCAAAAAGTATCGAAAGTTAGCTGGCATTTTACAGCGGATAATGCCAGGGTAAAACTAATATCTTTGTATCCCAATTTTGACTTGCAACAACATTAATTTTGAGTCCTCACATTAATATTTGTTTTAAATATCAACGTGTCGACAAACTAGCCTGTCACTAGTTTGTTACTAGCGATTAAATTTTTACTCGTTTTTAAGTGTTCTTAAAATCGAGTAAGAGGCTACGCATTAGTTGAGTAGCCGACTTCTCACACCACCGTACGTACGGATCCGTATACGGCGGTTCAATAGCTTAAGTGCAATACCTCGTATCTTTTGGCTATATCATCATAGCCGATGGATGCGAGGTATTCGTTCGTTAATGACCTGCATAAAATCCAGCTACCTGCAATACGCCAATATCCTAGTCGGGAATAAGACCATTCTCTAGCCTTCTGCTTTGGTATACCGTGGAGCATGAGGTTCTTAAATTTTGCGGAGGGTTTCTTCCACTGTTTCCAAAAGATTTGCCTTATTCTTCGGCGTATCCATTCGTTAAGAGATTTTATCTTGGAACTCATTTCAGCTATTGCATAATAGCCTAACCATCCGGTTGTATATTTCCTGATATTGTTTAGAATTGCCGGGATAGGCTTGGCTTGCTTTCTGCTTGTTAATTGCCTGATTTTGTTCTTGAATTTCTCCATCGACTTGGCATGTGGCCGTATACCCATTCTTTTCCCTGTCTTAAATAGGGAAAAACCTAGGAATTTAAGTTTTAATGGGCTCCCCGCCTTGCTCTTTTCCTGGTTTACCTTAAGTTTTAATTTGTTCTCAAGATATTTCGTGCTGCTGGTCATTACCCGCTCGGCCGCTCTTTGACTTTTGACGTAAATATTGCAGTCGTCCGCATACCTTACAAACTTATGACCTCTGCTTTCCAGCATTCGGTCGAAAGCCGTAAGGTATATGTTGCTGAGAAGTGGTGAAAGGTTGCCTCCTTGTGGCGTTCCCTCCGTTGTCGGACTGACTAAGCCGTTTGCCATAACGCCGCTCTTTAAGAACTTACGTATCAGCTTGATGACGTGCTCATCCTTAATTACTTCTCTTATCCTATCTATGAGAATGTCATGATTGACTGTATCAAAATATTTAGCGAGGTCTATGTCTACGACTCTGATATAACCCTGCTTATAATATTCTTCGGCCTTCTTCATGGCTTGATGGGCGCTGCGCCCCGGTCGGAAACCGTAGCTGTTTTCGGAGAAATGGGGCTCAAACATGGGTTGCATTACCTGTACTACGGCTTGTTGTACCATACGGTCTATGACCGTTGGTACTCCAAGGTTTCTCTTTCCCCCGTCTGGCTTTGGTATTTCTACTCGTCTGACCGGTTTGGGGTTGTACCATCCGGCACGAATACTTGCCAACAGTTCCTCTTTATGGTCCTTTAGATAGGGCAGCATTTCTTCTACTGCCATTCCGTCAACTCCCGGAGCGCCGCCGTTTCGCTTTACTCGTAGGTAGGCTGCATTGAGGTTGTCCCTGTGTAATATGGCTTCGAGCAAACGACTTGCACCGTCTTTCTCTGCGGTTTCAGGCGTAACAATGCTCCGCGCTCCGCTATTACTCTCTGTTTCCAACATACCCTCACACCGGTAGCCGACTTTCGTCGTTTTCTGCTCTCTTTGCATTGCTTCACCGTCCTCTCGTTCAAAGACTACTATTGTTCGGTCCTTCCCGGAAAAAAAATCCGGTACTATGACCTCTGCTGACTTCTTGCAATTTAGCCATACATCACTGCATGGGTTCTCCGGGTGTCATGGGGTTGCCTATGTCTTTCGGAGCCTTGCGAGACCTCCCCCGTTAAGAGCGATAACCTTCCCCTCATATATCTGCTACATTTACACCACAGGGTTCGGGCAGTATTGGACTTTGTTTTAGTTAGCAAACTCGTCCTCCCTGCATATGCCTTATATGTAGTTTCTATTCGTCAGACCAAGGGTTTGCATTAGGCTTACTTCAGATTCCGCCTCACGGCGGACACCCTTGCCCTCTGCTAACAGTTCCTACTGCCAAGCCTGTAGTGGACTTTCACCACCAAGTTATCACCCATTCGAGGCAAACTAAACAAAACCCCCTGCAGGAGTGGACCTGCAGGGGGTTCGCATTTTGATAAAATTAACGTTTCGAGAACTGAGAAGCTTTACGCGCTTTTTTGAGGCCGTATTTACGACGCTCTTTTTCGCGCGGGTCACGGGTTAAGAGACCGGCTTTTTTCAGTGGCAGACGGAATTCACCGTCGACCTTTAAGAGTGCACGGGCAATGCCATGGCGGACTGCGCCAGCCTGACCGGATACACCGCCGCCCTCAACCTTTGCCAAAACATCATATTTACCGACAGTATCGGTAACGTTCAGGGGTTGAGTAACGATAAGCTCAAGAGTTTTTAAACCAAAATATTCGTCCAGCGGACGCTGATTCACGATGATTTTGCCTTCTCCCGGAACCAGACGAACTCTGGCAACCGAGGTTTTTCTGCGGCCTGTGCCGTAGTAAGTAACCAATGCCATATATATGTTCCTCCTTTCCGGTATTACCTAATATTAAGTTCCAGCACTTCCGGCTGTTGCGCGGAATGCGGATGGTTAGGGCCAGCGTAAACATTCAGTTTACGGTACATTTGACGTCCAAGGCTGTTCTTCGGCAGCATGCCTTTAACAGCTATTTCAATAACGCGTTCAGGTTTGGTTTCCAGCATTTTACCGGCAGTGGTGAAAGTGGTTCCACCAGGATAACCGGAATGACGGAAATAAGTTTTCTGTTCCAGTTTTTTACCGGTAAAGACCACTTTGTCCGCGTTAACCACGATCACATGGTCACCTGTATCAACATGGGGAGTAAAGGTCGGTTTATTTTTGCCGCGAAGAACTTTCGCGACTTCAACGGCCAGTCTACCAAGGGTTTGGCCCTCAGCATCCACGACATACCATTTACGCTGGATGTCGGCCGGGTTTGCCATAAAAGTTTTCATTGTCTATCCTCCTCGTAAAAGCTAAAGGACTATGTTTAAAGCTTGACTAAACTATGATTGTTTAAACCTTGAATTCCGGGGCTAATGGAATGCATGGCAAAAATCTCATAACGCTATTGTAATAAATTAGCGGGTTGATGTCAAGGGTTATGCCTTGGCAGAATAAAATTATTTTGGACTGGCCGTCTGCCAGGGCCAAAACCAGGGCTGAAAAGCCAATAACACCATGGATTTGGGCTGACAAGGTGCTAATATTTAACTTCTATTAAATACAAGCCCTGGGGCGGGGCGGTAATGCCTGCAGCGTGACGGTCACCTCCTGCCAGTACCCTGGCAAAATCTCCAGGGGTCCGGCGGTGTCCACCTACTTCTACCAGCGTCCCAACCAGATTACGCACCATATGGTATAAAAAGCCTGTACCCCAAAATTCAAATTCAATGCCACAAGTCCCAACCTCACGGCAGGCTGCCGCCATAATGGTGCGTACCGGGCTTACCGGCGCTCCCCCGGCTGCCCGAAAAGCAGAAAAGTCATGCGTACCGACAACCGCTTGCGCCGCCTCATGCATCAGGGCGGCATCAAGCCTGGTGGCAATATGCCAGGCATAATTCCGTTCAAACGGATTGGGCAATTTCGTATTTAAAAGCCGGTAGCGGTAAATTTTCCCTGTGGCTGAACGGCGGGCATGAAACCCGGGAGTTTCTTCGGCGGCGTCCACAACGACAATATCCGGCGGCAGCAGTCCTTTAGCCGCCAAGACAATGCGTTCGGTGGGAATGGTGCCTTGAGTATAAAAGTTGACAACCTGGCCATATGCGTGCACCCCGGTATCGGTCCGGGCTGAACCGGTAAGTTTTAAAGGGTGGCCGAACAGCCTGGCAAGCCGCTCCTCTACTATTTGCTGAATGGTCATGGCGTTTGCTTGCCGTTGAAAGCCGTGATAGGCGGTGCCGTCATAAGCCAGTATAAGCTTAATGTTTCTCATAGGGCTATTTTATATGCTTAACAGCAAGCAGTATTACCGGCAATATTGCCAGCACAACAGCCGCCAGCATGTCTCGCGTACCAAGTTTAAGCTCTTTCATCCTGGTGCGGTTTTCGCCGCCGCGGTAGCATCTGGCCTCCATGGCGACAGCCAGTTCATCAGCCCGGCGAAAGGCACTGATAAACAGTGGCACCAATAGCGGCACCATATTTTTGGCCCGTTTTAAAATATTGCCTGAAGCAAAATCTGCACCGCGAGCCATCTGTGCTTTCATAATCCGGTCAGTCTCTTCCAGCAGGGTAGGAATAAAGCGCAGGGCAATGGTCATCATCATCGCCAGCTCATGAGCCGGTACGCCCAGGCGGCGGAACGGATTTAACAGCCGCTCGATACCGTCAGTCAACGCAATGGGCGAAGTGGTAAACGTCAGCAGGGAGGATACGGCAATAAGCAGCACCAGCCGCAGCGACATGAGTACGCCCATGCGTGTCCCTTCCTGGGTGACGGTCAGCGGGCCCAGGTTACCGATCACATTACCGGGAGTAGTAAAAACATGAATGGCCAGTGTCAGTAAAACGATAATCCATAATGGTTTAATTGACTTGAGGACCAACCGGAAAGGAATAGCTGAAATGAGCACTGCCATAACTGCAAAGGCTATCAGGATGGCGTACGCCAGATAGCCCTCCGCCAGAAAGATGGTGAAAATATAAAGAACAATACCCAGGATTTTAGTGCGGGGATCCAGCAAATGAATGGGCGAATTTCCGGGGAAGTATTGTCCCAGTGTAATATCATTGAGCATGTGTCCGCCCCCTAATGGCTTTAGAGATTTCCCGGGCCGCAGCTTCGGCCGTCAGAGCGGTATTGCTGATCGCCAAGCCCTTAGCCTGCAGCTTGTCAATAAGTGCGGTAAGCGGCGGTACATCAAGTCCTGCCGCGGTAAGTTCCTCCCGTCCGTGGGTAAAAATATCCTCCGGCGGCCCGTCAAGAGTAATTTGTCCGCCGTTCATCACCAGTACCCGGGTGGCAAACCGGGCGACGTCCTCCATATTATGTGATACCAATATGACGGTTGTATCTGTTTGCTGGTGCAGCTTGACAATTTGACCAAAGATCTCGTCACGCCCGCGCGGATCAAGCCCGGCCGCCGGTTCATCCAGCACCAGATAGGCGGGCTCGAGGGCAATAACGCCGGCAATGGCTACCCTGCGCATTTGACCGCCGCTCAGGTTAAACGGGGAACGGTCTTTAAAGGTGGCAAAATCCAGGCCGACAAAATCCATCGCCCGGCGTACCCGGCTCTCGATTTGCTCTTCCGGTATGCTCAAGTTTTTAGGTCCGAATGCAATATCCTGGTAGATGGTTTCTTCAAACAGCTGGTGCTCCGGATATTGAAAGACCATGCCTACCCGCCGTCTGGCATCCCGCGCCGCCTGATTCTTGTCCTTTAAGTCAATGCCTTCCACGCGCACATGGCCGGAGGTAGGGGTAATCAGTCCGTTCATATGCTGCACAAGCGTGGATTTGCCTGAACCGGTGTGCCCAATAATGCCGACAAACTCGCCATTCTGGATGGTGAGGTTAATATTCTGGATAGCAGTCCGCTGATAAGGAGTTTTCGGCATATAGGTGTAGGTAACGTTTTCAAAGCTTATGGACATAGCGCCACCACCAGTTGTTCATCACTTATTATCGTTTCGTCCAGTGTCATGCCTTGCTCCCGCAGGCAGGCAGCCACTTCTGCCGCTGCCGGAACATCTAAGCCCATAGCTTTTAACTTTTCTACCTGACAGAAGACCTCTGCCGGTGTCCCTTCCAGGACAACCTTGCCTTGCTCCATAACCACTACCCGATGGGCAGCAACCGCTTCTTCCATGAAGTGGGTAATATAAACAACAGTAATACCTTCCTTATTTAACCGGTACACGGTATCAAGCACTTCCTTGCGCCCACGGGGGTCCAGCATGGCCGTAGGTTCATCAAGCACCAGGCATTTGGGCCGCATTGCCAATACACCGGCAATAGCTACCCGCTGCTTTTGTCCGCCGGATAGGAGATGGGGACCATGATGACGGTATTCCTCCATATTAACCAGTGCCAGTGATTCGGTCACCCGCCGGGAAATTTCCGCAGGTGGTACACCTAAATTCTCCGGGCCAAAGGCTACATCTTCTTCCACAATCGCAGCCACAATTTGGTTGTCAGGATTCTGAAACACCATGCCTACTTGCTGGCGAATGTTCCACACGTTAGCCGGGTCGGAAGTATCCATGCCGGCTACCAGGCACTTACCGCCGGTGGGCAGGATAAGGGCGTTGAGATGTTTTGCCAGGGTTGATTTTCCCGAACCATTGGTGCCAATGACGGCAAGAAATTCACCCTGTTCAACGGTGAGATTAATATCGGTAAGCGCATGGACCTCCTGGCCATCATAGCCGGGATAGGTATGACGCATGTTTTCAATTTTAATAAGTTCTCCCATATGAGGTGCTGCACCCCTTTTGCGAAAAGTACGCTGACTAGTAGTCCGCCAAGTCTATTGTATAACTTCTTGTCAGACATTTGAATAGGAAACCGATAGTTTGTAAGAATAAAGGCGACCCGCCGGGCCGCCCTCGTCTTTTACGTGTTACACTAATTCGATAATCGCCATCGGAGCTGCATCGCCGCGACGCGGTCCCAGCTTAAGCACCCGGGTATAACCACCTTGACGCTCAGCATATTTAGGGGCAATTACATCAAACAGTTTTGTTACAACTTCTTCGTCGTAGAGGCTTGATAACACTTGGCGACGTGCATGCAGGTCGCCCCGCTTGGCTAAAGTGATCATTTTTTCGGCCATGCCGCTGATTTCTTTTGCCTTAGCTTCTGTTGTCTCAATACGCTCATATGCAAAGAAGGAAGTTAACATGCTGCGAAACAACGCTTTACGCGCACTGGTGTCCCGTCCTAACTTTCTGTAGGCCACAACTCTTCCCTCCCTTTACTCTTCGTGTTCTGCAAGTGACAGACCCATTTCAACAATCTTTTTCTTAACTTCTTCCAGTGACTTCCTGCCCAAGTTGCGAACTTTCATCATATCTTCTTCGCTCTTTTGTACAAGTTCAGCCACAGTGTTGATTCCGGCCCGTTTCAAGCAGTTGTAAGAACGCACCGAGAGGTCCAGGTCTTCAATGGTCATTTCCATTGTCCTGTTTTTACCCTCAGCCGGTTCTTCAGAAACCAAACCCTGACCCTCATCCTCTTCAGGAGGTTCTCCGGCAATATTTTGAAATAATTTCAGGTGCGACACCATTATGCCAGCAGCTTTGCTGACAGCTTCTTCGGGACGCATACTGCCATCTGTCCATACTTCCAATGTCAGCTTGTCATAATTGGTTACGTTGCCGACACGGGTGTCGGATACGTTATAATTGACGCGGACAATGGGCGAGAAGATGGAGTCAATAGGTATAACCCCGATGACATGGTCGGGCTTTTTATTTTTGTCAGCCGGTACATAGCCTTTGCCTTTTTCAACCATGATTTCCATGCGGAGCTTGCCGCCGGCACCTACTGTCGCCAAGTGGAGTTCAGGGTTTAGAATTTCAATGTCAGCGTCGGCCTTAATATCGCCTGCGGTGATTTCACCGTCTTCAGACGCTTCAACCAGTAAAACTTTTGGCTCGTCACTATGCATTTTAATACACAATTCTTTTAGGTTGAGAATTATGTCGGTGACGTCCTCCCGAACACCGGGGATAGTGGCAAATTCGTGAAGTACACCGTCGATTTTCACCGAGGTTACAGCCGCGCCAGGCAAAGAGGAGAGAAGTACCCGTCTTAAACTGTTGCCCAGCGTAATGCCAAAGCCCCTGTCAAGCGGTTCCCATACAAATTTGCCATATCGGTTGTCTTCACTTATTTCCACTATATCGATCTTCGGTTTTTCGATTTCAATCATCCGGAAAAACCCTCCTCATTTGGCCAAACTCTTACGTTACGCCATCGCCACGGTTGAGGGCAGATTATCTTGAATACAACTCGACAATGAGATGCTCCTGGATAGGAATATCAATTTCCTCCCGGGTGGGGTAGCGCATAACCTTACCGCTCATATCTTCAGCATTCACTTCAAGCCAAGCCGGAGCTTGCTTAGATCCTAAAGATTCAGCAATTTTTTTGATAATAGGTGATTGTTTACTTTCTTCGCGTACACCAACAGCGTCGCCTGCTTTTACCAGGAAAGACGGAATGTTGACGCGGCGGCCGTTAACTCTGATAAGTCCGTGACGTACCAGTTGTCTTGCCTGGTTACGGCTTTCAGCCAGCCCCATGCGGAAAACAACATTGTCAAGTCTTCTTTCCAGCATTACCAAAAGGTTTTCACCGGTAATGCCTTTTTGGCGGTCAGCTTTTACAAAGTAGTTGTGGAATTGGCGTTCAAGCACACCGTAAATACGGCGGGTTTTTTGCTTCTCCCGCAGCTGAATGCCATATTCGGAAACTTTTTTACGGGTTTGACCGGCGCCATGCTGGCCGGGAGCAAAGCCGCGCTCTGTGAACGAGCATTTATCACTATAGCATCTGTCGCCTTTAAGATACAGTTTTGCACCTTCGCGGCGGCATAATCTGCAAACAGGTCCTGTATATTTTGCCATTCTTACCAAACACCTCCCAATTCCTTAAACTCTTCTTCTTTTCGGCGGACGGCATCCATTATGCGGAATGGGTGTTACGTCTTTAATCATATTTACTTCAAGGCCAGCAGCCTGAAGGGAGCGGATAGCCGCTTCACGGCCTGATCCGGGACCTTTTACAAATACTTCGATTTGCTTGAGGCCATGTTCCATGGCAGCTTTAGCTGCAGTTTCGGCAGCCATTTGAGCAGCAAACGGTGTGCTTTTGCGCGATCCTCTAAAGCCCAGTCCGCCAGCGCTTGCCCAGGAAATGGCATTGCCTCTGGTATCAGTAATGGTGACGATGGTGTTGTTAAAAGTCGAACGAATATGAGCAACACCATGTTCTATATTTTTACGTTCTCTGCGTTTTGGTCTTGCAACTTTCTTTTGAGCCAAAGGTTACCCCTCCTTACTTCTTCTTTTTAGCGCCGACAGTCCGTTTCGGGCCTTTGCGGGTACGGGCATTGGTCTTGGTACGCTGACCGCGTACAGGAAGACCCATGCGATGCCGCTTGCCACGATAAGAGCCGATCTCAATGAGCCGCTTAATATTTAGAGCTTCTTCCCGACGAAGGTCGCCTTCTACGTGATAGTTTTTGTCAATGGATTCACGCAGTTTAGCAACTTCTTCCTCAGTCAAGTCCCGAGTCCTGGTGTCCGGGTTGATTCCGGTCTTGGCAAGGATCTCTTTTGATAAGGTAAGTCCAATACCATAGATATATGTTAAAGCAATTTCAATGCGTTTGTCACGCGGTAAGTCTACACCGGCAATACGTGCCATGGTTTAATCCACCCCCTCACTTTTTTTTAGCCTTGTTTTTGTTTATGTTTGGGATTTTCACAAATCACCATTACCCGGCCATGCCGTTTGATGATTTTGCATTTCTCACATATAGGCTTAACTGATGGCCTTACTTTCATAATTAAACCTCCCTTTAGCGGTCATCCGCCGTCAGTGGCCAGTTGTCAGGACAGAACCTGACGACCGACGACCGATAACTAACAACCTATTTAAACCTATAGGTAATACGGCCGCGTTTCAAATCGTACGGTGTTAGTTCAATAGTAACTTTATCGCCAGGTAAAATCCGAATAAAGTTCATGCGAATTTTTCCTGATACATGCGCCAGTACAATATGACCGTTCTCCAATTTTACCTGGAACATAGCGTTAGGCAGAGCCTCAACGACTGTACCTTCCACTTCAATTACATCTTGTTTGGACATGAGCTATTCCTCCTCGTCCGCTTTTACCAGCTTATCCGGCCGCCTAAATTGGGCGAGCGCCTGACGGATGTTTTCATCGGTAATTGTTAGAGCACCGGTGACTGTTTCCGTCATAGGATTAGCAATAGAAAGCCTTCTTACGTGTTTAACGTTCTTTTTCTTAGGACTGGTGACTTTACGTCCGCGTCCGTCAGCTACCAGAAGAGTTTGCGGCTTATACCACCCTATTACCATATAAGCGTGGCCAGCATCACGTCCTGCTGATGATATTACAATGTGCCCCGGGATTATAGTTCCATCTGGCACAAGCCGTCTCCTCCTATAGTTTTGTTAATATTTCCGGACCATCGGCCGTAATGGCAATGGTGTGTTCAAAATGAGCCGAACGCTTGCCGTCAGCAGTCACTACTGTCCAGTTGTCACTCAAGGTCTTGACCTCATGAGTCCCTGCGTTAATCATAGGCTCTATTGCTAATGTCATACCAGCTTTTAATCGCGGGCCGCGTCCGGGAAGCCCATAGTTAGGTACTTGCGGATCTTCGTGCATGTTCCTGCCGATGCCGTGCCCGACAAAATCGCGCACCACACCGTAACCATGCCCCTCAGCGTAGGCTTGAATGCTATGGGAGATATCGCCCAGGCGATTTCCTGCGATAGCTTGCTCAATCCCTTTATATAACGACTGCTCGGTTACTTCGATAAGTTTCTCAACTTCAGCGTCTACTTCACCGATAGCAACAGTTATCGCAGCGTCACCACAATAACCATTAATGAAAGCGCCAATGTCAATACTTACATTATCTCCAGTTTTTAACCTTTTTAATCCAGGAATGCCATGTACTACCTCATCGTTGATCGAGGCGCAGATATTGCCGGGGAAGCCGTGATAGCCTTTAAATGCCGGCGTTGCACCCTTGCTTTTAATATACTGCTCAGCAATCCTGTCAAGTTCAAGCGTAGTGACATCAGGTTGCGCCGCTTTTTTTATTTCTGCAAGCGTTTCGGCCACTATTCGCCCGGCATCACGCAGGTAATTAAGTTCCCTTTGTGACTTTAAGATAATCATACTTGGCCGCCTCGCAAGCTGCCGACAATATCATTTAGAACATCGTCAATCGGTTGAAGCCCGTTAATTTCGGTATATAGTCCCTTATCCTGATAATACTCAATCAGTGGCTGGGTTTGCGCTTGATATACCGATAAGCGGTTGACTACCGTTTCTTCCGTATCATCAGCCCGCTGGTACAGTTCGCCATTACATTTGTCACAAACGCCGCTTTTTTGCGGAGCATTAAAGGCTACATGATACGTAGCACCGCAGCTTTTGCAAATCCGGCGGCCGGTCATACGGCCAACCAATTCTGAACTCGGAGCCGTAATATTAATAACCCGGTCAAGCTTAATGGCGAGCTCTGTCAATGTGCGGTCAAGCGCTTCGGCTTGGACAGTGGTACGGGGAAAACCGTCAAGGATAAAACCTGTTTGGCAATCCTCTTTCGCCAGGCGCTCTTTGACAATGCCGATAGTGACACTGTCTGGCACCAGTTGACCCGCATCCATACAGGCTTTAGCCTGTTTTCCAAGCTCGGTGCCTTCTTTAACGGCTGCCCGGAACATATCTCCTGTGGAGATATGGGGAATTTTGAATTTCTCTACCAGTTTGGCCGCCTGGGTGCCTTTACCGGCACCAGGCGGGCCCATTAACAGAATAAACATGACCACTACCTCCTACTTCATGAAGCCTTGATAATGACGCATGAGTACCAGCGCCTCAATTTGCTTCATGGTGTCTAAGGCCACGCCTACTACAATGAGCAGAGCTGTACCGCCAAAATACACTCCCTGGATATTGGTTATGGCTCCGATGAAGTTTGGCAATATGGCGATGATGGCCAAGAATATGGATCCGGCCAGGGTAATTCTGGTCATAATCCGGTCTAAATAATCGGCGGTGGGTTTACCCGGCCTGATGCCCGGAATAAATCCGCCGTGTTTTTTCATGTTCTCTGCCATATCTGATATATTCACAGTAACCGCAGTGTAGAAATACGTAAAGAACACGATTAAGAGCGCATACAAAACTGTTTGTATCGGCGTGCCCCACGCAAACCACTCTGCCACGGTTTTTACCCAGGGTACATTAATAAACTGAGCAATGGTTACTGGGAACATCAGCACAGATGACGCAAAGATTATCGGAATAACGCCCGCTTGATTTACTTTCAGCGGAATGTGAGTAGAATGGCCACCATACATTTTCCGGCCAACTACCCGTTTGGCATACTGAACAGGAATTCTGCGCTGGCCTTGCTGTATTGCGATAACAAATACAATCATGGCCAAACCAATTATTAAGAACAATAGCAGACTAAATATACTAATTGTTCCGGCACTCAAATACTCAAACATCGTATAGATGCCACCCGGCAGGCTTGATACGATACCGGCAAAGATAATAAGCGAGATACCGTTCCCAATCCCTTTATCGGTGATTTGCTCACCCACCCACATTAGGAACGTCGTTCCTGCGGTCAGGGTAATCGCCACAAGAAGGATGGAGCCAACCCCGGGGTTGATGATAGCTACTTTTAGGCCAAAGGCCATACCAATGGCTTGGATAAAACCAAGCACAACAGTACCATAGCGGGTAATTTGGGTAATTTTTTTACGACCTTCATCGCCTTCTTTGGACCATTGCTCAAATTTCGGTACAACTACGGTGAGTAGCTGCATGATAATCGAGGCATTGATATAGGGCGTTATGCTCATCGCAAAAATTGAAAACTTGCTGAGAGCACCACCTGAAAACATATCCAGAAGCCCAAACAGATTACCTTGAGTAAACAGCTGCTCGATGACAGAGGCATTCACTCCCGGTACCGGGATATGTGTGCCTAAGCGAAACACCAGGAACATAATTAAGGTAAATACTACCTTTTGCCTCAGTTCGGTAATCTTTAAAACGTTCGAGAGCCCTGCCAGCAATTAAATCACCTCGACAGAACCGCCGGCTGCCTGAATTTTTTCAGCGGCCGACTTAGTAAAGCCATTGGCTTTTACTGTTAGAGCCTTGTTAAGCTCGCCATTGCCTAAGATTCTAAGACCGTCAAGCACTTTTTTGATTACACCAGCTTCTACCAATGCCTCAAGATCAACCACCGTTCCGTTATCAAAGCGGTTGAGTACAGCTACGTTAACTTCGCTGTATTCTTTGGCAAATATATTGGTGAAGCCACGTTTGGGCAATCTTAAGTACAAGGGCTTTTGGCCGCCTTCAAAACCAGGACGCACACCGCCGCCGGCACGGGCTTTTTGACCTTTGTGGCCTTTACCGGAAGTTTTACCAAGACCGGAACCAAGTCCACGGCCTACACGGGTGCGAACTTTTTTTGAACCAGGCGCTGGAGCTAATTCATGTAATTTCATTAACAGCACCTCCTTGAACTAGTATATTGGCTAACGCCATTTTGTAATTTATTCAGCTACTTCTGCTACAGTAACAAGGTGTTCTACTTTGCGAACCATGCCTCTGATTACCGCATTATCTTCCTGTACGACCGAGCTGTTGGTTTTCTTGAGACCTAAAGCTTTTACGGTTGCGCGTTGGTCTTCGGGTCTGCCAATCAAGCTACGGGTCAAAGTAATTTTGATTTTCGCCATGATGTTACCTCCTTAACCCAACAGTTCCTGAACGGTCTTGCCGCGCAGGCTGGCAACTTCTTCAGCGCGTTTAAGTTGGCTAAGGCCGACTATGGTGGCACGTACTACGTTGTTGGCATTAGATGAACCAAGTGATTTGGTTAAGATATCTTTAATACCAGCAAGTTCAAGCACCGCACGGGCCGGACCGCCGGCAATTACGCCAGTACCTTCGGAGGCAGGCTTTAACAATACCTTGCCTGCGCCAAATTCACCTGTAATTTGATGGGGAATGGTGGTGCCGACAAGAGGAACCTTGATAAGACTTTTTTTAGCGTCTTCTACGCCTTTACGAATAGCTTCCGGTACTTCGGCAGCTTTGCCCAAGCCGAAACCGACATGGCCGTCGCCGTCGCCGACAACTACCAGCGCACTGAAGGAAAAGCGTCTGCCGCCTTTTACTACCTTAGCAACCCGGTTAATGAACACTACTCTTTCTTTAAGGTCAAGACCGGTATAATCAATTCTAGCCACTAATTTCCCTCCTTTTCTTAGAATTCAAGTCCGGCTTCGCGTGCAGCAGCTGCCAGAGCAGCCACGCGGCCGTGATAGATATAGCCGGCGCGGTCAAATACCACTTTAGTGATTCCTTTTTCGAGGGCCCGTTTAGCGATTGCCTCGCCTACAGCTTTGGCTGCATCTGTATTTCCACCGTATTCAACTTTAGCACTGATGTCTTTATCCAGTGTGCTGGCCGCTACTAAGGTAGTACCGGTTTTATCGTTGATAATCTGAGCATAAATATGCTTCAAACTGCGGAATACGTTTAGACGCGGGCGTTCAACGGTGCCAATCAGAGTTTTCCGTGCTCTTAATTGCCGCTTTTGGCGCGCGATGTTTTTGCTTGGTTTACGCAGCAAGGTGTTCACTCCTTTCGCCTAAATTACCTTTTTTGAGTTTATTTCTTGCCTTTACCGCCGGCTTTACCGACTTTGCGGCGGATAATTTCGCCTTCGTATTTGATGCCTTTACCTTTATACGGTTCCGGTTCGCGATAACCGCGAATTTTAGCAGCAAGTGCACCGACCGCTTCTTTATCAATACCGGAGACAACAATCCGGTTAGGTGCGGGAACATCAATGGTGATACCTGTAGGCGGTTCAACTTCCAACGGATGGGAGAAGCCTAAGGTAAGCGCCAGTTTTTGACCAGCTTTAGCAGCACGATAGCCTACACCGGCAATCTCTAAGGTTTTCGCGAAACCCTGGGTTACTCCGGTTACCATATTGCTGACCAACGTCCGGGTCAAACCGTGGAGCGAACGGTGTTGTTTATTATCTGTAGGCCGCTTGACGTTGATGACGCTGCCTTCCAGCTCGATAATCATATCAGGGTGGAGTTGGCGGGTCAGTTCGCCTTTAGGGCCTTTAACTGTTACGAAATTGCTGTCGCCGATGGTTACGGTAACGCCAGCAGGAACAGCTATGGGAGTCCTACCAATTCTAGACATATTGCACCTCCTGTATCACTAGACTACCAAACGTATGCGATTACTTCGCCGCCCAGACCTTCTTTACGAGCGGTTTTATCGCTCATGATGCCTTTTGATGTTGAGATAATCGCAATCCCGAGACCACCCAGTACGCGCGGCAACTGTTCTTTCTTAGCATAAACGCGAAGACCGGGCTTAGAAATGCGCTTGATTCCTGTAATTACTTTTTCGCGATTTGGGCCGTATTTTAGGCTAACCCGCAGCATTCCCTGCTTGCCATCTTGGATCATGTCGTAATCTTTAACAAAACCTTCGTCTTTCAGGATTTGGACTACGGCTTGTTTAATTTTCGATGCCGGAATCTCGACTTTATCGTGATAAACCGAGTTGGCGTTGCGAATGCGCGTAAGCATATCTGCAATCGGATCGGTCATTACCATGTGTTAGAACCCCCTTCCTATATGTTGCTGCTACTACCAGCTTGCCTTGGTTACTCCAGGAATGGCGCCTTTGTAGCTCAGTTCCCGGAAACAAATCCGGCACATTTCGAATTTACGCATATATCCGTGCGGACGTCCGCAAATTTTGCAGCGGTTATACTTACGCACCTTAAATTTAGGCTCGTTTTTCCATTTCTCAATCAAAGCCTTTTTGGCCACCGAATTCCCTCCTTCTGTTTAAACTGTCCCATCTAGAGACGGGCGTTAATGGACAGATTCAATTATGCGCTAAATGGCATACCCATTAGTTTCAGTAACTCTCTTGCTTCTTCGTCAGTCTTGGCGGTGGTAACAATGATGATATCCATACCGCGGATTTTGTCCACTTTATCGTAGTCAATTTCCGGGAAGATCAATTGCTCTTTAACACCAAGCGTATAGTTGCCGCGTCCGTCGAAAGCTTTCGGGTTAATACCGCGGAAGTCACGTACCCGGGGCAATGCGATGTTGAACAGTTTATCAAGGAATTGATACATCCGTTCACCGCGCATGGTAACTTTGGCACCAATCGGCATACCTTCACGAATTTTGAAAGCAGCGATGGATTTTTTTGCTCTGGTTATAACCGGTTTTTGACCGGCGATTAAAGTCATATCATTTACAGCCGCATCGAGAACTTTGGGGTTGCCTACTGCTTCGCCAACACCCATGTTGATAACCACTTTCTCGACTTTGGGAATTTCCATGACGTTTTTGTATCCAAATTTCTGCATCATAGCTTGCGCTACTTCATTTGCATATTTTTCTTTAAGTCTGGTTGTAGCCATGAGTTAACCTCCTTTCAGGAAAGAATGGTTTTACTTATCTTTATCAATAACTTCGCCGCATTTTTTGCAGGCACGGACAAACGAGCCACTGGCCTGCTGCGATTTTTTAATGCGGGTAGGTTTGTCGCATGCCGGGCAAACAAGCATAACTTTGGCCGAAGCAATAGGAGCTTCTTTCACAATAATGCCGCCCTGGGGAGCTTTTTGGCTCGGCTTAGTGTGGCGTTTTACTTTGTTTACGCCTTCAATCACAACTTTGCCCTTTTTCGGCAGAGCTTCAACTATTTTGCCTTCTTTGCCTTTGTCTTTACCAGACAGCACGACGACTTTGTCGCCTTTTTTAACGTGCAGCTTTTGAGCTTCTGACACTTAAGGACACCTCCTTAATCTAGATAACTTCCGGTGCCAGTGAGATAATTTTCATGAATTCTTTGTCCCTGAGCTCGCGGGCTACTGGTCCAAATATCCGTGTACCTCTCGGGCTTTTGTCTTCTTTAATAACAACTGCGGCATTTTCGTCAAACCGGATATAGGAGCCGTCCGGACGGCGTAATCCTTTTTTGGAGCGAACGACAACGGCTTTAACTACATCGCCTTTCTTGACAACGCCACCGGGTGTAGCGTCTTTAACGGATGCAACGATAACATCGCCAATGTTGGCATAGCGGCGATATGAGCCACCCAGTACGCGGATGCACATAATTTGTTTGGCGCCGGTATTATCAGCAACATTCATGATGGTCTGCTGTTGAATCATAGTGCTTATCCTCCTTCCTCATGAGGCTCGATGCGCGTGGCAGCCGAGCATTAGAAGCTAGCTTGCTTGGTTTAACTAAATACTACTTTGCTCTTTCGAGAACTTCCACTACGCGCCAGCGTTTTTCTTTGGAAAGCGGGCGGGTTTCCATAATTTTAACGGTATCGCCGATATGGCTTTCGTTATTCTCATCATGAGCTTTAAACTTCACGGTTTGTTTAACCGATTTATGGTACAGTGGGTGCCGTACTAAACGTTCCACGGCCACTACAACTGTTTTTTCCATTTTGTCGCTTACGACTTTGCCAATCCGGACCTTGCGTTCGTTTCTTTCAACGGTCACTAGTCATTGCCTCCCTTCACTCATTAACATTGCGCCCCCAAATTACTGGGCCTTAAGTTCACGTTGACGCTGAACGGTTTTGATACGGGCAATTGTTTTCTTGACGGCAGGAATCCGCATTGGGTTATCCAATTGGCCGGTTGCGTGTTGGAACCGCAGGTTGAACAATTCTTCTTTTAACTTGTTCAGGTTTTGGTCAAGTTCGGCTGCACTCATATCGCGGATATCATTAGCCTTCATTTATTTCACCACCCAGTTTAGCATTGACGCCCGGTGCGTCCATATCCAAATGAGCGGTATCCTCCCGCTTAACGAATTTGGTTTTGATCGGCAGTTTGTGAGCTGCCAGACGCATAGCTTCACGGGCTACTTCTTCAGCCACACCGTCCATTTCAAACATAACACGACCTGGCTTAACAACAGCTACCCAATATTCAGGTGAACCTTTACCGCTACCCATGCGAGTTTCGGCCGGCTTAGCAGTAATCGGCTTGTCCGGGAATATTTTGATCCAAACTTTACCACCCCGTTTAATGTAACGGGTCATAGCAATACGGGCTGCTTCGATTTGACGGTTGGTAATCCAAGCCGGCTCGAGAGCAACAAGTCCGAATTCGCCATGGGATACAGTATTGCCTTTAGTGGCTTTACCGGTCATACGTCCGCGGAATTGTTTGCGATGCTTTACTCTTTTTGGGATCAGCATTATTTTTCGCCCCCTTCAACGGCAGCGGCGACAACAGTTTTTTTGGCTTCAGGCAGAATTTCGCCTTTGTAAATCCAAACTTTTACGCCAATACGGCCATAGGTGGTGTGTGCTTCTGCTGTGCCGTAATCAATATCGGCACGCAGGGTGTGCAAAGGAATACTGCCTTCACGGTAGCTTTCGGTACGGGCAATTTCAGCGCCGCCCAAACGACCGCCAACCATTACTTTGATTCCTTTTGCTCCCATACGCATGGTACGGGTTACTGATTGCTTCATCGCCCGGCGGAAAGCAATACGCTTTTCAAGCTGAGCGGCAATGTTTTCCGCAACTAAGGTAGCATCCAGTTCGGCTTGCTTGATTTCGGCAATGTTTACGTCAATGTTTTTGCCGGTAAGCTCTTTAAGCCATTTTTTGATATTTTCAATCCCACTGCCGCCACGTCCGATTACCATACCTGGCTTAGCAGTATGAATAGTAACTTTCACCCGGTTAGCCGCACGCTCAATAATGATTTGCGACACATTTGAAGTGTAAAGTTTTTCTTTCAGCATATCACGGATTTTGATATCTTCATGCAGATTTTTAGCATAGTCTTTATCGGCATACCATCTTGCATCCCAAGTTTTGATAATGCCAAGGCGAAGACCATGCGGATTAACTTTTTGACCCACTAAATTTCCCTCCTTCGTCCTAGCTTATCTTTCTTTAACGGCCAATGTTACGTGGCTGGTACGCTTTAAAATCTTGAACGCCTGACCGCGTGAACGCGGATGAATGCGTTTTAAGGTCGGGCCCTGATCAACAAACGCCTGTGAGATGTAAAGTGCATCAACGTTCAGGTCATAGTTGTGCTCAGCATTAGCGATAGCTGATTTCAGTACCTTTTCCAAAACCTCAGCTCCGACTTTCGGAGTATGCTTTAAAATTGCAAAAGCCTCGCCCACGTTCTTGCCGCGAATTAAGTCAATTACGATGCGGATTTTACGGGGAGCAATGCGAATGTGTCTGGCAATTGCTTTAGCTTCCATTATTTAACCCCCTTCCGGCTATTATCAGTTCCGGATTTTTGCTAAGAGTACTATCTTACGCCGGTGGACCGTTCCGAGCCGCTGTGGCCTTTGTAAGTCCGGGTGGGCGCAAATTCGCCAAGCTTGTGACCAACCATGTCTTCAGTAACATATACCGGTACATGTTTGCGGCCGTCATGGACAGCGATGGTGTGACCAACAAAGGCTGGCAGAATGGTCGAGCTGCGTGACCAGGTTTTGATAACCTTTTTATCGTTATTGGCATTAAGTGCATCAATTTTCTTGAGCAGGCTTTCATGCACATAAGGTCCCTTTTTAATGGATCTTGACACCTAAATAGCCTCCTTTCGTGTGTTGGCATGTTCGCGAGTTCGTATATTCGCAAGTTCGCGGGAGCACCCTCCGGCTTTCCCTGCGGGCTTCGACGTATCGAACCAAGAACTTCGAATTTATCGACTGCCGCGACTACTACGTCTCTTAACGATCAATTTATCAGAAGCTTTGCTTCTACGGGTTTTGGCACCCATAGCGCATTTGCCCCAAGGAGTAACCGGATGTTTGCGGCCAACCGGCGAGCGGCCTTCGCCACCACCATGCGGATGGTCGATCGGGTTCATGGAAACACCGCGGTTGGCAGGGCGGATACCCAGCCAGCGTGAACGGCCGGCTTTGCCGATAGTGATGTTTTCATGCTCAAGATTGCCTACCTGCCCAACAGTAGCCCGGCAGTTAATATGAACTTTTCTCAGTTCGCCTGACGGCAGTCGGAGAAGTGCGTGGCTGCCCTCTTTAGCCATAAGCTGAGCCGAAGCACCGGCTGAACGAACCATTTGGCCGCCTTTACCGATTTTCATCTCAATGTTATGGATTTGCGTACCTACCGGCATATTCTTAAGCGGCAATGCATTGCCCACTTTGATATCAGATTCCGGGCCGCTCATAATGGTATCGCCTACTTTAAGGCCGTTAGGAGCAAGAATATAACGCTTTTCGCCGTCAGCATAATGCAGCAGTGCAATCCGTGCCGAACGGTTGGGATCATATTCAATAGTAGCAACTTTTGCCGGAATACCGTCTTTGTTGCGCTTAAAGTCAATGATACGATACAGACGCTTGTGGCCGCCGCCTTGATGCCGGACAGTCAAACGACCTTGCTGGTTGCGACCGGCGTGTTTTTGCAGGCGCTCGGTCAGGGAACGCTCGGGACGATCTGCGGTAATGTCCGAAAAATCGGCTACCGTCATAAATCTTCTGCCAGGAGCGTATGGTTTAAAACTTTTAACTGGCATGTGTGCCCCTCCTTTTTAGGAAATTCTGGTTATACACCTTCAAAGAATTCAATACGCTCGCCGGGAGCCAGTTTTACAATGGCTTTTTTGAAGTCCGAACGTTTGCCAAGGTTCTTGCCCATCCGCTTGGTTTTACCCATTACGCGGATTGTGTTAACATCAAGAACTTTTACTTTGAAGATTTGTTCAACAGCTTGGCGAATTTCAATTTTGTTGGCGGTAAGCGGCACAACAAAAGTGTATTTGTTTTCAGCCATCAATGCTGTGGTTTTTTCAGTAATGTATGGTCTAAGAAGTACGTCGCGTGGATTTGCCATTATGCCAGCACCTCCTCAATCTTGGCGACTGCCTCTTTGGTTACCAGCACTTTATCATGGTGCAGCAGATCGTATACATTAAGTCCAATAGTTCCAATGGCTTTTACACCAGGAAGGTTACGGGACGATTTTGCTACAATCTCGTCATTGTCTGCGGTGATGATGAGGGCTTTGGCTTCCTGTGCTTCAAAGTTACCAAGGAATTTTATTACATCTTTGGTTTTTGGAGCTTCAAAATTAATGGTTTCAACAACCACCAGGCCACCAGCATTCACTTTCGCAGTCAGTGCTGATTTAATCGCCAAACGGCGGACTTTTCTCGGCATGCTGAATTTGTAGCTGCGCGGATGCGGTCCAAATACAGTGCCGCCACCCACCCACAATGGGGAACGGATGGTGCCAGCCCGTGCCCGGCCGGTACCTTTTTGTTTCCAGGGTTTTCTGCCGCCACCGCGTACCATTGCTCTGGTCTTAGTCGCGTGAGTGCCTTGACGCTGGCTTGCCAGTTGCATAACAACAGCCTGATGAACCACGGCTTCGTTTATTTCTACGCCAAATACGTTATCATTGAGTTCCATTTCACCGGTTTGTGCACCGGTCATATCATATATTGCCACTTTCGGCATATAGCACATCCTCCTTTCGATGCTATGAGCCCACGCTTTGCGGTTTGCCGCAAAGTCGCAAGCCTAAGATTACTTAACGGGTTTTACTGTATTTCTAACAACAACGAAACTGCCTTTAGGTCCGGGAACCGCGCCTTTAACCAACAGCAGGTTACGGGGCACATCCACACGAACAACTTGCAGGCGCTGAACGGTTACTTTTTGTCCGCCCATGCGTCCGGGAAGTTTCTTGCCTTTGAATACTTTACCACCGCCACCGCTCATTCTGGAACCGATGGTACCAGGCTCACGATGGGATTTGGAACCGTGACCCATAGGTCCACGAGCAAAGTTATGCCGCTTAATGCCGCCGGCAAAGCCTTTTCCTTTAGCAGTACCGGTCACATCAATGAGTTCTCCTTCGCTGAATACATCAGCGCTCAGAACTTGACCTACTGTATATTCAGAAGCTCCAGGCAGGCGCAGCTCACGAATGAATTTTACCGGTTTGACGTTGGCCTTTGCAAAGTGACCCTTCATCGGCTTGTTGACATGTTTGTCTTTGACAGCGCCAAACCCAAGCTGCACTGCATTGTAGCCATCATTTTCAACTGTCTTGTTTTGTACTACGACGTTGGGGCCGGCTTCAATAACAGTAACCGGAATAACTCTACCCTCAGCCGTAAAGATTTGGGTCATACCCAGTTTTTTTCCTAAAATTCCTTTAGCCATTTATCGCACCTCCTCCTACAGCTTGATTTCGATGTCCACACCAGCCGGCAAGTCGAGACGCATTAAGGCATCTACCGTCTTGGGGGTCGGCTCAAGGATGTCAATAAGACGCTTGTGTGTCCGCATTTCAAATTGTTCGCGGGAGTCTTTGTTGACATGGGGTGAACGCAAAATAGTGAAAATGTTTTTCTCCGTAGGAAGCGGAATAGGGCCGGAAACCATAGCGCCAGTACGTTTTGCGGTTTCAACAATCTTGGCCGCACTTTGATCAAGCGCCTTGTGGTCATACGCCTTGAGGCGGATTCTGATTTTTTGCTGTTTAGCCATTTATTTATTCCTCCTTATCGCCCAGTTTCTCTGAACGGACATTCTCGGTGGAAATTTCCCCGCGCGTGCGGGCCACCTTCCACGTCATCGCCGGTCCAATATCCTGGCAAAAGGCGGCCACGCCGCCCTTGCCGGATACTATGTTAAACTTTTTTTATTACTCGGTAACAGCGGTTACAACACCGGCGCCAACAGTACGGCCGCCTTCGCGAATAGCGAAACGCAGACCTTCTTCGATAGCGATCGGGGTGATGAGCTCGATGCTCATTTGAATGTTGTCGCCAGGCATTACCATTTCTACACCTTCCGGCAGATTTACAACACCGGTTACGTCAGTTGTTCTGAAGTAGAACTGCGGACGATAGTTGGTGAAGAACGGGGTATGGCGGCCGCCTTCTTCTTTGGACAATACGTATACTTCGCCTTTGAATTTGGTGTGAGGTTTAATGGAACCAGGCTTGGCAAGTACTTGGCCGCGCTCGATTTCTTTACGCTCTACACCACGCAAGAGCGCGCCGATGTTGTCGCCGGCTACTGCCGAATCCAGAAGTTTCCGGAACATTTCTACACCGGTTACTACTGTGGATTTCGGTTTATCGGTCATACCAACGATTTCGATGGTATCACTTACTTTTACCACACCGCGTTCTACACGGCCGGTGGCTACTGTACCACGACCGGTGATTGTGAACACGTCTTCTACAGGCATCAGGAAAGGCTTGTCGGTAGCGCGTTCCGGGGTCGGAATGTATTCGTCCACTTTTGCCATAAGCTCGTGGATTTTACCGCACCATTCGCATTCGGCTTTAGCGCAGCCGCAGTTAAGAACTTTAACGGCAGAACCGCTTACTACCGGGATGTCATCACCAGGGAATTCGTAGCTGGAGAGAAGTTCGCGAACTTCCATTTCTACCAGTTCCATCAGTTCTGCGTCATCAACCAGGTCGGCTTTGTTTAAGAATACAACCATGGCAGGTACGCCTACCTGACGGGACAGCAGGATGTGTTCACGGGTTTGCGGCATCGGGCCGTCGGCGGCCGATACAACCAGGATAGCACCGTCCATTTGGGCTGCGCCGGTAATCATGTTTTTTACATAGTCGGCGTGGCCCGGGCAGTCAACGTGAGCATAGTGGCGGTTTGCAGTTTCGTATTCCACGTGTGAGGTGTTGATGGTAATACCGCGTTCTCTTTCTTCCGGGGCTTTGTCGATTTGGTCATAGGCCATGAATTCTGCGCCGCCTTGTTTTGCCAGGGTCATGGTAATTGCGGCAGTCAGTGAGGTTTTACCATGGTCAACGTGACCGATGGTGCCAATGTTAACGTGGGGTTTGTTTCTTTCAAACTTTTTCTTAGCCATTGAGTGTTACCTCCTAAGTTTATTAAATCTGCTTATTTATTTTTCGCTGAAATAACTTCAGCAATATTTTTGGGCACTTCTTCGTAATGGTCAAATTCCATGGAGTAGTTGCCACGTCCCTGTGTCTTGGAGCGCAGGTCGGTTGCATAACCAAACATCTCGGAGATCGGTACAAAGGCTTTAATGGATTGAGCGCCTGAGCGTGCTTCCATGCCTTCGATCCGGCCGCGGCGGGAGTTTAAGTCGCCGATAACATCACCCATGTAATCTTCCGGCACAATAACTTCCACTTTCGCGTATGGCTCCAGGATAACCGGACCAGCTTTGGCTGCACCGGCTTTAAAGCCCATTGAACCAGCAATTTTGAAAGCCATTTCCGAGGAGTCAACATCATGGTAAGAACCGTCAACAACGGTTACCTTAATATCAACCATCGGATAGCCGGCTGATACGCCGGTTTCCATAGCTTCTTTAATACCGGCTTCAATCGGGTTGATGTATTCTTTAGGAATAGCACCACCGACAACTTTGTTTTCAAAGATAAATCCTTGGCCGGGCTCAAGCGGCTCTATTTCCAGCCAGCAATGGCCATATTGACCACGGCCGCCGGACTGACGGACAAATTTGCCTTCTGCTTTAACGGCTTTACGGATGGTCTCACGGTAAGCAACCTGAGGTTTGCCGACGTTGCAACCCACCTTAAATTCCCTAAGCATCCGGTCAACAATAATGTCAAGATGAAGTTCACCCATACCGGAAATAATGGTCTGTCCAGTCTCCTGATCAGTGTGCATTTTGAAGGTAGGATCTTCTTCAGCCAGACGATTAAGGGCCACACCCATTTTTTCCTGGTCAGCTTTGGTTTTCGGTTCAACAGCTATCGAGATAACCGGGTCAGGGAAAACCATAGATTCCAGAATAATGATGTTTTTATCGTCACAGAGCGTATCACCGGTGGTGGTGTCTTTAAGCCCTACGGCAGCAGCAATGTCGCCGGTGTAAACGATTTCAATCTCTTCCCGGTGATTAGCGTGCATCTGGAGAATACGGCCAATGCGCTCACGTTTGCCTTTTGTTGAGTTATACACATAGGAACCGGAGGCCAACTGACCGGAATACACTCTGAAGAATGCCAGCTTACCAACATAGGGGTCAGCCATAATCTTAAAGGCCAATGCCGAGAACGGCAGGCTATCGTCAGCTGCACGTTCATCTGCTTCACCGGTGTCAGGGTTAACACCCTGAATGGCCGGGATATCAGTCGGTGCCGGCATATAGGCGACAACAGCATCCAAAAGCGGCTGTACACCTTTGTTTTTGTAAGATGAACCACAAATTACAGGTGTCATTTTACAAGCAATGGTGGCACGACGAATCGCTGCCTTGATTTCCTCGAGGGTCAGTTCTTCTCCTTCGAGGTATTTCATCATCAGCTCATCATCGCTCTCAGCAACTGCGTCCAAGAGATTTTGCCGATAAAGCTCTACATTTTCAGCCATATCTTCAGGGATTACGGCAGCTTCGCTTACCTTGCCCAGATCATCGGTGTAAACAACAGCTTTCATTTCAACAAGGTCCACAAAGCCCTTGAAGGTATCTTCAAAGCCTATTGGCAGTTGAATCGGCACCGCATTAGCACCAAGACGGCTTTTCATCATATCAACAACCCGGTAGAAATCCGCGCCGGTGATATCCATTTTATTTACATACGCCATACGGGGAACCCCGTATTTGTCAGCCTGGCGCCAGACAGTTTCTGATTGCGGCTCTACGCCGCCTTTGGCACAGAAAACTGCAACCGAGCCGTCAAGCACTCTCAACGAACGTTCTACTTCAACTGTAAAGTCCACGTGTCCTGGTGTGTCAATGATGTTAATACGATGCCCATCCCATTGGGCTGTAGTGGCCGCCGAGGTAATGGTGATACCTCTCTCTTGCTCCTGCACCATCCAGTCCATAGTCGCAGCGCCATCATGCACTTCGCCAATCTTGTGTACTTTGCCGGTATAAAACAGTATGCGTTCGGTGGTAGTGGTCTTGCCAGCGTCGATGTGCGCCATGATACCGATGTTCCGCGTCTTTTCAAGAGGAAACTTTCGGGCCACTATCTTCACTCCTTAGTATTGTGCGTCCGGGTGGTTACCCATTCGATTTAAGAACGGGTTGCTTACGCAACCCTTTAATCGGACAGATTTTATACCCGAACCTCGATTATTACCAGCGGTAATGTGCAAAAGCCTTATTGGCTTCAGCCATTTTATGGGTATCTTCACGCTTCTTAACAGATGCACCAGCATTGTTTGCGGCATCCATCAATTCCGAAGCCAGACGCTCGTGCATGGTTTTTTCACCACGTTTGCGCGAATAGCCAACCAACCAGCGAATGCCCAGTGACAGCTTGCGGTCAGGCCGCACTTCAACAGGCACCTGATAGTTAGCGCCACCAACACGACGGGCACGAACTTCAAGAACCGGCATTACGTTTTTAAGCGCAACTTCAAATACTTCCATCGGGTCTTTGCCGGTTTTAGCGCGAATGGTTTCAAACGCGTCATATACAATGTTCTCGGCAACGCCTTTCTTGCCGTCCAACATAATTTTATTGATAAATCTGGTGACAAGCTTGGAGTTATATACCGGATCCGGCAATACATCCCGCTTGGGAACAGCACCTTTTCTTGGCATCAGTATCCCTCCTTCTTCCAAAACTCTGCAGGTCTCTTAACAACTATTTCTTGGCAGCGGTTGCTCTTTTGGCTCCGTATTTAGAACGGCCCTGGTTGCGTTTGGCAACACCAGCGGTGTCAAGAGCACCACGGACAATGTGATAACGTACGCCTGGCAAATCTTTTACCCTGCCGCCACGGATCAATACAACCGAGTGTTCCTGCAGATTGTGACCGATACCCTGGATGTAGGCAGTTACTTCGATGCCGTTAGTTAAGCGTACACGGGCAACTTTGCGGAGTGCAGAGTTAGGTTTTTTCGGAGTAGTTGTATATACTCTCGTGCATACGCCACGTTTTTGCGGACATTCTTTCAATGCAGGAGCGGTGGATTTTTGCACCAGTTGCTCCCGGCTTTTGCGCACTAACTGACTAATTGTTGGCATGTTATTTAGCGCACCTCCTTCCCCAATCTCGTTATTTATTATTAAAAATTTCGCCAGCCGGCATGCAGTTGGCAAAATTATTAACGACCTGTCCCACTGACCGGCTATTTTAAAAGAGCTACAGCCGCAGCGCCCACTTCAATGCCGCAAGCTTTACCAAGCTCAGTCATGGTCATTTTTTCGTTAACCTCAATTCCTTTTTGGTCGCATAATTGCGCAAGCGGCGCAACCACCCGCCGGTCGGCATCATCAGCAAGGTATACCTTAGCGGCCAGACCCTTTTCCACAGCCCGCACTGCTTGTTTAGCGCCAATGGCTTTCCTGGCAGTCTTTAACCCTTCAAGTTCCTCACTGCTCACAATTCCAACTCCTTTGGAAAAATAAGTGATGTTTTTCAAGGCACTCTAATATATTACCATTTCATATATCAAATGTCAATAAACTATTAGATTTTCTGCAGTGATTTAAATCCACTAAACCGGGTGTATCGCCGGCACTATTTGCCACTGGTTATTAATGCCCATAAACACTGGGTTTATGCACCTTTTTTCAACAAAACCGGGGACGGTTTTGTTCCCGTCCCCGGTTGTTAGTGTTACATGATATTGTATCTATTCGGTAACCAGCTCTACCGGAGGCTTTCTGAGATGAACATTGCGGTAACGGCTCATGCCGGTGCCGGCAGGAACAAGCTTACCGATAATGACGTTCTCTTTCAAGCCTAAGAGCGGATCAACCTTGCCTTTGATGGCAGCTTCAGTAAGTACACGGGTGGTCTCCTGGAAGGATGCGGCCGACAGGAAGGAATCTGTCGCCAGTGATGCCTTAGTGATACCCAGCAGAATCGGTCTGGCAATGGCCGGGTCCCCACCTGCCTCAATGGCATTGGCATTCTCTTCCTCGAAGGTGTTAAGGTCAATGTACTCGCCTGGCAGAAGTTCGGTATCACCGGCTTCTTCCACTTTAACCTTGTGCAGCATCTGGCGAACCATGACCTCAATGTGTTTGTCGTTAATTTCAACACCCTGAGATTTGTATACTTTCTGTACTTCATATACCAAATAGCGCTGCGTGGCTTTAAGGCCGCTAACCCGGAGAATATCATGCGGATTAACTGCACCTTCTGTCAGACGGTCGCCGGCTTCAACCTCCTGGCCGTCGCTGACAATAAGTCTTGCACCATAAGGTATCTGATATACGCGTTCTTCGCCAAGCGAAGCGTCTGCCGGATAAACGGTAACCTTGCGCATACCTTTGATTTCTTTCACTTCCACCCGGCCGGCCACTTCGGTAATGATAGCCTGGCGTTTCGGCTTGCGGGCTTCAAACAACTCTTCTACCCTCGGCAAACCCTGGGTAATATCATCACCGGCAACACCGCCGGTATGGAAGGTTCTCATGGTAAGCTGGGTACCAGGCTCACCAATGGACTGGGCGGCAATAATGCCGACAGCCTCACCGACATCCACCATATGGCTTGTGCCCAGGTTGCGGCCATAGCAGTTAATGCATACGCCATAACGTGAACGGCAGGTAAGCACCGAGCGAATAGCGACTTTTTCCCGCACTTTAACGACCTTGTCGGCCAGGCTTTCGGTAATCAGGTCATTGATTCTGACAATAACCTCACCGGTGGCCGGATCAAGAATGTCTTCTGCCGACATTCTGCCGACAATGCGGTCTTTCAGTGATTCAATAATGCCTGAGCCTTCTTTGATGGCTTCCACTTCGATGCCTCTGACATTATTGTTCCGCACCTTAACTTCTTTGACCGAGCTGGCCAGAACGGCTTCTATGTGCTCTTCCGTGAAGGGGGTGTCTGCCGGAACCAGTTCCACACCTTCACTGGTTTTAATAGCTTCGGTTGTGTTTTTACCCAGCATCTCCCGGATCATGGCCTCTTTAAGAGCTTCCCGGACTTTTTCTTCCGGTGCGCCAAGCATAATGGTCTCAGCACCGGCTGCCCAGGCGACATCGGCTTCTGTTTCCTCAGTCTCGCCCTGAATCATGATTTCCGGAACGCCATGTTCACCAATTAAGCGCAGATTATTCTCATCAAGTACGGTTCCCTGCGGCAATAACACATCGGCCGTTTTGGGATCCAATACTTCTTGAGCCAATACCCGGCCACACAGACTGTCTTTAAGCATATCGATAGCACCGGCACTGGATTTGGCGAGACTCGCCCGTTCCCGTACCAGGTTTATGCCGACAACATCGCAGTCCTCTTCCCGGACAATGACATCCTGAGCCACGTCGACAAGCCGGCGGGTAAGGTAACCCGAGTCGGCCGTCCGGAGAGCGGTATCGGCCAAGCCTTTACGCGCACCATGGGTAGAGATAAAGTACTCCAATACGGTCAAACCTTCACGGAAGTTTGCCTTGATCGGCAAGTCAATGATCCGGCCGGAAGGATCGGCCATAAGGCCCCGCATACCGGCTAACTGACGAATCTGCTGGATATTACCGCGCGCACCGGAGTTAGCCATCATGTAAACCGGGTTAAACCGGTCAAGGGTATTCATCAGCGCGGCAGTAACATCATCGGTAGCTTTGGTCCATAGATCGATAGTCTTCTTATACCGTTCATCATCGGTAATCAGGCCGCGGCGGTACTGTTTATCAATGGTATTGACTTTCTCTTCAGCAGCCGCTAATATCTCTTTCTTTTCAGGTGGTATTTTAATATCCGAGATAGCAATGGTTATGCCTGCCCGACAGGCAAACGAGAAGCCAAGACGCTTAACAGCATCCAGTACCACGGCTGTTTTGGCGTTGCCAAAAATGTTATAGGAATCCGCAACAAGTTTGCCAAGCTGCTTTTTATCCATGAGCTTACCCAGATGCCAACCGTCTTCTTTTTCCTCATAATGTCTAAGCTCATGCGGCAATACTTCGTTGAAAATTACCCGGCCTAACGTAGTGTGCACCAAACCATAGCCCTCTAAGCGCATTTTGAGTTTTTCATGTAAACCCAATGCCTTATGCTGGTAGGCAAGCAGTGCTTCATTCATATGGGAGAAGGATTTCAGCTTTCCATCTTCAGGCTCTCTTTCAATGGTCAGATAGTAGGCACCTAATACCATATCCTGGGTAGGTGTGGCTACCGGCCGGCCGTCTTTGGTAGACAAAATATTATGAGCCGAAAGCATCAGCATACGGGCTTCCGCCTGTGCTTCTGCCGAAAGCGGTACGTGTACCGCCATCTGGTCACCGTCAAAGTCGGCGTTGTAAGCTGTACATACTAACGGGTGAATCTTGATGGCCCGCCCTTCTGACAGTACCGGTTCAAAAGCCTGAATACCAAGCCTGTGCAGGGTCGGGGCGCGGTTTAAGAGCACCGGATGCTCTTTGATAACTTCCTCCAGTACGTCCCAAACCTCCGGACGTACTCTTTCCACCATGCGTTTCGCGCTTTTAATATTATGCGCGTGGCCGGCATTAACCAGCTTTTTCATTACAAACGGCTTGAATAATTCCAATGCCATTTCTTTGGGCAGACCACATTGGTGCAGTTTAAGTTCAGGACCGACAACGATAACCGAACGGCCTGAATAGTCAACCCGCTTACCTAACAGGTTCTGACGGAAACGGCCCTGTTTGCCTTTAAGCATATCACTTAAGGATTTTAACGGGCGATTGCCGGGGCCGGTAACCGGCCGGCCGCGTCTGCCATTGTCAATCAGTGCGTCAACGGCTTCCTGGAGCATCCGCTTTTCATTGCGGACAATGATATCCGGAGCCCCTAAGTCTAATAGACGCTTCAGCCGGTTGTTACGGTTAATTACCCGGCGGTACAGGTCATTGAGGTCTGAGGTGGCAAACCGGCCGCCATCCAGCTGAACCATCGGTCTTAATTCAGGCGGAATAACCGGCACAACATCCATAATCATCCAGGTCGGATTATTGCCCGACTTGCGGAAAGCTTCAACCACTTCTAAGCGTCTAATGGCCCGGATTTTGCGTTGTCCGCTGACCTCTTTCAGTTCTTGCCGGAGTTCACGACTCATTTTTTCCAAGTCGAGTTCTTCCAGCAATTTCTTGATGGCTTCAGCACCCATCCCGACTTTAAAAGCATTGCCGTATTTGTCCCGGTGTTCGCGGTATTCATTTTCGTTGAGCAATTGTTTCTTCATGAGCGGCGTATCGCCAGGCTCAATCACGATATAGGAAGCAAAGTATAAAACCTTTTCTAACGAACGCGGGGAGATATCAAGGATCAGTCCCATGCGGCTGGGTATACCTTTGAAGTACCAGATATGTGAAACAGGGGCGGCTAATTCGATATGCCCCATCCGGTCACGCCGAACCTTGGAACGAGTTACTTCAACACCGCAGCGATCGCAGATAATGCCTTTATAGCGAATCCGCTTATATTTACCGCAATGACATTCCCAGTCCCGGGTAGGTCCAAAGATTTTTTCGCAAAACAAACCTTCCCGTTCAGGCTTCAAGGTACGATAATTAATGGTTTCCGGTTTTTTTACTTCGCCATGTGACCATTTGCGGATTTGTTCCGGTGATGCCAGACCAATACGCATCGAATCAAAGTTATTTACATCCAACAAGGGGGTATCGCTCCCTTCTACCTAGTCCAAATCCTCGTCTATGATGTCGTCAATATAGTCATGCGGATCAGACTTCTTAGCATTTTCCCTGAACTTTTTCGAGTCATTTTTTTTAGAATGGAAATCAAATTCTTCGTCGTCTGCCTGCCGGCCAATGTCTGTATCCATTTCAGCAACTTCAGCAATAATGTCAAGTTCTTCTTCCAATGGATCAATATCGTCACTGGCTTCAAGCTCATCAACCACATCGGCCTCTAAATCCGCGTTCTTACGCTCAGCGGACGGCTGTGGCGCAGTATCTCCGCCGATATTCAATTCCAACTCTTTTGCCGTTTCGTTGATGTCTTCATCTGATTCGCGAATCATAATTTCCTGAGCATCTTCGGTGAGTACCTTGACGTCAAGACCAATGCTCTGAAGTTCCTTGATAAGTACCTTGAACGATTCAGGCACGCCCGGTTCCGGTACATTTTCGCCTTTGACAATTGCTTCATAGGTTTTAACACGGCCAACAACGTCGTCAGACTTGACGGTAAGCAGTTCCTGCAAGGTATAGGCGGCGCCATAAGCTTCCAGGGCCCAAACTTCCATCTCGCCGAAACGCTGCCCACCGAACTGGGCCTTGCCGCCAAGCGGCTGCTGAGTAACCAGCGAGTACGGGCCAGTAGAACGGGCGTGAATCTTATCGTCAACCAAGTGAGCTAATTTGAGCATATATACATAACCGACAGTAACGTGATTATCAAAGGGTTCGCCTGTTCTGCCGTCAAAAAGTTCCGTTTTGCCATCTTCAGAGAGTCCGGCAGCCTGCAGGGTTTTGATTACCTCAGTTTCTGTCGCACCGTCAAATACCGGAGTGGCCAAATGAATCCCGGCAATATCCGGTTTAGGCATGCCATGTTTCTCATGGTCGTAACCGACTTCTTTCAGACGGTCAATCAGGGTCGAATCACCCATTTTAACCTGCATGCCCATGGCGGCAGCGGCACGGCCTAAGTGTGTTTCCAGCACCTGACCAATATTCATCCGCGACGGTACACCCAGTGGATTTAGCACAATCTGCACCGGTGTCCCGTCAGGCAGGAAGGGCATATCTTCTTTAGGCATAATCCGGGAAACTACCCCTTTGTTACCATGGCGTCCCGCCATCTTATCGCCTTCGGAAATCTTCCGTTTTTGGGCAATATAGCAGCGCACTAACTGGTTAACACCTGGCGGCAGTTCGTCGCCATTTTCCCGGGTAAAGACCTTTACGTCAACAATTTTACCGGCTTCGCCGTGGGGTACTCTCAGCGAAGTATCACGGACTTCACGCGCCTTTTCACCAAATATGGCTCTGAGAAGACGTTCTTCTGCCGTCAGCTCGGTTTCACCTTTGGGTGTTACTTTACCAACCAGAATATCGCCTGGGCGGACTTCAGCCCCCACCCGGATAATACCACGATCATCCAGGTCTCTGAGTACATCTTCAGCCACATTCGGGATATCGCGGGTAATTTCTTCCGGCCCCAGCTTAGTATCACGGGCGTCACATTCATACTCTTCAATGTGAATCGAAGTAAAGACATCTTCCTTCACCAGGTCCTGGCTTAACAGAATGGCATCCTCATAGTTGTAGCCTTCCCACGGCATAAATGCAACCAGCACGTTATAACCCAGCGCCAGTTCACCTTTATCTGTGGACGGACCGTCTGCTAGTACCTGACCTTTAACGATTTGTTCACCTTTATAGACAATTGGCTTTTGGTTAATGCAGGTTCCTTGGTTGGAACGCAGATATTTGAGCAGTTTGTAGCTATCCAAGCCGCCTTTTTCGGTACGGATATGGATATCGGTTGCCGTTACTTTTTCAACAACACCGGCATTTTTGGCTAAAGCTACGACGCCCGAGTCACGGGCGGCTTTGTATTCCATACCTGTGCCGACAATCGGAGCCTGTGTCCGTAAAAGCGGTACCGCCTGACGCTGCATGTTGGCGCCCATCAGGGCCCGGTTGGCATCGTCATTTTCCAGGAAGGGAATCATCGCCGTAGCAATAGACACTACCTGTTTCGGCGAAACGTCCATGTAGTCGACCTTTTCTGCCGGAACTACCAAGGTTTCATGCCGGTAACGGCAGGTAACACGCGGCTCTTTGAATCTGCCGTCTTTGTCCAGCGGTTCATTCGCCTGAGCAACAATCATTTCATCTTCTTCATCTGCCGTTAAATAGAGTACTTCGTCTGTTACCTGGCGTTCAGCCTTATTCACTTTCCGGTATGGCGTTTCAATAAAGCCGAATTGATTAATCCGGGCAAAGGTAGACAAAGAACCGATAAGACCAATGTTTGGTCCTTCCGGTGTCTCAATCGGGCACATCCGGCCATAGTGCGAATGGTGAACGTCACGAACTTCAAAGCCGGCGCGTTCACGGCTGAGACCACCAGGTCCCAGGGCACTGAGACGGCGTTTATGAGTAAGTTCAGCCAGCGGATTGGTCTGATCCATAAATTGTGATAACTGGCTGGAACCAAAAAATTCTTTTATGGCTGCCACAACAGGTCTGATGTTAATTAGTGCCTGGGGCGTAATAACATCAATGTCCTGAATGGTCATACGCTCTTTAACCACCCGTTCCATCCGGGCCAAGCCGATACGGAACTGGTTCTGCAGCAGTTCACCAACTGAGCGCAGACGGCGATTGCCTAAATGGTCAATATCATCGGTTGTGCCATGACCTTCCATTAGATTAAGAAGATAGCTGATGGAAGCAATGATATCTTCTTTGGTAATGGTGCGATGGGAAAATGGCAATACTGAGTTGAGTAACAGTTTTACGGGAGTTCCGTCTTTTTGCTTAATCCAGGCAACATGCAGACCCGGGCCGTCAAATATTTTTGCAGCCCCAATACGGTCAAGCACATCCTCTTCCAGGACGGTGCCTTCTTCTACTACAATTTCGCCTGTTTCCTTGTCAACCAACGGCTGACCCAGGACTTTGCCTAGCAGACGGCGGCGCCATCCCAGCTTTTTGCCGAGTTTGTAGCGTCCGACAGTAGCCAGATCATAGCGTTTGGAATCAAAAAATAAGGTTTCCAACAGTTGAGCAGCATTTTCCACTGTTGGCGGTTCGCCTGGGCGCAGGCGCTTATAAATTTCAACAAGGGCTTCTTCCCGTGAGTCGCTATTGTCCCGTTCCAGCGTAGCCCGGATGCGTACATCATCATGAAAAAGCTCCGATATTACGCCATTGGAAACAAAGCCCAGTGCACGAATAAGAACAGTTACCGGCAGCTTCCGGGTCCGGTCAACCCTAACGGACACAACATCATTGGCATCGGTTTCCAGTTCGAGCCACGCGCCGCGATTCGGGATAACGGTAGCATTGTACAGCTTTTTGCCGGTAGTATCGATGGTTTCGTTATAATACACACCCGGGGAACGAACCAACTGACTGACAATAACCCGCTCGGCACCGTTAATAATAAACGTGCCGTTGTCAGTCATGAGCGGAAAGTCGCCCATAAATACTTCCTGCTCTTTTATTTCCTGTGTTTCCTTGTTGTACAGGCGGACGCTAACGCGAAGCGGAGCGGCATATGTAACATCCCGCTCTTTGCATTCTTCAACCTCATATTTAGGTTCGCCCAATGTAAAGTTTTCAAAAGACAGGACCAGGTTGCCGGTAAAGTCCTGGATAGGAGAAATATCATGAAATATTTCCTGCAAGCCTTCCTTAAGAAACCAGTTGTAGGAATTCTTCTGAATTTCGATAAGGTTGGGCATGTCCAGCACTTCATCAATTTTGGCATAACTATACCTGAACCTTTTGCCCACCGGAACAGGATTAAACATTAACCCCTTCACCCCTTAGCCATTTTACACTGACATATCGCGTAAGCTCACTACATATCTTAGCAGCATTCCGCAAATACTAAGTCAGCAAATGAATGATTAAATATACACAAAACAAAGCAAGGCTCCATATCTTAATTAAAGACCTTGCTTCTTTTTTGATGAAAACGATTCATCCTCCATTATATTACTATATCCTGCCATTTCATAATTTATACAGTCCTCAGCTAAAATGTAAAGCAATGGAAACAAGAAAAATATAAACATGTACGGCGATATATAATGGTATCATATATTATTTGCTATGTCAAGAAATTTTACCCAGCTATGTATATTTTTGAGATAAAATAATTTTCTATAGCAAATAAAGCGAAAGCCGTTCTTGCCTTATCCTGTTTTTCGTTATAGTTTTGCTGTCAGGAAAATAAAAGGAGCACCGAAAAAGGTGCTCCTTTTGGTCAAGCTATCTTACTTAACTTCAACAGTTGCGCCAGCTTCAACAAGTTTAGCTTTGAGAGCTTCTGCATCGGCTTTGGAGATTTTTTCTTTGACAGCTTTAGGAGCACCGTCAACGAGCTCTTTAGCTTCTTTGAGGCCAAGACCGGTAACTTCACGTACCACTTTGATAACGTTGATTTTGCCGGCACCAGCGTTGGTGAGGACTACATCAAATTCAGTTTGTTCTTCAGCAGCAGCGGCAGCACCGCCGGCAGCAGGAGCAGCAGCTACAGCAACAGGAGCAGCAGCAGATACGCCAAATTTTTCTTCAAGGGCTTTTACCAGCTCGGACAGTTCGAGCACAGTCATTTGCTCAATGGCTTCCATAATTTGTTCTTTAGTCATTTTAAAATACCTCCATAAACTTTCATTTAAAATTTTTTCTAAGTTAATCGGGAAAACGGGTTATGCGGATTCCTTTTGCTGGCGTACAGCTTCAAGCGCATACACCAGATTGCGCATAGTACCGGAAAGTACGTTGACGAAACCGGCGATAGGAGCTTGGAAACCAGCCAGAACCTGTGCAATGAGAACTTCGCGCGGCGGCAGGCTCGACAGAGCCTTAACCCCGTTAGCGTCAATTACTTGACCTTCTACAATACCGGCTTTTACTTCCAGAGCCTGCAATTTGTTTTCTTTGACAAAGTCTGAAATAATTTTGGCCGGAGCTACAGGATCGGTATAGGAAATTGCGATAGCGGTCGGACCTTCAAGATACGGGTCAAGACCTTCAATGCCAGCTTCTTTAGCAGCAATGCGAGTCATGGTATTTTTAAATACGCGATACTCTACCCCTGCTTCACGCAGTTTGCGGCGAAGCTTGGTATCCTGAGCAACGGTTAAACCACGATAGTTCGTCAAAACGGCACCTTTGGTAGTGCTGAGTTTTTCTTTAATCTCAGCAACTGTCTGAATCTTTTCTTGAGTTACAGCCATTTATATTACACCTCCTTAATCAAGTATCCTAAATTAAAAACGGCCTCCGGATGTAAACACCGGAGGCCGCGTTATAACGTAATTTACGGTTACACGCTGCAAATCCCCGGCCTCGGCAGGCAAGCTTTACGCTTTTTCGGCAATCATGCACCTGCTGTCTACAGCCTTACAACTACTCGCCAATGCCATTTACAGCCTTGTTGAGTAATAGTCTATAGTAATGTTATTCTTTTTTGCCGGGAGCTTTGAGCGGGTTAACCCTTACACCAGGACCCATTGTTGTGCTTAAGGAAATGTTCCGCATGTATTGGCCTTTGGCCGCAGCAGGCTTAACCTTAATCAATGTATCAATCAGGGTGTGGAAATTCGCAAGCAGTTTTTCGTTATCGAAAGATACTTTACCGATAGGAGCGTGGATATTACCCGCTTTATCGGTACGGTATTCAATCTTACCTGCTTTAATTTCGTTAAGAGCACGGACTACATCAAGAGTAACGGTGCCAACTTTGGGGTTAGGCATTAAGCCTTTAGGGCCAAGGATTTTACCAAGGCGGCCTACCAAACCCATCATGTCAGGCGTAGCTACTGCAACATCAAAATCAGTCCAGCCACCCTGGATTTTTTCCACCATATCTTCAGCGCCAACAAAATCTGCGCCGGCAGTTTCAGCTTCTTTAGCTTTTTCACCTTTGGCAAATACCAGCACCCGCTTGGTTTTACCGGTACCAAAAGGAAGCACAACAGCACCACGCACCTGTTGGTCGGCGTGTTTAGGATCAACACCAAGTTTAACAGCAACTTCTACAGTTTGGTCAAACTTAGCACTAGCAGTTTTTTTAACAAGTTCTACCGCTTCTTCCGGCTCGTACAGTTTATTGGCATCAACGAGCTTAGCGGCTTCAACATACTTCTTACCATGTTTCGGCATTTAGTTTTCCTCCTTTGTGGTAATAACGGAAGCACTTAGTCCTCCCACATTCGTCCCACCATAAACCAGACCGTATGGTACTGTTTATTAGTCGACGATTTCGATGCCCATGCTGCGGGCAGTACCTTCGATCATCCGCATGGCAGCTTCAACGCTGGCAGCGTTAAGATCTTGCATTTTGGATTGAGCAATTTCCTGAACTTTATCGCGTTTAATTTTGGCAACCTTCTTTTTGTTAGGTTCGCCAGAAGCAGTTTCAATACCGGCAGCTTTTTTAAGAAGAATAGCAGCAGGCGGAGTTTTGGTGATAAAAGTAAAGGATCTATCTTCAAACACCGTAATTTCCACCGGAATAATGAGACCAGCTTGCTGAGCTGTTCTTTCATTAAACTCCTTAACAAATGCCATAATATTGACACCAGCCTGACCGAGCGCCGGACCTACGGGAGGAGCCGGGGTGGCCTTACCGGCAGGAACTTGCAGTTTTACAAGCTTGACAACCTTTTTAGCCATATATATTACACCTCCTTAATCTACTTTGACAACTTGCATAAAATCAAGCTCTACTGGTGTTTCACGTCCGAACATGTTGACAAGCACTTTGAGTTTGCCGCGTTCCGGATTGATCTCAACCACAGTGGCTGTCCAATTTTCAAAAGCCCCTGAAGTGATGCGCACCAATTGATTAAGCTCAATATCAATTTTCGGTTTAGTTTCTTCCATTCCCATGGACTTGAGAATATGTTTGACTTCACTTTCGCTCAGCGGAATAGGCTTGGTTCCTGACCCGACAAAACCTGTAACACCCGGCGTGTTGCGCACAACATACCAAGAGCGGTCAGTGACAATCATCTCTACCAGCACATACCCGGGGAAAACTTTTTTCTTGGCAATTTTCTTCTTGCCATCTTTTATTTCCACTTCATCTTCCATCGGCACAAGTACCCGGAAGACTTCGTTTTCCATTCCCATGGAGTGAACTTTCTTTTCCAGGTTGGTCTTTACCTTGTTTTCATAACCGGAATATGTATGGATAACATACCAATGTTTTTCGAGTTTTTCGGATTCCATAGCCTTAAGGGACGTATTAGGCCCCCCACCCCCTAGTCTACTTGATGATAGCCTTTAGAACCTGAGTGAAACCAGCATCAACCACCCAAATTAGGACCGCAACAAAAGCAACCGTTACAAATACAATCCCTGTAAAGGAAATAAGTTCTGTTCGGCCCGGCCATGTTACCTTTTTAAGTTCAGCTTTTACTTCCCGAAAAAACTTCTTCCAGCGCGATGCATTCGTCTGGACAGCTGTTTCCTGAGCGGCCATTCTCTCACATCCTGTGCTTACATTTTGGCAGGGGCGGCAGGAATCGAACCCGCAACCAACGGTTTTGGAGACCGCTACTCTACCAATTGAGCTACACCCCTACGCATTGTGACAAACCTAATTATACTAGGCCTACTTGGTTTCTTTATGTGGAGTTTGCTTCTTGCAAAATTTGCAGTATTTGTTAAACTCCAATCTATCCGGGTCGTTTTTCTTGTTTTTATTGGTCTGATAATTGCGTTGTTTGCATTCTGTGCAGGCCAATGTTACCGCGTTGCGCATCCTGTACACCTCTCTTACCAGTAAATATAGCGCTATGAGTCTATTTTGACAAAACTTCTATTAATGTCACTAATACAATTTATCACAATTATATCAGTGTGTCAATAGTCCACACGTTCGGGTATGTCAATAAATAAGCAGGGGTTGTTCCCCCGCTTATTTATTATATCATAGAATCTTCCTTTTATGCAAATACATCAGCTAAAAGACCGTTTGCTCGCCTACTCGGTAACAGCGGTTACAACGCCGGCGCCAACAGTACGGCCGCCTTCGCGAATAGCGAAACGCAGACCTTCTTCGATAGCGATCGGGGTGATGAGCTCGATGCTCATTTGAATGTTGTCGCCAGGCATTACCATTTCTACACCTTCCGGCAGATTTACAACACCGGTTACGTCAGTTGTTCTGAAGTAGAACTGCGGACGATAGTTGGTGAAGAACGGGGTATGGCGGCCGCCTTCTTCTTTGGACAATACGTATACTTCGCCTTTGAATTTGGTGTGAGGTTTAATGGAACCAGGCTTGGCAAGTACTTGGCCGCGCTCGATTTCTTTACGCTCTACACCACGCAAGAGCGCGCCGATGTTGTCGCCGGCTACTGCCGAATCCAGAAGTTTCCGGAACATTTCTACACCGGTTACTACTGTGGATTTCGGTTTATCGGTCATACCAACGATTTCGATGGTATCACTTACTTTTACCACACCGCGTTCTACACGGCCGGTGGCTACTGTACCACGACCGGTGATTGTGAACACGTCTTCTACAGGCATCAGGAAAGGCTTGTCGGTAGCGCGTTCCGGGGTCGGAATGTATTCGTCCACTTTTGCCATAAGCTCGTGGATTTTACCGCACCATTCGCATTCGGCTTTAGCGCAGCCGCAGTTAAGAACTTTAACGGCAGAACCGCTTACTACCGGGATGTCATCACCAGGGAATTCGTAGCTGGAGAGAAGTTCGCGAACTTCCATTTCTACCAGTTCCATCAGTTCTGCGTCATCAACCAGGTCGGCTTTGTTTAAGAATACAACCATGGCAGGTACGCCTACCTGACGGGACAGCAGGATGTGTTCACGGGTTTGCGGCATCGGGCCGTCGGCGGCCGATACAACCAGGATAGCACCGTCCATTTGGGCTGCGCCGGTAATCATGTTTTTTACATAGTCGGCGTGGCCCGGGCAGTCAACGTGAGCATAGTGGCGGTTTGCAGTTTCGTATTCCACGTGTGAGGTGTTGATGGTAATACCGCGTTCTCTTTCTTCCGGGGCTTTGTCGATTTGGTCATAGGCCATGAATTCTGCGCCGCCTTGTTTTGCCAGGGTCATGGTAATTGCGGCAGTCAGTGAGGTTTTACCATGGTCAACGTGACCGATGGTGCCAATGTTAACGTGGGGTTTGTTTCTTTCAAACTTTTTCTTAGCCATTAAGTGTTACCTCCCTTAGTTATCGTTTTTTGCATTAATCATTTTTTCTGGATATACCTGGAATAGACTATCTCTTCTTATATATTGGCATAAATCTTGTTGAGTATACGTGTTGCGCTGTCAGCAGTCTCTGCCTGACAAGCCATATGAAATCCAATAAAGATTTTATCTCAGCCTGCTGTCAACAATGCTCTGCCGCCGGCATTGGACTTGCGTCTATAACAACACAGCCGAATAATCCTTATTGGATGCTATATAGGGTATTCTATCCGACCTATAAAAATCCTCCCGCATTTTGTACTAAAATAAAAAACCTCGCAGCGGTTTGCTGCGGGTTTATTATTACCGGCATGGTGGCGGCGCAGGGATTTGAACCCCGGACACTTCGGGTATGAACCGAATGCTCTAGCCAGCTGAGCTACGCCGCCATATATAGAATTAATGGAGCTAGTGACCGGGATTGAACCGGTGACCTTATCCTTACCAAGGATACGCTCTACCGACTGAGCTACACCAGCATCCTGAAGGCAGATAGTTGGCTTGTCACAGATTGGGGAAACATGTTGTATTCTTTATAAAGCTTCGCTTTATAAAATCAGATTTGATTTTAATATAAGCGAAGCGATAATTCATGGTTGCGGGGACAGGACTTGAACCTGTGACCTTCGGGTTATGAGCCCGACGAGCTACCAACTGCTCCACCCCGCGATGTTATGGTGGAGGGAGGTGGATTCGAACCACCGAAGTCAAAGACGGCAGATTTACAGTCTGCTCCCTTTAGCCACTCGGGAATCCCTCCATATTGACTCACTGCTAAGGATGTTCCGCGCGTTCGCTTGGAACTAAGCGACTCACACGGGTTCTTATTTCGCCTGTCGGCTCGCAAGAACCCGGTTCAAGGCTTGTGGAGCTGGCGATAGGAATTGAACCCACAACCTGCTGATTACAAGTCAGCTGCTCTACCTATTGAGCTACGCCAGCAGCTTTTTTTTGCTCCTAACTCAGTGACAGAACCTATTATATAATAACTGGCGACCTATGTCAACAGCTTTCACGCAGGTATTTTCAACCTATAACCGTAAATCAGCGCATGAAAAAATAGTAATATGATACCCCGGCAATAACAAACCGGTAATAGGCGAAAGAAGCCAGTGTCGAGTTATTCAGGAAACGCAAAAACCAAACAATTGATATGTAAGCGGTAATGAACGCAACAAAAAAACCAATGGCAAACATGACAATATCATCCATACTCAGCTTGTTCCAGATCTTCAATAAGTCATACAGGCACGCCACCAGCATCAAGGGTACCGCAATAATAAAGGAAAATTCAGCAGCAGCTTTGCGGCTCATTCCCAAAAACAAACCACCGGCAATGGTTGAACCGGAACGGGAAAAACCCGGCCATAAAGATAAAAGCTGAAACAATCCGACCCAAAAGGCCTGTTTTATCGTCATTCTGTCAACATCGCAAGTCACCGGACGTTTTGCCGTCTTTTCAGCCACCAGCATCAGGACAGCCCCGGCGACCAAGCCAATAATCACTGTATAAGGAGAGAATAAATAACTCTTTATCGGGCTGTGCAGGAAAAAAGCCACTCCCATTACCGGTACAATGCCAGCCAGGACATGCAAAGCTGTCAGCCCGTTACCGTAAATGTTAATCCTCCTGGGCCTAAGCATGGCCAAAAACTTGTCCCGGTACAAAATGAATACCGATAAAATAGCACCTAATTGAATAAACACCTGAAAAACGCTGGCTTTTTCTCCCTCAAACCCCAGCAGCGACCCAACCAGAATCATATGCCCGGTAGAAGAGATGGGCAAAAACTCGGTTAAGCCTTCGACAATACCAATAATTATTGCAATCATATTTTCACTCATGTAATTACACCTCTTACTTATTTTTCATGTCCGCCTGCAGCATCCTGATGACGTCATGATCGGTAGGAAAAGCCAAATCCGGCACTGAATCGAGCGGAAAATAGTCTACCCGGTCTAAATCATCACCCGGACATAGCGCACCGCCGACGACTTTTGCCTCAAACCATACACCTACAGTGTGAACTGCCGGATTGTGAAAGTTGGATAAAACAGCATATACTTTTCCGAGCTCAATAACCAAACCGGTCTCCTCCAGGAACTCCCGTTTGGCAGCATCACGGATATCTTCATCATATTCAACATAGCCGCAGGGTATGCACCACAATCCGGGATAGCTGGCGGCAGCCGCCCGGCGCCCCAGCAAAATAGCATCATTTTGCCGCACAATAGCGGCTACGCCGACAATTGGATTTTCATACATCGTGGCAGCGCAATCGGTACATACCAGGCGCTGCCGCTCACCAACCGGACGGTAATGCAATTTGCCGCCGCATTTAGGACAAAAGGTATATCGTTGCTTTCTCATTATTGCCTCCTAAAAAAACACTGTTACTATTTTACCATATTTAATCCAAAACCTATACCCACTATGGAATAATAAAAAGCCGGGGCTTCAGTGTAGAAAAACACTTTGCTCCCGGACATCATCATGAATCACGTGTAATTGTTTATTCTGATCCATAAAAGCAATAAAAACATTATGAATAGTATCCTGGTGCAGACGGCGGAACTCCTCAATCTGCTGCGCGGAAAGCCCCATTTTAGTCAGGGCAGCTTCCTGCAGTTTCCCCTCCAAAATTACCGGTACCAGGATGCTGTTAGAGCTGACGTTAAAATTGACCTGACTGGGCGTCAGCGGCATATGCTCCGCTTTTTTAAGTACACTTACCCTGCCATGCGGCTCCAAGACGGCAAGCTCGACTGTAGTTATATCAAATACGTCTCTTTCCCGCAAAAGCTGCAGTAATATCTCAACAGGCATATGTACTCTGCGTAAGTTTTTTTTAATAATCTGCCCGTTTTCCACCAACAGCAGAGGTTTAAAATTCAGTTTGTAATTTACCGGACGTATTTTAATACTAAGCCAGCCAAAAAACAGTTGCAAACCACCAAGCGCCACAAGGGCGATAAGCGAACTGACAAGTTCTGTTTGATGGTCCACAATCAGCGAGCCGGCCACCGCACCAATGGTAAGCGATGTTATAAAGTCAAATGAGCTGAATTCGCCCAACTGCCGGCGTCCGGTTGCCAGCATCATAATAAACAAAACTCCCATACCTGCAAGTACCCGAAACAGGGTAATGCCCAAGGTTTCCATTGCAGCCCTCCATTGCACAGGTACAGCAAACTATGCAAAATTTAGGCTTAGTGTAACCAAAGACAGCCGTTTTTAATCGCCGAAGCAAATACCGATAGACCGGCCTGCCCGTAAGAGTTCATTATCGGCAGTAATATTGTTGGCTTTGCCGGCAATATCATCAATCGGCCTGCGAATAATCCGGTCTTTTTGCAGTGCCACCATATTGCCAAATGCGCCTTCCAGTACACATTCAGCAGCAGCCACACCATAACGGGTGGACAGGATCCGGTCAAAGGCAGTAGGCGTCCCGCCACGCTGCACATGCCCCAATACCGTGCAGCGAGATTCTACGCCTGTGAGCTGCTCAATCGCTCTGGCTAATTTTTCCCCTGCGCCGCCTAAACGGATTTTTTCATGACTGCCTTCCACAATGCGGGATACCGAGACTTCACCGCCTTGCGGATAAGCACCCTCAGCAATAACAATTAAACTGAACTGGCGTCCATGTTGCTGACGTTCCTTAATTTTAGCGATAACCGAATCAATGCTAAAAGGTATCTCCGGCAGCAAAATACAATCCGCACCACCGGCCATACCGGCATGCAAAGCAATCCAGCCGGCATAACGCCCCATAACTTCCAGCACCATGACCCGGTGGTGGGATTCGGCCGTAGTATGCAAACGGTCCAGCGCTTCTGCGGCTACACCGACAGCAGTGTCAAAACCGAAGGTTCGTTCTGTTCCCGGTATATCATTATCAATGGTTTTCGGGACAGCAACTACCGGCAAACCCAGTTGGTAAAATTCCGAAGCAATCTTGAGACTGCCATCACCACCGATAACAACTAAGGCTTCGATACCTGCCTGCCGCAAATTAGCCAGCGCTTGGCCTGACAGATCTTCATAAATAACCTGCCCGTCCCGGACTACAGGATAATGAAACGGATTGTCACGGTTAGTTGTTCCCAGTATCGTGCCACCCCGCGGCAAAATCCCGGCAACACTGTCATTTGTCAGTTCAACCAACTGGTTTTCCACCATACCGCCGAAACCATTCTTAATACCCCAGACCTTAAGTCCCTGACCAAGAGCGGTTCTCACAACAGCTCTGATAACAGCATTCAATCCGGGTGCGTCCCCGCCGCCTGTAAGTACGGCAATTGTTTTCACCTTGTCAGCATTACCCATGCGCTCACCTCATTTATAGTGTGCAAATAAAAATGACACCGGCTGTGGTGTCATTTTTTTGCTGCGTTACTCTTCATAATTATCGCTGTAGCCGGCCAGCTCTGTTGGAGTTTCTTTATTAAGACCGGTAAGGCCTTTATACATTCCACGAATATCGCTATCCTCACCGCGATTTTCCAGATAGCGTTCCAACTTGCGTTTTACCCGTTGCAGTGCGTTATCAATGGATTTGACATGGCGATCAAGCTCAACAGCAATTTCCTGATAGGATTTGCCGTCAAGATAGGACATAAGTACTTTCCATTCAAGATCACTCAAAATCTCGCCCATTTTTTCTTCAATATCAACAAATTCCTCGCGACTGATGACCAGTTCCTCCGGGTCAGTCACTTTAGAACCAGACAGTACATCCAGAAGCGTACGGTCAGAATCTTCGTCATAAATAGGTTTATTCAAAGAAACATATGAGTTCAAAGGAATATGCTTTTGCCTGGTAGCCGTTTTAATAGCAGTTATAATTTGTCGCGTCACACATAATTCCGCAAAGGCTCTAAAGGATGAGAGCTTATCATTGCGAAAGTCCCGGATGGCTTTATATAGGCCAATCATGCCTTCCTGGATGATATCTTCCCGCTCAGCGCCGATTAAAAAATATGATCTGGCTTTAGCCCGCACAAAATTGCGATATTTATTAATCAAATACTCCAGAGCGACCGTGTTGTCATTATCCTTGGCGTCGAATACTATTTCTTCATCAGTTAAGTTGTCAAAACAACTGTACAGATCGCGTTGAGTATTAACCCGCATCGCATCGCCCCCACCAGTGTTATTTTGCTGCCTATAAACGGCCATCGTTGTTTTTTTTAAATAACGACCATTTGTACACATAGAAAAAATAAAAGTGCACTAAACAAAATTTTAGTGCCATACCCGTATTGGTACATGTCTTAACATACTAAATTATACTTGCTGGAGCAAAGTTAGTCAAGCCCATCACGCCGCATAGCATCAAGGCGTTTTAAGATATCTTTGTGCAAACGGCTGCCCAGTTCATGGCGATCCCGTGCCAACACCTTCCGGGAAATATTGGCAGTAATCTCACCTTTAACGGCGGCAACCTCATGTTTCAGCTCCCGCGCCGATATTCTGAAAGCCCCTGCACCTAAAATAAACATTTGCTCAGCCCCGTCCGAAGTAACAACATAGATGCGTTCACCTTGGCGGACAAGGTAGTATACCATTTTCTCAATACAGCTGTCAGCAGTTTCGCCTTCTTTGGTATAAATTACCTCTAAATCACCGGCCTGACTTTGCACAACACCTCTCCCGGGTGTCATATGGGCATCAAATACAACAATTGTCCTAAAGCCCTTATAGGCTCCATATTCACTAAGTATGTCCACAAGCCGGTCACGGGCATATTCTAAATTTTCCTTAACTTCAATGAGTTCAGGCCAAGCATTAATAACATTGTACCCATCAACAATTAACAAATCCATCAGGAAAAAATTCTCCAATCTATTGTGTACCGGCGGCTTCAGGCAGATTTTCCGAAACCCCGGCAGGAACAAGGGGCTTTGAAGCTTGCGGCACTTCTGACTGTACTGCTTTAGGCTCCGGTCCAAATCGCACTACGGTATTATCGGGTGCATACTTATCCCGGGACAATATTTCCCGTTTCAGTTCTTTACCGGTGCTATCGCGAATAATGCGGACAACGGTTACTTCATAGCCTGATTTGCCGGGCTTCTCGATTTTACTTTGTCCCGGCGCCAGCGCGGGATCAGCTTTTTTTACAATCGTCGGTGCAATGGCCTGCTGACGGGTTATCGCAATCTCAATATTTTTATCAAGTGCCCGTTGGCCAAAAATACCCACATTCAGTTTATTACCGATGGCTTCAGCCATAACCATAACCGGAGCCGGACTATTATTAACAAATTTAAAATCAATTGCATTATAAACAACAGTGGCATCCCGCCCCAACGGTACATAGGTGAGCGGTTTGGAATGGTTGGTGCGTTCGACAATGGCAAGGCCTGACATAATTACCGCATTATACAGCGTAGACGAAACCTGGCATACCCCACCGCCGATTCCCGGCACAAATTCACCATTGATGATCTCCATGGCCTCTTTAAAGCCTTGCGATTTTTCTCTTGGACCAACCGTATCGTTATAGGAAAAGATTTGCCCGGGATAAAGCAGCTTGCCATTAATTTTCTGGGCAGATAATCTCACATTGGCGGTTCGGTTGGCATCTTCGGCATTAAATTCCGTGGTGTACACGGCAATCAGTTCTTTAATGCCGTTTTCAGCCAGCTCAGTGCCGGTAATTTCAGGATAGACCGGCGTAACCGGCAGCACAATCGTTCCGGCATCTGCCCGATTAAGGGCGGCCAACACCCGTTCTTTAAGCACGACTATGTCTAGCCGGCGGCCTTCTTCTTCCGGCAGAATGCCGCCTGTCCTAAGACTTAAAGTCGCGTTGCGCGGGGAACGGTTGACGGTTTCTTGCAGTTGTTCTATGATGCTGTCTAATTTATTTTCATTATACTTGATTGCCAGTGGAATAGACCAGCCCTCATTTTTGGCCATACGGATTTTTTTAATCCGTTCCCAAACAGAGCCCTCACGTCCAAACTGCCAGACAGCATCTGCGGTTGCCTCAATATTGATAACATAGTCGATATGTTCCGGCTCAATCCTAAAGACAGCCGTCTCATGGGATAAAAGAATGGGCTTAAGCAGCTGGTCTTGCTGCCAGCCGGCCAAGAGCTGCACTACTTCAGCCCGGGTTTTTCCGCCAACTTCCATCTTACCGACCTTAACGCCGGTATATACTGTTTGGGCAAACAGCGGCTGGGCCAGCCAAAAAGCGACTGCCCCTGTTACAATTACTGCCACTGCTAAAGTAATGCCCGCCCAGCGTCTCATTTTTCCTTCATCTCCCTTTGTCTAAGAGCTTCGTAAAGCAATAACGAACAGGCTACCGAAGCATTAAGTGAAGAAATTTGCCCCTTCATCGGAATACTGACGACAAAGTCACAGGCTTCTTTGGTCAATCGGCCCATCCCCTGTCCTTCACTCCCGACAACAATGACAACAGGGCCTGTAAGATCGGCTTCATAATAGTTCTTAGTTCCGTCCATATCGGCGCCCACTATCCACATTCCCTGTTTTTTCAGGTTTTTTAAGGTTTGGGCCACATTGCCGATCCTGGCAACAGGCACATGCTCAACGGCTCCGGCCGAAGTTTTGGCCACCGTCTGGGTAAGGGGACAACTGCGTCTTTTGGGTATCAAGACACCATGCACACCGGTAGCATCGGCTGTGCGCAAAATAGCACCAACATTATGGGGATCAGCCAACTCATCCAGGAGAACCAAAAATGGCGGCTCATCTTTGGCATAAGCAGCCGATAAAATATCATCAACTTCAGCATACGCCACCGGGGCGGCCAAAGCCACCACCCCCTGGTGACGCACCCCCTTTGACAGTTGCTCAAGTTTAGGCATTTCCACCTCTTGAATCACCAGTCCTTGCTCCTTGGCCTGGCCAATGATATCACGAATAGACCCCTGACGCTCACCTTTGGCGATGAGAATTTTATTTAACGAGCGCCCGGCCTTCAGCGCCTCAAGCACACTATTGCGTCCAACAATTATTTCTGCCTCATCTGACATTATTATCGCTCCTTCGGCATCAGCCGTTTTTTTCTCTGCACTTACATTATTGATAACCACAGTTTTTATTTTTATTAAGGAAGTTCCGCGCTCCGCTTGGAACTAAGCGATTCACACAAGTTCTCGCGTCGCTAACGCTCCTAATAACTTGGTTCTCTGCTTATCTGCTTATATATACTATGAAAAAATGGCAGAATATAATCCTGCCATTGTTCTACAATTATCGCTTTACTACGATACGTCGGCAATATACACAGCCGGGCTTGCTGCCACATCAATGGTCAGCATAGTGTTTACACGGTTGCCGGCTTCATCTTGTGTAATATGAATAATAGGCTTGGTTCTTAATTCATCGGCATAATCATTGACAATACCTATTGACTGATTGTTTAAACGAACAACAGCTCCTAACGGGTAAATAGCTACATTGCTGACAAATACACGGATAAGCTCCGGATTAAAATAAGCGGCTCCCGCTTTTTCCATAATGGCCAGCGTATCATAAACAGACAAGGCTTTGCGGTAAGGCGTATTGGCCGTCATAGAAGAATACACATCCGCAAGCGCGGTAATTTGGGCAAATTCATGGATACTGCTTTCTTTGGCTCCGCGCGGATAGCCGCTGCCGTTAAACCGCTCGTGATGCTGGAGGGCGCAATTGGCTGATGACAGGCTAATGTCCGGATTGCGTTGCAGGATTTCATACCCTTTCTCCGTATGCAGCTTGACAATTGCCATTTCTTCCGGGGTTAACGTCCCCGGCTTGTTGAGTATATCACGCGAAATCGTAATCATGCCCACATCCCGCAGGAGAGCTCCCAGCCCCAGGTCCCGGAGCCGCTGCCCCTCTATGCCGCAGCTCATTCCGGTCATCATCGCGAAAAAATAGCCGCAAACGGCATGATTGAATAAATAGTCATTACAATTTTGCATAGCAATAAACAGGGGCTGTATCTCTTTATGCATACAACACTCGTCCAAAAGGGCCAATACCTTGCTTTTAATCCCCTGTGTCTCGACATACTTGCCCACACGCACTTCATCCAGTGCCTGATGCGCGGCCAGCACAATTTCGTTTTTGGCATGTTGAGCGGCTGCGTCATTCGGGTCAAACATCTGAGATTCACCCTGAATATAGATATACCTGGCATCAAGTTCAGCAATCTTGGAAATATGGAACTCTGTCAACTCAATCCCACTATTTAAGATAATCTGGCCATTAAGTCCATATACCGGCTGAGCCAGCGTCATTCCTGCCTGAATACTCTCCCGAAGCACACGTCGCACGATAACTACCTCCACAAAAACACAACTTGTTATTTCTACTTACTTCTATGTATGATTTATGTCTTCTACTTTTTCATGTTAATTCCTGCCAGATACTGCAGGATGTTTCCTTTTTTGTCGAATATTCGTCGAAGATCTGCCGCCTGATTACATTAATGATAACCACAGTTTTTATGAAGAAAGTTCCACGCTCTGCTTATCGCTCCTTTTCCCACCACATTAGCAGCGAGATACAGAAGGCCAGCCACATGGAACCGGCAGCATAGCCGGCCGCTATATCGGTAGGATAATGAACACCAAGATAAACCCGGCTTACACCAATAGCGGCGATCAGTAAACCGGCGGCACTAATAACCAGCACCCGTCCCTGCCAGCGCTTAAGCCCGCGCGCGAGCAAGAAAGCCGCCATACCATAAAAACATAGCGATACCATGGCATGGCCGCTGGGAAAACTATAGCCTGTGGCTTCAACCAGCCGGAATAGCTCAGGCCTGGCCCGTTCAAACAGATTCTTAAGCAAAAGATTCAAAACAGCACCGCCGGCAAGGCAAATAGCAAGCCCGGCTGCTTCCCGCCAGCGTTTCAGATAGAGGATTAGCAAAAATATCGCAGACACAATGAGAAAATAGGGCTTACCATAACCCAAGTCGGTAATGAAAATCATCACCTGGTCAACACGCGGGCTGGCAAAATAGCGCGTCAGCCAAATCATGACCATATCGAAAACGTCTGTTGTCTGTTGAAACATGGTTTCCCAAGCCAGTTCGACAAACGCCGTTAACATCATCGCACTGATCAGCAGGGTCCCCAAAATATACAAAACCGGCCACTGATGCTGCACAGTAAAAAAAATTGCCGCCACTTTGTTGTAAAACGGCACTTTTTTTAATAAACGGGCAAACCACCAAAGCGCGGCAGGCAGAATCAGCAAGCCGGCTGCTGCCAGGATAATTAAACTGCCTGCCAGCAGGGAAGCCAGCGGAAAGTTTTGCCGTGGTATAACCAGTGCAGTTTCCTGCAGGTCAGCGGCTGGCGAAAAAGCAGCCGTACCACCGATAACCAGCACCTCACCGCTAATCCTGGCCCCCGGCTTTACCGTTAAATTCCCGTCAACAAGAATTATTCCGTCAGTCACCTTGCCTTCCACGATGACATCCGCGCCTTCAGCCAAGAGTTTGCCTACAGTTTGCCCGGCAGCAACAGTTATACTTTCTCTGGCGAAAATATCCGGATGCTCTCTTGCCGTGCCGTTTGCGGCAACCGGCGAAATACCGCCTGCAAGTACAGCACTACTCCAAAGGATAGCTATTAGCATATAGAAAAAACCAGTTCTCAGTGTAACCATTACCACCCTCCCGGATTTTACCTGAGTTACTGCCTGTAACGGCGGAAAATCACCGTAATTTTTGCCAGAAACTCACCGACAAACGGCACTCGCCGCAGGTCCTGCTCAGTAAGTTCCCCTAAAACCATCAGAATAATCCCATATACACCGGCGGCAAGCAATATATCGGCAAAGATAGCCGCCGTTGCCCCGATAGTGTCGAACAGCACAGCATTGGCTTCATATAACACCACTCCCATCACGGCAGCGGCCGCCACAATCTTGGCCAAAACGGCAATATCCACGCGAAAACCAGTATAACGGTACACATAAACCAGGTTAAGCATGGCAGCCACGACAAAATCAGCATTAGTGGCCCAACCGGCACCTAAAATTCCGAGGGACGGCAAAGCGGCTAAAGACCAGTTCAACCCTACCTTTACCACGGCGGCAATCCCCATATTGATCAAAGGCAGTACTGTATGCCCCATACCTTGCAGGATACTTGTCGTCACTTGATGGATACCTAAAAAATATACGCCGCCAGCCAGCACCTGCACCACCGGACCTGCTGCCGGCGCATGATATACAGCAGTGGCAAGCGGTATGGCCAGCACACCCATTCCGACAGCTGCCGGAATGGTCACCAGCGCAGTCAGCCGGAGCGCAGCTGTTGTATGTTGTCTGATCTGCTGCGTATTCCCCATCGATTGTGCCTCAGCTACCGCCGGCACCAGGCTTATTGCCAAAGCAGCCGTGATAATTGTGGCAAGATTGATAAGCGGCACCGCCATGCCTGTCAAATACCCGAATAGCTCAGTGGCCTGCTCAATAGTATATCCTGCCGCTTCTAACCTGACAGGCACGACAAGCAGATCAAGATTGGCTACCAGCGGCAGCATGAGGCTGGATAACGACACCGGCAGCGCCAATTCTACCAGGCGCGTTGCTAAACCGGCATTGGTTTCCGCCCGGTTCTCCAGGTCCCTGATGCTGCCATGGTCATGCCTGCGCTGCAGCCTGACATAATAGTAAAGGAGTACAACCAGCCCTGCGGCGGCTCCCACGCCAGCGCCGATGCTGGCTCCGCCTGCCGCATATTCAAGCCCCCATGGCAGCAGCCAGGCAGCGAAAGTCAGCATAGCCCCAACCCGAAACAACTGTTCAAGAATTTGCGACACAGCTGTTGGCACCATCATCTGCCAGCCTTGCAAATATCCGCGAAAGCTTGCCAGCATAGTAACAAGAAAGACAGCCGGAGCCAGCGCCAGGATAGCCGGATAAGCCCTGGCATCTCTGATAATCTGCTGTTCAATCAGCCAGCCGGCGCCAAAATACACCAAACAGCTTAATACCAGTCCGGAAAAAGCCAGGAAGGCTAATGACAGCTTAAACACCCGGTTAGCCCCCCGGTAATCCCGGAGAGCCACTTTTTCAGCCGTAATAATCGAGATAGCCGTCGGAATACCGGCAGTAGACAAAGTTAGCGCCAACAGATAGATGGGAAAGGCCATTTGATACAAGCCAATCCCTTCCCCGCCCAGAACCCGCGAAAGAATAATCCAGTTTAGCGAACCAATAACTTTAACTACCACACCGGCAACCGTTAAAATCAAAGTTCCTTTCAATAAAGAACCGGATTTACTATTGTCTTGGTTATTAACCCTATTCACCGATTATCTATCCTCTCGGCTAACGAGCCGGCACTTCATAATGTAATAGAAACGAGCGCCCTGCTCACCTTCAGGCAGGGCACTCGGCAGTGATATATCAATTAAAGCGGCTTCTCCCTGTTGACACGCCCACAGGATAAATCGCCTTCTGTACAGTAGCCTCCGGTTACACAAGTCGGCCCGGCTTTGGCAAACAACCGGGGCGCGACAGCCTGCACTGCCGCCAGCATGGCATTGGCCAGGTTGCGGATTTCCCATTGCGCCCGCAGACAGCAGCGTTTTTCAAAAAAGTGCAACAAGGAACGGGCATTCATGGTTACAACAATTTTCGTTTCTGTGGCATTGCCCAGCACATAGCGGGCATCCTCCTGATGGACATCCAAAGCGACCAGTTCGTCATAGGTTTGCTGGATTTGACGCATAAGCGCTTCATATTTGACTTTAGCCTCAGGCTTATTAGCTACGGAAGGCGGCATAATATACTCAAAGCCGTGTTCGGCAACATATCGCTGCGACTGCTGCGAGTAGGAGGCAATGCGGTGACGGACAAGCTGGTGTGTAAGTACCCGGGAAACACCTTCGATGGCAAAGGTAAAGCTTACATGTTCAAAAGTCGACAGATGTCCCATAGTAAACAGCTTCTCGATTAACTTATCCACTTGCGCCTCAGACATGGTTTTTGCCAACTCTTCCGCCCCGGCGGCCGAATAACAGAGACGGGCCGACATGGCTACAGCCCGTTCAGGTTCTGGCGTGTATTTAATCAAGGTTACCTTCATGGCGGCAATTCTCCCTTTTCGTTATTTTTTAGCACCGGCTGTCATTTCCCGGGAAATAATGACGAAAGCCTTGTCGACAATTTCCGCTAAACGGTCTTGCTGCTGCTGCAAATACAGATAACCCACCAATGCTTCAAATCCGGTAGCATAGCGGTATTCGGCAATGGATGCACTCTTAGGCACCGTTGATTTGGCATTACGCCCCCGCCGCACAATATCGGCTTCTGCCGGTATGAGCCCGGCTTCCAGCGCTTTCATTGCCTTGGACTGCATAACCGCCGAAACCATCTTAGCATCAAAGGTATGCAGCACCCTTACCTTGTTCTGCTCATAGCCTAAAAGCCGGGTGCGCACATATAGCGTAAAGTAAGCATCACCGACATATGCCAACACCAGGGCCGGTAAACGTTCAACCGGAATATCGGTATATTTAGCCGGGGATAATTCCCCGGCTTCATTTATAGTAAAAAGATTATCTACCAGTGTTTGAAAATGGTCAAACCTCACTGTTTTTTCCACCTTACGCCCTGGGGTGAGTCTTCCAGGACAATACCTGCTGCTGCCAGCTTATCACGGATTTGGTCGGCTGTAGCCCAATCCTTTTTCTTGCGGGCTTCTTGTCTTATGTCAATAATAATATTCATTAACCCGTCTACCAGACCGGCATTGTTATCCTGAGCGCTGTCACCGGTAATCGAAATACCAAGAATATCGGCCAGCTCGCTGTAGTTTTTGGCAGTCTGAGCCAAAGCGTCGGCATCCAGCCCGGCTTTGCCGCTAATGACCTTGCTGTGATAAATATTAATCTCTTTGGCTAAACCAAACAGCACACTGATGGCCAGCGCCGTATTGAAATCATCGTCCATAGCGGCCTTAAAGGCAACAAGGGCATCGGCTGCGGCTTTAGCTAAGAGCTGCGAGTCTTCGTTGGCACCGGCTGGCGGCAAGCTTGCCAAATGCTTCAGGTTAGCCTCAGCCGTTTTTAATCTTTCCAGACTGCGCCCTGCCTCCTGCAGGCGTTCGTCGCTAAAATCAAGCGGACTCCGGTAATGGGTTGACAGGATAAAGAAGCGCAGTACTTCGGGTGAAAAATGCTCCAATATATCAATTACCAGGAAAAAATTTCCCAGCGATTTACTCATCTTCTCTTCAGCAACAGTAATAAAGCCGTTATGCAGCCAATAGCGGACAAAAGGCTCAATGCCGGTATAGGCTTCCGACTGGGCTATTTCATTCTCATGATGCGGGAATATCAGATCACTGCCGCCGCCATGAAAATCAAAGCTGGTACCAAGGTATTTACAGGACATTACCGAGCATTCAATATGCCAGCCCGGCCGGCCCGGCCCCCACGGGCTATCCCAGGACGGCTCACCCGGCTTGGCGCTTTTCCATAAAGCAAAGTCCATAGGGTGATGTTTGCGTTCGTCCACGTCAATCCTGGCCCCTGCCTTCATATCATCAAGGCTCCGGCCGCTCAATCTTCCATAACCGGGGAACTTTTCCACACTATAATACACATCACCGGCCACAGCATAGGCAAAGCCTTTATCGATGAGCTTTGCGACCATAGCCACAATATCGGGGATATGTTCGGAAACCTTGGGATATACATGGGCCCGGCGAATGTTAAGCTTATCCATCACCTCAAAGTAAGAGGCAATATACCTGTTGGCAATGACGTCCCAGGTAACTTTCTCACCGTTGGCGGTATTAATAATTTTGTCATCCACATCAGTAAAGTTCTGAACATGGTAGACTTCATAGCCGGAGTATTCCAGGTACCGCCGGATTACATCCCAGGTAATAAACGGACGGGCATTGCCGATATGGGGGTGATTATAGGGAGTTACACCACAGACATACATTTTGACTTTGCCAGGTGTTTGTGGCGTGAATTCTTCTTTTTGCTTGGTTAAGGTGTTATACACCTTAAGACTCATGCTGCTTCAACTCCTTTTCCAACTGTTCAATACGAGCTTCCATTCTTTTCATATTACGCTGCATGCATAGCAGCATTTCCGCCACAGGATCCGGCAGGTCATCATGTTCGAGATCAATGCCTTCCTCGGTGCGGCCTACTTTTTGTCCATCATGCCAGACTACCTTGCCGGGAATGCCAACAACGGTGGAATTTGGCGGGACCTCCCGCAGCACTACCGAACCTGCACCAATTTTTGAGTTATCACCGACAGTGAATGAACCTAATACTTTGGCCCCGCTGGCGACAACTACATTATTGCCGATAGTAGGGTGCCGCTTGCCTTTTTCCTTACCTGTGCCGCCCAAGGTCACGCCCTGGTACAGGGTTACGTTATTGCCAATAATACAAGTCTCACCAATAACTACGCCGGTAGCATGGTCAATAAACAAGCCTTCGCCAATGGTTGCACCCGGGTGGACATCTACGCCGGTTAAAAAACGATTAAAATAACAAATCATGCGCGGCACAAGCACCCAGCCGCGTTTAAACAGGTAGTTAGAAATGCGATACAGCCAGATGGCATGCAGCCCAGGGTAGCAAAATAACACCTCAAGCACACTTTTAGCTGCCGGATCACGCTCAAACACCACTTGTATATCCTTTTTTATCCGGTCAAACATAGTATTCCCTCCCATAGCTTAATTTAGAATAACTAAAGAAACCACGGCTTGCACCAAATCTGGCAAAAATGACCGCCAATATTTTCCTGTTCTGCCAAAAGGCAAAGCTTTGTCAGAAAAAGAAAAAGAGCCGCCTTCTCCGGTACAGAGACGATGGCTCGCGGTTCCACTCTGCTTGGGCATAATGCCCCTGCTTGAACTGGTAACGGCAGCAGCCGGGATGACCTACTTCCATTCAGTCAACCTGCTACCAGGTGCATTTCGGCGGAGCCCAACCCAGCATCGCTTACAGCCGGTGGCGATGCCTCTCTGAGGGGGGTGAACGCGTACTTCTCCTGGTCTTCGCATTTAGCTGCCGGCTGCAAACAATGCTAACCGGCAACTATTAAATTATGGCAGTGTTTTTGCACGGCACTTTTATTCCCGAGTATCTGAATCGGTTTTACGAGTAAATTATACTAACAGTGCCTTGAACATGTCAAGAAAATCCGGCTAAATCTTGGCAATCAGACTGTCTATTCTTGCCAGTGTACGGTCTTTGCCAATAAGCGGGATGAGGTTAATCAGTTCAGGGCCGTGCATTTTGCCGGTAACAGCAATCCGCACAGGCATATATACCTTTTTGCCACCCAGCTTTAATTCTTTGACAATACCCTTTAAAATGGCCTGGACGGCAGCCGGTTCAACGGTTTCCAGTGCAGCCAGCTTATTCTTAAAAGCCGCCATGACCTCCGGAATTGCTGCATCCTTCATAATCTCGTGTGCTTCTTCATTTTCAAAGTCAATAGTATCATTAAAGAAAACATCAATATGTTCCGTGATTTGCGCAGCATAGCTGATATAGCCCTGGAGCTCGGCAACCACTTTTACCAGCCACGCTCTCTCCTCTGCAGACAACGCCTCACCAACATAGCCTGCTGCTTTAAGATGCGGCAGAGCCAGTTCGGTAATCAGTTCAGGGCTGGCTTGTTTGATGTAATGGGCATTGATGTGGTTAAGCTTATCAATATCAAATACTGCCGGGTTTTTAGCCACCCGGTCCATAGAAAACTGTTCAATCAGTTCTGTCGGACTGAATATCTCCTCTTCTCCCGGAGGAGCCCAGCCCAGGAGGGCCAGGAAGTTAACAATGCCTTCCGGCAGATATCCCAGGTTTTTGTACTGCTCCACCGAGGTTGCGCCATGACGCTTGCTCATCTTAGTACGGTCTTTGCCGAGAATGAGCGAGATATGACCAAACTTAGGCAGTTCCAGGCCAAGCGCCTGATAAAGCAATATTTGCCTTGGCGTATTGGACAAATGTTCTTCCGCCCGGATAACATGCGTAATTTTCATAAGTGCATCATCCAGCACCACCGCATAGTTATATACCGGGATACCATCAGATTTCACGATAACAAAATCCCCGACACCATTAGAGTCAAAGCTTACCGTATCCCGCACCATATCTTTGAAAATAATTTGCCGGTTTTCCGGTACGCGGAAACGCACGGTCGGCTTACGACCCTCGGCAATAAACCGTTCACGGTCGGCTTGGCTCAACTGGCGACAGCGGCCGGCATAATGCGGGTTTTCCCCTTTATTCATTTGCTCCTGACGTTCAGCCTCAAGCTCTGCTTCGCTGCAGTAGCAGTGATAGGCTTGTCCGCTTGTCAGCAGTTTATCGGTGTACTCACGGTAAATATCCAAACGCTCGGTTTGACGGTATGGGCCATATTCGCCGCCTGCGTCAATGCCTTCATCCCATTCGATTCCTAACCAGCGCAAGGATGCTTTGATATTTTCTTCTGATTCCCGGGTGGAACGTTCTAAATCAGTATCCTCAATCCGTAAAATAAGCTTTCCGCCCTCTTTACGGGCCAACAGCCAGTTAAACAGCGCCGACCGCGCACCGCCGATGTGAAACGGCCCTGTCGGACTGGGGGCAAACCGTACTCTAAGTTGTTGTTCCATGTATATGTACCCCTTCCATGCACTTTGCGAGTAATGCTTTATATATTTCAGTGTCAATCATTGTATATTTTAACAGATTCTGCGTCGTCATGCAAAATATATGTTTCCTTATTAAGATAGGCTTGCAAATAAAAAAACACGACTTGCGCCGAGCCTGTGCGACAGCGAAAGCCGATGTTGCCCTTATCCTGCTCTTAAGAAAGTTATACCTGAATCCGTGAAATAAAAATTAAACAAAGCTAGGAAATAGCCTACGGCACCACGAAAATCAAGGTAGGTGCTTATGGCGAGGGCACCACCCTGGAGGTGCAAAAAAGTGAACCAACGCTTTGTTTTCAAAACTATTGAGGAAAAGCTGACTCCTATTGGTGGTATGACAGCAGTAGGAGCCTGGATTGCGCAAACCAAGCTCAATGCACGGCTCAATGCGCAGGTCTTATCAGGCAGGCCGAAGCCTCAAATTCCCAATGGTGATGTCGTAAGTTCCTATGTGGGACTTCTTTGCCAGGGAAAAAACGACTTTGATCATATAGAGGCCTTTCGGGATGATGAGTTTTTTCAGCTGTCACTGGGCTTGACGGCAATACCATCCAGTCCCACTTTACGGCAGCGATTAGATGAAGGAGCGCAAAATCCTAAATGGATGACAATCATACAGGAAGAAAACACTCGGTTGCTCACCCAAGCAAAGCCTCACTTGCAGGAAATTACCGCATCTGGTCATATTCCGTTAGATCTTGATGTATCGATCTTCGACAATTCCGGCAGTAAGAAAGAAGGGCTTGGCTGGACTTATCTACGGACAATGGGGTATGCCCCAATGTTTGCTTATCTGGGAAAAGAAGGTTTTTGTGTAGCTGTTGAGCTCCGTAATGGCAGCACTCATTGCCAAAAGGGAACTCCTGCGTTTTTGCGAAAAGCGATCCAACAAGCCCAGCAAATCACCAGCAATCCTCTAGTAGTGCGGTTGGATAGCGGACACCATAGCCGAGAAAATTTAGCTATCTTTTTTGAACAGAATGTAAATTTTATTGTCAAACGCAATTTGCATAAAGAAACTCCAGAATCCTGGAAAGCCATAGCCCAAGAACAAGCAGTTGTGGCACAGTCCATGAAAGATGGGCTTACTCGGTACTATGGAAAAGTTACCTGGTGGTTTGTCTTAAGAGAGACTAACTATTAAAAGTCAAGCCCGAATTTGAGGATGGAGGACAAAAAACAGATGGTTCAAAAAAGGGTATAGCAAAACAGACGTCCACAGGACGCCATGCGGGCTATCGAGAGAGAATCAGGCTGCCAGACGATAAGGCTCGCCGGATTTCTCCAGAGCATAAATGAGCCGGACCAGCTTCTTGGCAGCATGAGAGATGGCCACATTGTAATGCTTTCCCTCGGCGCGTTTCCTGGCGAGGTAAGCGGCAAAGACAGGGTCCCAAAGGCAAACAAATTTTGTGGCATTGAAGATGGCATAGCGTAGGTATCTGGAGCCGCGCTTCTCCATATGGGCATAGCAATTTTTAAGCTGCCCGGATTGGTAGGTAGAGGGCGACAGGCCGGCATAGGCCAAAATCTTGTCAGGGGAATCAAAGCGTGAAAAGTCACCCACCTCAGACAGAATCATAGCCCCCATCCTGTAGCCAATGCCGGGAATCGTGGTAATAGGCGAAAGCATCTTGTCCATGATGCGTTGGATGACCTGTTCAATTTCCGCAATCTCGGCATCGAGTTCACGGATGAGCCGGATGGTATGCCGCAGTTCCAGTGATTTCGCGGTCGTCACAGAGCCAATCGATTGCCTGGCGGCTTCACGTATCTCTATGGCTTTGTCCCGTCCGTAACGGCCTTTGGAGGATTCGGCAAGCAAATGGGTGAGCCGCGTCAGATGTGCCGCTGCAATCTGCTTAGCCCCCGGGAACTCATCGAGCAAGGCGTAAACAGAGGCCATATGGAGTGACGATACCAGCTTTTCCAGCTCCGGGAACAGGATGCATACCAGCCTGGCAATTGAGGACTTCAGCTTAGCGCGTACCTTCACCTTGTCGAACCGGTATCTGGTGAGTGACTTTAGCTCCTCATTGTGGTAAGCTGTGTCTGTGTAGGGCTTGAGGCCCACATCAGACATGAGCATAGCCGCAATTGTTCGCGCATCGACACGGTCAGTCTTCGTCTTTCGCAGGGTGAGGCTTTTCCGGTAAAGATTGGTGTGCAAGGGGTTAATGACATAGGTGTCCAGACCATTGTCAAGGAGAAACCCGAGAATGTTGTAGCTGTAGTGTCCGGTAGCCTCAAGCCCTACCTTTATTTTGTCCAGGGGCAAAGAACAGGCACGGATTTTTTCCAACAGGTAGCCAAATCCTTCCATGCTGTTTTGGATGGTGAACACATTTGCAAGGACTTTACCCTCCGAACTGATGATGAAGCAGTCGTGTTTATCCTTAGCGACATCAATCCCGACACAAATCATAGCAAGACCTCCAACGGTATTATTTGATGCTGTACCCACAGAACACTTTGCTCTTGTAACCTTGTTCTACATCAACCGTCTGGCGGTATCTAACTGATTAACAAACCTGCAAAGGGCTGCGGTTGGAGCCTCTCTTGAACCATCTGGTGGTAGGAGATAAAACCAATCCACAGCATCCTTTACAGTGTAGCATATAGCCCTTGGAGAGGGGCTCTAATAACTACTACTCTATAATACAAGGATGGCAAAGTCAAACGGGTCAAGGAAACCCATCCTGAGGCAAAGGCTGTTCACATTGTGTATCGAGTTCAGGAGCGCACAGTGGATCACGATGGGCACCCGCTATTATTTCCTTTATTGGATGCAGACACATGGTGGACCGATCTGGAATCAGATCCGGCTACCATTGATAAGCTATACTGCGAGCATGGAACTAGCGAACAGTTTCACAGCGAAATCAAAACAGATATGGATTTAGAACGTCTGCCCAGCGGTAAAATGAATACCAATGCGCTCTTGTTGAATCTTGGGATATTTGCCTATAACATCCTGCGGCTGATCGGGCAAAAAAGTCTTGAGAAGGAGTCGCCGCTTCGCAAAAAAGCTCAACGCCGTCGAATTCGTACTGTTATTCAGAACCTGATTACGATTGCTGCCCGCTTAATCCGTCATGCTAGGCAGACGGTGCTCGGGTTCGCAGATGGGAATCCATGGTTTTTCCCATTACAAGAAATCTACCGAGCAATTGGTTAACAGGTAAAACATTTTATTTAGAAACTCCTACGAGCAACTGCAGTAAAACGCTGTGGCTGCTTTGCTGTTCATTTCTTGCAGTGGATCATGAAGTTCTGAGTTTAAAGCGACTAATGTCAGTAACTTCGATCAAGTAATGCTGGTTTTACTGCCAGTTTTTTCTTGCTTATCAACGTTTTCTTAGTGGTTCACGGATTTAGGTTATACTTTCTGGTAGGAAAAAAACATGTGCTGCCGTTTTACCGGCAGCACATGTTTGTATTTACCATTTACTCTACTTTAACTACAAACATCCCATGCACAATGCTAGGAACAATAAAGGTGGTATTGGCGTCGGCAAAGCCGCCGGTCACCGGTTTGACGGCATTTGAGAATAACGCCAGCCGCCATACCAGCTTGTCATTGACCCACAACTCACTGCAAGCAGTCCCATCCTGGCGCATAATATTTATCGTAAAGTCTGCCGCCAGCGCCCAGGACGGCAAGCAGCTCATCATCACCCCAAGCAGAAGCGCAACGAACAATTTCCTATTTTGTTTCTGCATAATCAGCCCTCCAAATCCAACATATACTTATTCATAATATGTGTTTTTGTACAGCTTTTATGCACTTCATTTCCCGCTATTAAACTTTAGCCGCCGTGATGGATGCTGTGGGGTAAGCGATGAACCGTTTATTGGTAAATCTCCAGCGTTTTGGTAGCCATTCGCTGCCCATAGAGCAGGAAAGTATCTTTGCTTTCTTCCAACTGGCCATCTAAGGCGACAGGCCCCAAATGAATTACCGGCTTGCCATAAGAACCGCCACCCGAATAAGTAAGCATTCCATACACCAGCATGTGATCAAGAATCAGACGTATACCAAGCTCAGCGCCGCCGTGGACGTAATTAGCAGTGGCAAACGCACCGCCAATTTTCCCTGCCAAGCCATAGGCTTTACAGGGGCCTTCCAGCCAATTCTTGATGACGCCGCATACACTCGCCATGTAAATCGGCGTACCCAAAACCACACATTTGCTTTCCTTGATCCAGGCTTCATCCACCGCTTCAATGGGAAAAGCTTTGGCTTCCACGCCATCCACGGTTTGCATCCCTTCGGCAATCACTTCGGCCATTTGCTTAGTGTTGCCTGTTTTAGAATGGTATAGCACGGTCATTTTCATTGTACATTCCTCCTATTAGTTGCGGTAGTACTCTGGACTATTTCAATCATTCGACGGCGTTATCCTGCCGCCGTCCGCAACATGCAGGTATGTTAATTTATCTTAGCTTCTCATTTTGAGATGGCAGAGAGTATGTTATAATGACACTAAAAATGAGGGAAGGCAGTTTCATGAATATTAACCTGGATAGTCTCGCCATTTTTATTGCGGCATCGCTAGTCTTAGTACTAATGCCGGGACCCAATACTTTGTATGTTATGACGCGGGGAATAACCCAAGGACGAAGGGCTGCTTTAATCTCGGCATTGGGGGCAAGTTCCGGAGATTTATTGTATGCGTTGTCGGCAGCACTAGGCTTAGCATTTATTCTTCAACAATCTGTCATGCTTTATAGTATTATCAAGATCGGCGGTGCACTGTACATGCTGTTCATTGGAATTCAACTTATGCAAAGTAACAAGACTGTTATCGGCGATATTCAACCGGCTAAGCAAGAAGAGTGTAAGAACTTATTTGTAAAAGGGTTTTTGACTTCCGCGTTAAATCCTAAAACAGCAATATTTTTTGTAAGTTTTTTTCCGCAATTTATTGATGCCAATAGTGAGTTTGCCGCCTTTACCATGCTGTTATATGGATTTACTTTCTTTTTACTGGGTTTAATTGTTCTTATTCTTTATGCACAGGCATCAAGTTTTGTTCGGCAGCGGTTACTGTCTAAACAGAAAGTAGAACAATATTTTCGTTGGCTAACAGGAGGATTGTTTATTGGCTTAGGTATTAAGCTAATGGTACCAGACTCCAGATAAAATAACCTGCAAAAAAACAGAGGCATTCAAGCCTCTGTTTTTTGCAGAGAAAACAAGCAAAAGCTTAGCTGCTGGCGACTAAGCCGCCGTGATGGACACTGCGGGGTCAGCAGCTTATCGAAAGGCCAGAAACCTTTCCTCATATTCTTGAATGGGGATTGGTCGGCTAAACAGATAGCCCTGTGCCTGTTCACAGCCGTTTCGCTTTAATATACCAAATTGTTCTTCTGTTTCAACACCTTCCGCAACTACCCGAATATCCATTCTACGACAAATATCCATAATAAACGCAATGACCATCTGCGTTTTTTTGTTCGCCACAATGTTGTCCACTAGACTTTTGTCAACCTTCAGTTCATCGAAGTTGGTGGAGCCAAACAGCGAGAGGTTTGCATAACCAACCCCAAAGTCATCAATAGAGATGGCGAAACCCGCATCCCGGATACTGTCAATCAAGCTGGTGAAATCCATTCCTTCTATGCCCTTGACACTCTCGGTAATCTCAATGATCACCCACTTTTTATCAATGCGGTATTTGCCAAATACCGCTTTCAATTGAGCGAGAAAATCCTGCTCCGCCAGCGTGTACCGTGAGAAATTGACAGATATAGGCACAATTTGCCTGCCTGCTTTGATCCACTCGGAGAGTTTAGCACAGATGAAATCAAGTATGAAAATGTCCAGAATACTGATGATTTTTGCATCCTCCAGAACAGGCAGAAACTGTACCGGCGCTATGACGGTGCCGTCCTCTGCCTGATAGCGCACCAGCGCTTCCGCACCACTCACCGAACGGTCTGCAAAGGATACCTTAGGTTGCAGATATACGATAAAACGCCCTTCCTTAAGGCTTTTTTTTAGTGCGCCGAGTTCAACCAGATCATCGTTATAGTGACGATAACGGTCGCTCGACAGGCTTTTGCAGTAATGCTGCTTCTTATCCTCGTACATCCATGCTTCCGCCGTATGCAGCAAGTGCTGAATATCGTCCGCCCGCTCCGCCCATTGATACCCGACAGCCACATGGAAATTTGTGCTGGCCGCACACTGTGCCTTAAATGAGCGAATCTCCTGCTCAAATTGCGCTTTCGCAACATCCCTGCAAATCACAACAAACTCGTCTCCGCCGATACGATAAAAAAAACCCGAACTGAAAGTCTTTTCGAACCTACGGGCGCACTCAGTCAGCATTTTGTCTCCATATGCATGTCCGAATGCGTCGTTGATACCTTTCATGTTGTTTATATTGACATACACAATCCCTATGTTTTTGGCGCCCCTAAACTTTACAATATCCTGCAAATAGCAATTCCGGTTGCGAATACCTGTCAGACTATCCTCAAAACTCAGCTTTACCAAAAATGCTTCGTATTCGATCCTGTGCATCGCAGATAGCTGGAAATAGCGCAGAGAAACCAGCAGCGGCACAATGCTGCCAATTTTTTCTGCAGAAGGGTTTTCCACCCATCCAACCCCGACAAGCCTTCCGTCCCGTTCCAGCGGCATAATCACCAGGTTTCGGACTCCCCGCAGGCGAAGGCTTTGATGTAGTGCCTGATCCAGTTCCTTCATTTGCTCCATATCTTCTATAACAATGTATTCCTTGGTTTCAAACAGCGCCCTCCACTGAGCAAAGCGGGAAATGTCCAGCTCCCGGAATAGTTCCTCTGGTGTGAGCTGCGGCACACACCATTCGTTGGTCATGAAAAGCTTGTCCCCGGAAGCCTGAAAGAAATAGGCTCTGTCTGCGCCAAAATACCCACCTGTCCGCTTAAGCACATCGTCCATTGCTTTGCTTAACGTTCCCATTTCGTAAGGCAGGCCGATGCAGTGCTTTACAATCAGTTCGTCTTCCTGTATATTTTTCAGCTTATTGTGCTCAGACTCCCGTTCTGTAATGTCTGTTGCAATCTGTATGCGCGCTTTCCTGCCGTTCCAGTACACAAACCTGTTCTTTAAAAGAAAATGCCTGCACAGTATCTTATTTGTGAATTCCCACGAGTAGACACTGTCAAACGTCAAACTGTCATTGACACAAAAAGGACAGGGTTCATCAAGCCCCTGCAGCAGCTTATAGCATTTGGCTCCTTTCCGATTGCCAATCCGATATTTCTCCCGCCCGGCCGAATTGATATATAAAAGCTCGTAGGTTTCAATGTCCACGACATATATCAGTTCCAGCATCTGGTCGAGCATAGCCATTAATATCTTTTGCATAAGACAACCACCTTTTCTCTCTGATATTCCCGGAGTATCTATCTTATCCCCACGGTAATCTATCGCTGTGGGGCAAGCAGGATGTCTGACAAAGGATTTTACCCCCACGAACAATCGCTGGATTTGGGACACGAAAACATGTACGCTGAAGATGAAACCTGGCATCAGCGGCATACAGAACAGCCCGGAAGTAAGCAGAGACGCTGACAGTGGCGTAAGATAACCTGTCAGCGTCTTTATTTAAACTACGTCTTATCCATGTGCCTCTGTTTTTCTGACGACATTCCAGACAGCCGGCAAAAAAACACCAGTAATTATCATTACTATATAATTATTTATTTTGAGTATCCAAATGAGGTGCATATTATAACTGGAATTTAGCTATTGCAGCCTCTAAATCGGCCGCCAAATTCGCCAGGCTTTGACTGGAAGAAGCGATTTCCTGCACCGATGCGGACTGCTCCTCAGTGGCTGCCGAAACCGACTGGGTCTCAGACGCCACTCCTTTGCTGGCGGTATCGATGTTTTCAATTGCTGCGGCCAGCGTCTGATTCTCTTCGGCAATTCGGCGGATTGCAACAGTAATATCCGTAACCTGGCCGGACAGCCGATGGATGGCATCCTCAATTTGTTTAAAGGTTTCTCCTGTATCATTCGCCAGCGCAATGCCGCTTTGAATGCCGCTGATTCCATTCTGAGCGGCAGCCACGACTTGCGTGAGATTAGTCTCGTTTTTCGCCACCAGCGAATTGATTGTTTGCGCGGCTTGATTCGATTCCTCTGCCAGTTTCCTAACTTCTTCGGCAACAACAGCGAAGCCGCGTCCCTGCTCGCCTGCCCTGGCAGCCTCAATGGCGGCATTTAAGGCCAGCAGATTGGTCTGTCCGGCGATAGTGGAGATCAGGGTGACCATTTCCTGAATATCCCGGGAACTGGTATTAAGCTCGGTTATATGGTTCTGCATGGCGGCCGTTTGCTGACCGATTTCATTCATTTGCCGTATAGTTTGCTGCACAACCTGCCCTCCTTGCTCAGCCGACCGGGTAGTGACGGCGGCTGCGCCAGTCACTTCTTCTGCCGCCTGAGACATTTGGGCGACCTGCTCGGTCATGGTCCGGGAAATGGTCAGGATTTGAGCTGCATGCTCCGACTGCATATCCGCAGCGCGGGCAACCTCGGTTATGGAGCCGGCGACTTGATTAGCGGCGTCAGCCGACTGATGAGCACTGGCTGTCAGTTCCTCGCTAGCGGCAGCCATTTGCGAGGACTCGGACTGTACCTGCTGCACCAGTCCTCGTAGATTGCGGTTCATCAGCAGCATGTTGTCCGCCAACTCGCCCAGCTCACTTTGCGACTGAATCGTCTTAACCCGTTCACGCAAATCACCTTCGGCGATTTCTTTGGCAACCTGGTTGATGTGTAGAATCGGGCGGACAAATGACCGGCTAGACCAGAAAGTTAAGCCTAACACCAGTAGTAAACTAAAACCGGAAAGTCCTATAAGCATCCTTGATAATGCCGTAATTTCGCTAGTGGCGTCAGCTTCCGTCGTCGTCATCAGCAAAATCCAGCGTCGGTCGCCAGGCATATCAATGGGAATAAAGGAGCCAACCTGTTCAACATCTGAGGAAGTTGGCTTATACTGCATGCGGATACGGCTGTCCGTCTCTAAAGCTTGCGTGAAAGCGGCACTCAGCCGGGGATCAATGCCATTAATCATATTTCCCTTGTTTTTCAGCTCTGCTGAAATTTCACCGTTTTTCAGGTTCATGTTGCCAGCAAGTTCCGGGCGGGTGGGGTGTACCAAATACAGGCCGCCATCCTCCAGCAAGGCACCGTAGCCGTGTTGTTTAAATTTGATGTCCTGTATAATCGGCTGCAGCTTGTCCAAAGAATACATGCCAAACAACACACCGATCAATTGCCCGTTGCGGCTGACCGGCACGCACAGCGCCACAGCCTGTTTCTGGTTAGTACGTGATAGGAATATCTCAGAAATGTAAGGTTTTTTTGTATTAATCACTTTTTGGAAATATTCCCGGTCGCTGATGTTAATTGAAAAACCAGCATTGTTGATGGTTACACCATCCAAGGAGGCAAAAAGAATATCATCAAATTTGCCAATCCGCTGGTGCGCTTCCTGCAGTGCCGGCTGGATCTGCGTTTTGTCACCACTTTGCAGCCTGGCTATGCTGGCAAGATCCTCAAGCTGCGTAATGGACATCGCAAGCTCCGACCGGACGTAAGCGGCCGCCTTGCCCACTACCGCCTCTTCCGTCTGCTCCATGCTTTCGCGCAGATATTGTTGCGAAAGATAATAGCCGGCACCAGATACCACCAGCAAAGTGCCGATGACCAAAGCACCGATCAGACACATCAACTGAAACCGTATACTATGGATAAGCTTCATAACATGTTCATCTCCTCATTGATTAATTAGCAGCTTCCTGCCATGCCTCCACTAACAGTGTCTCTTTTACTCCCCGGCCATTGGGTAAAAATAACACATAATATGTAGATTTTTAGTAATACTAACATAAGTATATTGCCTACTAATAGTCTACGTCAAGCGGTTACTCTGATAAAAGGAGGGATGTTCATGTATGACTTTGGAGCTCGTCTCCGAGAACTGCGCGAAGCTAAGAAACTAACACAAACCCAGGTAGCCAAACGATTAAACCTTCATAAATCCAGTATTTACGGCTATGAAAACAATATTCGAATCCCTTCCGTAGAAGTCCTCAGCCAACTGGCTCTGTTCTACAGAGTGACGACTGACTATCTACTTGGCCATGACAATCGTCACATCATTTATGTTGACGGTCTTACGGAAAGACAGTTGGAAATTGTAAACCTACTACTCTTGGAATTCAAACAGGGTAAAGGGCGTACCTAAGTACCGCCCATTTCGGTGTGCAAAGGTCAGTCAAAGCCGCTGGAGCAAAGCTCTTTTCACTATCGATAATATTAATCCGGGGCGGAGTATCGCATTATCTTGACAATCTCCAATACAACCGCACCGGCAACAACTCCGGCGTTTCCTGACCTTTCCAACATATCCCGCCAGTCGTCTCCGCGGCGAATGGCAACGGCAAAATCGGCGATAGATAAACCAATTCTTCATGCTGTACATCTATCGCCGAAATTCCGATTCATAACAAGAAAAGACGTCTCTGGTACTACTGCAATAGTAGTACCAGAGACGTCCTATTTGGATGGTATCCGGAAAGGATACTGGCGTGTCGAATTTACTAGAACCGAGACAACTCGGCCTACTGCAAAGAACATGGATACAACTGAGTGGTCCACACTTAGAACGGCCCGTTATCAAAAGGGCCAGAATAGCTATAACCACAAAAGCAGCACTTCATTTTCCCGCTATTAAATTTTAGCCGCCGTGATGGATGCCGTAGCGTAAGCAGCCATGCCCTGGCCCTGGCCGGCAAAGCCTAATCCTTCGGTAGTGGTGGCCTTTACATTGACTTGGCCAACAGTAAGCTGCAAGGCCTCAGCAATATTCTGGTTCATTTGTGCTATGTACGGAGCTAATTTAGGTTTTTGCGCCACAATGGTGGCATCAATATTATTAACGCAATAGCCGTGCCGGTTCAATATTGCGCCTACTTCCACCAGCAGCTTCAGGCTGGAAATCCCTTTATACCTGCCGTCGGTATCGGGAAAATGCCTGCCAATATCGCCTAAGCCGGCCGCTCCCAACAGCGCGTCTTTAATGGCATGCAACAGCACATCGGCATCAGAATGACCGTCAAGTCCCAATGTATAGGGAATCTCCACCCCGCCAAGGATTAGTTTGCGTTCAGGCACCAACCGGTGCACATCATAGCCAATACCGCTGCGAATCATCGTCTTTACCTCCTGCTCTTTAGCCAGCAACACTTCGGCCAACCGCAAATCTTCCGGTGTAGTGATTTTTAGATTTTCGTAACTGCCAGGAACAAGCTTGACCGTAATCCCCAGCCGTTCGACCAGAGCAGCATCATCGGTGCCAAGATACCCGTCCTGCGCCGCCTGTTGGTAGGCACTTCTAAGCACCTTGGCACTAAAAGCCTGGGGTGTCTGTACCGCCCACAAGGTCCGCCGGTCAGGCGTACCTGTTACCAGTCCGGTGTCATCTGCCGCTTTGATCGTATCTTTGACAGGTACGGCTGCAATGGCGGCCTGATGCTGCCGCGCGGCAGCGACAGCCTGGTCAAACAGCGCCGTTTGGGCCAGCGGGCGGGCGCCATCATGTACAATAATCATGTCCATATTGTCCGGGACAACGTTGAGCGCATTGGCAATAGAATATTGCCGTTCGCTGCCGCCGGCGACAACCTGCCAGGAAATAGTCAAAGCCAGCTCTGCCAGCAGCCGGGAAACTGTTGCTGTTTCTTCTGGCGCTGCCGTTACAACTATATGGGTAACACCCCGGGCGGTACTGGCGGCTAATACCGAATACGCCAACACCGACTTGCCAGCCAACGGCAAAAAGACTTTATTGACACTGCTACCCATGCGCTTTCCCTGACCGGCAGCGGCAATAATAACACATACCATAAATTATGCTCCCCCCTTATATTGCAAAAGCCTTCAAGCCTGTAAGGCTTGAAGGCATATAATTACATTAGCACTTTAGGCTTAGCAAAAATCATTCGTCCGGCGGCAGTCTGCAATACCGAAGTTACCAGTACTCCGACCGTTTCGCCAATGTGTTTTTTACCGCCATCGACGACAATCATCGTACCGTCATCAAGGTAAGCTACTCCCTGCCCGAACTCCTTGCCATCCTTTACTACATGTACTACCATTTCTTCCCCTGGCAGTACTACGGGTTTGACGGCATTAGACAGTTCATTAATATTGAGAACAGATACACCTTGAAGTTCGGCCACTTTATTCAGGTTATAATCATTCGTTATGACTTTGGCCTTGAGCACCTGACCTAATTTGATAAGCTTCGAATCTACTTCAGTAATATCATCAAAATCACGATTGTCAATCTGTATATTAAGCTCAAGTTCTTTCTGCATACGGTTTAAAATATCCAGTCCCCGCCGCCCCCGGTTGCGTTTGAGCAGATCAGAAGAATCAGCGATATGCTGCAGTTCTTCCAAAACAAACACCGGGATGACAAGAGGCCCCTCAATGAATCCGCTTTTACAAATATCAGCGATACGTCCATCAATAATAACGCTGGTATCCAGTATTTTCGCCTGGCAAATGCTGTCCGTCTTATCCTTTGACCGCTCTTTGCCATCCCGGCTGAGCCAAGGCAAAGCCGGCAGATTAGAAAACATATTAAATAATTCCTCGCGTTTTCTAATGGCGACATTGATCCCCAAGTATCCCAAAATAACACTAAGTATCAGCGGAACATATTTCCCAACAATAGGAATCGGCATGAAAGCCGGTCCAAGTAAATTAGAAATTATTAGTCCAGTGGCTAACCCCAAGACACCTGCCAGAACATCATATCCAGGCATCTTGTTTAAGCGTAGCTCCAGCCAGTAAGTGAAGTTCCATAAATATTTTAAGAGCAACGGCGCTACCACAAAACCAACAATTCCCCCAACCAAACCACCAAACACAAATGTGAGAATCGTAGTCATGGTAATGCCAAATACACCAATCCTCAAAAATTCTTCACCTACGACAGTAGCCAGCAGAGGAATAATCCTATCGGTTATCATAAGCCCACCCACTGCCGCCAAAAAAGTAATCAGTAGTCTAAGTGTTTTATCAATCACAGTCTCTACCTCCTTTCTTAATAAAAATTTATTTCATCCAAAAAGTGGAAACACACATTTTAATTATGTCCTACTTTGAATAAAAAAATACGTCCAGATGAAACTTCACCTTGGGTGTACTAATTTTTAGTATAGCATACTGCTTAATCTTTTGTCAAAATTAGTTATTGTAGCATGTATAATTAACTCTTGTCAATAATATGTCTCAAATGTGAGAAAATCTTTCTTAATCACCACACATTGACAACTAGGGAGAGCAGTTTATATAATAAAGGCAAAGCGAGGTGTACCCAACATGCATGATAATAAATGTTGTTCAGACTTTCAGTCTGCTGTAGACGAATACTTAATCCGCCACCGCAGTGTACTTGACGTTTTGACAAAATATCAGGAAGCGTCGGCCCGGGTAAACAGAGCTGTTGCCAAAGCGGTTACCGGCTGCGGCTGTGTCCAGGTTGCGGCTGCACGCCAATCGGCTCCCGAAACAACAACCTACAGCGAACTCAAAGAGCATATGTCTTCCCATCTGGTAGGCGAACCCTGCGCGCAATGCCGGGAAATCATCGCCACAGAAATAGGCCACAGTATGTTTTATCTGGCCGCTTTGTGTAATGCTACCGGATTGTCTCTGCACCAGGTAATGCAGCAAGAATATAAAAATGTTAAAACATTGGGTGCCTTTCATTTGACCTGATACTTACAGAAACACAGTCTTTTACATAAGGCTGTATTTTTTTTGTCCTGTAATCAATGAATATGGCTTTTCCGGCAACAACAATATAGCTTGAAATAAGCTAAGCCGTTCTAACTCCACTTGAAAAAACTGGGAGTATTAGAACGGCTTAGTTATCGGATAAACATTTTTCCTGCGGGAATGATACTGGTAAAGGGGGGTAAATATGCGCTATTTTTTGCGAATTATACTGAATGTAGTAGTGGTGCTAAGCCTTGGCAGCCTGCCTGCGGCCGCTCTGCCTGAAGCGGAACTGTTAGACGGCGGCGAATTGCTTTCCGGTTATATGACTGTAATGGATGAGCAGGGAATTATTGTGCTGCAGACAGGTCACGAAGTTCACTTAGGTGATCAATATATTGCTGAAGATGATACCTTGTATGAAATTACTGAGGTGGAAGGCGCAATAGCCCGCTGCCGGACCATGGAAAAGGTTTCGGCCCAAGCTCCTGATGACGCAATTTTCGTTCAGGCGCCACCACCCAATGCACCTAAGCCCAAAATTGCTATCTATCATACTCACACCGACGAATCCTATACTCCTACTGACGGCAGACCTTCTCAAAAAGGCAAAGGCTCAATCATGCTTGTCGGCGATGCCTTTGAAAAGAGATTAACCGAACTGGGCTACCAGGTTATTCATTCCAAGACCCTGCATGACCCGCATGATGCCAATGCCTATCATCGCTCCCGGCGTACTGCCATGAAACTTTTGCAGCAGCAGCCGATCGCCCTGTTTGATCTCCACCGCGACAGCGCTCCGCTAAAAGTATACAGTACTACCATCAATGGACAGTCTGTCTGCAAATTGATGCTGGTGGTGGGACGTCAAAATCAAAATCAAAAGACCACCCTGGACTTTGCCAGAAGCATTAAGCGCGCCACTGACGCCAAATATCGCGGACTTATCCGCGGCATATTCATTGCCCGTGGTAATTACAATCAGGATTTAAGCCCCAGAGCAATATTAGTGGAAGTAGGAACCGAGCATAACAGCCGCGAAGCTGCCGAGCGCAGTATTACGCTATTTGCCAATGTAGTCCCTTCGTTTCTGGGACCGCCCGGCGGCAATAGCGGCGGCAAAGCCGAGGCCGGTCAGGCTGGTACCTATACGGAAATAAACGATAATAATACCGGTGGTACGGCCACTTCTTATGTTCCTACCGACACAGCCCCCGGGTATGATATTTTGGTAATGGTGGCGGTATTAACTGTTGGCATAGCTGCCTTTCTGTTTCTTAGCACCGGCAATTGGCAGGAAGCCAAGAAAAAGCTCCATCACTTTTTCAAATATGAGTTCACTAATTTTTTGGGGTCGCGTAAAAAACGGAAAAAGTAAGGGGGAAGCCGTTTGAGTAAAAAGTTTTTGATCAAACTGGTTTGCTTCCTGGTTTTAGCTGCCGTTGCCACGGCAGGAGTGCTTCATTATCTGCCCCTGAGCCTGTTTTCCACTCAGCAAAAACCCGAACAAGCCCCGCAAAAAATGTATGACCACTATATTATACATGATGAAGCTACCAACGAAGTCCTGATGTATGTCCCGCTGGTGGTCAGCGTTGGCGACGAACTGATCAGTGATAAAAACAAACGCTATAAAATTGTCAAAGTGGAAGAAAACCAGGCTTACGCCCGGTTTGTGGAAGACTTAAATTTAGAGTTATATCAAAAGTGACCAACATAAAGCTACCAGCCTACAGATGGCGGTCTAAAAGGGCCTGCTCCCGCACCCTCTTTAGTCCGTCTTTTACTGCTTTGGCCCGCACTTCGCCAATGCCTTCCACTTCATCAAGCTCTGCCAGGCTGGCATTATAAATCCGCTGCAAGGTTTTAAAATGCGTCACCAGCTTTTCCCCCACTAAGAGCGGCAGGCGGGAAATCTGTCTCAGCACCCGGTAGCCGCGTGGCACAACAGGAATATCCATGGCGGTGGGACTAACACCATATCCCAGCATCCGGCATATCGTGAACGGCTCAAGGTTCTCTTCAGGCAGTTCGGCAATTTGTTCTCTTACCAGTTCATAGTCTTTTAACTCAGTAGTATTGCAATAATCTTTAATTAATAAAGCGGCGACATCTACGCCGGAAATAAGTTCTTCCATCTGCATGCTGACCAGTTTTCCTTCTGAGCCCAGCTCAATTACATTACGTTCAATTTCCATCGCAATCCGGTTGACCTGCTCGGCCCGGATAAGCACCAGGGCCACATCATAGAGGGTGACCAATTCCTCAAATTCCAGCGCACTTAAATTAGTAAGACCTTTATCCAGCACATTGCGATACTTTTCCAAGGTTTGCAGCGCCTGATTGGCACGATTGAGTATTACCGGAATATCCTTCAGCGTGTACCGCAATTGCCCCAGGTATACGGTAATAATATTACGGCGCTGGGAAATGGCTACCACCAGCGCACCGGTCTGTTTGGCCGCCCGTTCGGCGGTACGATGGCGTGTGCCGGTTTCAGTGGTTGGAATACTTGGATCAGGCATCAGCTGGGTATTGGCAGACAAGATTCGTTTGCCGTCCTGGGAGAGCACGATGGCTCCATCCATTTTAGCCAGTTCATAAAAACCGGCCGGTGTATATTCTGAATTCAGCTCAAACCCGCCATCAACAATTTCAAGTGTGGCCGGGTTATCCCCCACCAGCACCAAGGCTCCCATCTTAGCTCTAAGAATATTTTCCAGGCCATCCCTGATGGGTGAACCTGGCGCCAATGTTTTTATGGTTTTGACAAAACGGGAATCCCATAAACGTTCTGAACGTTCTTCCCGGCTTTTTATCATACAAATACCGCCTCCATGGCCTCGCTGACACTAGCAACACCAATAATATCCAGCCCTGCTGTCCGGGGCAACTTAAGGCCGGAAAGATTCCCGGCAGGAATGACAAAACGTTTGAAACCGAGGGCTGCTGCCTCGGTAATTCTGGCTTCAGCCCGGCTAATCATCCGAACTTCGCCGGTAAGGCCCACTTCTCCCATAACTACGGTACTCGAATCCACGGCAATATTGCGAAAGCTTGACACTATCGCCAATGCCACCGGTAAATCGGCTGCCGGTTCGGCAATTTTAAATCCCCCTACCGCATTAACATATGCATCCTGGTTAGCCAGCATGAGTCCTACCCGCTTTTCCAGTACTGCCAGGAGCAGAATCAGGCGGTTATAGTCAAGCCCCGCCGCCATACGGCGTGGCATGCCAAAGCAGGTAGTACTCACTAAAGCCTGGATTTCAATTAACAGGGAACGAACACCTTCCAGGTAGGCTAATACTACCGAACCGGGCGCACCCTGCGGCCGTTCGGCCAGCAACAGGCCGGAAGGGTTGGCTACTTCAGCCAGGCCATGTTCCTCCATAGAAAAAATACCACTTTCATTAGTTGAACCAAACCGGTTCTTAATGGCTCTGAGAACCCGGAACGCATAACTGCGTTCGCCTTCAAAATAAAGAACAACATCCACCATGTGCTCTAAGAGCCGTGGTCCGGCAATATTGCCGTCTTTGGTAACATGGCCGATGATTGCCGTGGGAATGCCGCTTTCTTTGGCAAAGCGCATCAGCTTGCCGGTACTTTCCCTGACCTGGCCGACACTGCCCGGAGCTGACGGAATCTCCGGACTAAACATCGTCTGAATGGAATCAATGATAACAAAAGCCGGTTTTTGCTGCAAGGCCTCCAGGACAATGGTCTCTAGGTTATTCTCTGTAAAAATTAACAAATTATTACTTATTTTTCCCAGTCTTTCGGCTCTTATTTTAATTTGGGCTGCTGATTCTTCACCAGATATGTACAAAACAGGCCCATAGGTATTGGCAATACCTGCGGCTACCTGTAAGAGCAGCGTCGATTTGCCAATCCCCGGATCACCACCGATTAAGAGCAGCGCACCGGGTACTATACCGCCGCCAATTACCCGGTCAAATTCACTTATACCTGTTAACAACCGCGGCATAGCCGACGTATCTACCATATTGATGGGACGCGGTTTCGGCGCAGGTGCCGCTGTCAAACGGGCTTCGGACTTTTTGACAGCCACTTCTTCTGCCATGGTATTCCATTCACCGCAACCCGGACATCGTCCCAGCCATTTACTTGCTTCTGAACCACATTCCTGGCACACAAATTTTGTTTTAATTTTGGACAAGCGAATTCTCCTTTAATAGCGGCAATGCTGGTAATACAGCGAAAAGCACTCATTTTGAGTGCTTTTTCGCGCTTATAAGCCAATTTTCCTGCTAATTAGGCTTTTTTGGCAAACTTTAATTTACCATTCTCAGCAGCATCCACCAGTACGGTATCACCGCCGGTTATGGATTGCCTGATAATCATCTCAGATACTTCGTCTTCGATCATTTTTTGAATGGCACGACGCAGCGGACGGGCACCAAAAGCGTGATCACGGCCTTCTTTTACTAATTCCTGCTTGGCTGAATCGCTCAGCTCAAGCTTGAGATTAGCATGAACCAGGCGTTTGGTTACTTCCTGAAGCATGATCTCTACAATTTGCTTAAGGTCATCGTCAGTCAGACTGCTAAAGACTATGATCTCATCAATCCGGTTTAAAAATTCCGGTCTAAATACCCTCTTAACCTCATCCAATACCCGGCTTTTAGCTGCTTCCCCCTCATTGGCTTTAGCGCGTTCGCCTGATAAAAAGCCAAGCGCGGCCGCATCTTTTTTCAAATGCTGTGAACCAACATTAGATGTCATGATAATGACAGTATTCTTGAAATCAACCGTCCGGCCCTGACTATCGGTTAAACGGCCGTCTTCCAGTACTTGCAGCAACATATTGAAAACATCATAATGGGCTTTTTCGATCTCATCCAAAAGAATAACCGAATAGGGTTTGCGGCGTACGGCGTCAGTCAGTTGACCGCCCTCCTCGTAGCCGACATAGCCGGGAGGAGCGCCAACAAGCCGGGACACCGTGTGTTTTTCCATATACTCAGACATATCAAGACGAATCATCGCGGTTTCATCGCCGAATAAGGCCTCGGCCAAAGCGCGTGACAGCTCGGTTTTGCCCACCCCTGTCGGCCCCAGGAACAGGAAGGAGCCAATAGGCCGTTTAGGATCTTTAAGTCCGGCTCTGGCGCGGCGTACGGCACGGGCTACCGCCTGCACGGCCTCATGCTGGCCGACCAGCCGGTTATGGAGAATTTCCTCCAGCTTCAGCAGCCGTTCGGATTCTTCTTCGGCTAATTTCTTAACCGGAATGCGCGTCCAGGTAGACACCACATGAGCAATATCCTCAGCGGTAACAACAATACGTTCATTACCGCGCTGTTTTGCCTGCTTTTGCTTGCCGCCAAGCTCTTCACGGATCTGCTGCTCCATATCGCGAAGGCTGGCTGCCCGCTCAAATTCCTGCGCGGCGATGGCTCCCTCCTTTTCCGTCCGGACCTGTTCCAAGCGTTTTTCTATTTCTTTGACATCAGGCGGAATGGAAAATGCCTGCAAACGTACCCGTGAGGCGGCCTCATCCATTAAGTCAATGGCTTTGTCAGGCAAAAACCTGTCAGAAATGTACCGGTGAGACAGATTTACCGCCGCGTCAATGGCCTCATCGGTAATTTGCGCCCGGTGAAAGGCCTCATATTTGTCCCTGATTCCTTTTAAAATGGCAATGGCATCTTCCACAGCCGGTTCGCCAACCGTGATGGGTTGGAAGCGCCGTTCCAGCGCCGCATCTTTTTCTATATATTTTTTGTACTCATTGAGAGTGGTTGCGCCAATAACCTGCAATTCGCCCCGGGCTAATGCCGGCTTCAGGATATTGGCCGCATCAATGGCTCCCTCGGCAGCACCGGCGCCGATCAGGGTGTGCAGCTCATCAATGAACAATACGATATTGCCGGCTTCACGAATTTCGTCAATTACCTTTTTCAGACGTTCTTCAAACTCACCCCGGTACTTGGTACCAGCCACCATGGATGCCATATTGAGCGAAACAACGCGTTTATTACGCAGAATCTCGGGCACCTGACCTTCAACAATGCGTCTGGCCAAGCCTTCGGCAATGGCGGTCTTGCCAACCCCCGGTTCGCCAATCAGCACCGGATTGTTTTTAGTGCGTCTGAGGGTAATCTGAATAACCCGCTCAATCTCGGCATCACGGCCGATAACAGGATCAATCTTGCCTTCCTGCGACATTTTATTCAGATCACGGCCGAATTCATCCAATAGCGGGGTATTACTGGATGCTGCCGGTTTAGCTCCCTGCACTTTGGGCTGGGGCGTCTGCCCTGACATCGCAAAACCGCCCAGCATTTCAATGACCCGCTGACGCATAAGGTTAATATCCACTCCCATACCTGTCAGTACCTGAGCGGCAATACCTTCTCCCTCCCGGATTAGCCCCAGCAGAATATGTTCTGTTCCCACATAATTATGACCCAGCCGCAAGGCTTCCTCCATTGCCAGTTCAATGACTTTCTTGGCCCGCGGCGTATAACCGATATCGTTGGCTTGCTCCTGGCCGGTACCCAGAATGGTTTCTACCTGTTCCCGTACGGAATCCACCTCTAATCCCAGCGAAGCCAGCGCCTTAGCGGCTACACCCTCGCCTTCACGCAAAAGTCCCAGCAGCAAATGCTCGGTGCCGATATATCCATGTCCGTATCTGGCCGCTTCCTGCTGTGCCAGTATTAATACTTTGCGGGCTCTGTCGGTAAATCTGTTAAACAATGTCTTTCCCTCCTTTATGCTGTCAGCTTATAGCAGTCATTACGATTTTTGCAAGCTTGAACGAATTAGTTTGGCCCGTAATTTATTGCTGTCGGCTTGATGCAAGACGGTATCACCCGCCAAATTCTGCAAGAAACTTGGCCTGGTCATTACCAATAGCTTGGTAAATACTTCAGGCAGTACTTCGTCAATAACCCCCAGATCAATCCCCAGCCGCACCTCGCTTAACAGCGACAGAGCTTCATTGGCACAAATGCTTTGGGCATAACGGAGTACGCCATACGCCCGCCATACCCTGTCAGCCAGCAGATCGGGCGACTCATTGAGCAGCAGCTCTCTGGCCATACGTTCCTTATCCACGATATGTTTGACAACCCCGTTTAAACTGGTAACAATATCTTGTTCATTACGGCCCAAAGTAACCTGGTTGGATATTTGAAAAACATTGCCGGCCGCCTCAGAGCCCTCCCCATATAAGCCACGTACCGTTAGACCCAATTGGGTGGCTATAGCCACCATGCGCCCCATCTGTTTGGTTAATACCAAGGCAGGTAAATGAACCATTACCGAGGCCCGCAGGCCGGTACCGATATTAGTGGGACAAGCGGTAAGATAGCCGATAGTATCCATAAACGCAACATCGTGCTTAGCTTCAATGATATCATCAACCGCATTGGCCTTATCCAGCGCATCGCCAAGATTAAGTCCGGCCTCCAAACACTGCAAACGCAGGTGGTCTTCTTCATTAACCATAATACTGACACTGGCATCGTCACGGACAATGAGCGCGCGATTTTCGGGGTCTGTTATATGACTGGGACTAACAATGTGCTTTTCCACCAATACATTCCTTGCCAGTGGCGACAACCCGTCAAGGGCTGCCAATTCGTATTTATGACCGTCAGCCTCGCCAAGATCTGCCGGTACCTGTTGTAACGCTGCGACAATCTCGCCCAGTTCGGCAGCAGAAGCACGGCCGGGAAAAGGCTGACTTCTTAAGTTGCGAGCCAAGCGGATCCGGCTGGATAACACAATTTCGCCTTCCGGACCGGCTCCGCTCAACCAGGGTACAAGCGGCTGATTTAGCAGGTTTTCCATGATAGTAGTCATGCTATTCCTCCTCACTCATGCCCAGCCTGGCCTCCGGTTCGGCAAGCTGTCTTTCCAATGCTCTGATTTCGTCCCTTAGCTTGGCTGCCTGCTCATATTCCTCACAATTGACATGCTGTTCCAAATCGTGGCGCAGATGTTTAATGCGCTGCTGCAAGCTAAATTTAACGCCGCCGCGTTTCGGCACCTTGCCGGTATGAGCAGCCGTACCATGCATACGTTTAATCAGCGGCTCCAACTGTCCGCCAAAGGCCTGATAACAAGCACTGCAGCCAAATTTGCCGCTGCGGCTGAACTCACTATAACTCAGACCACACTCTGAGCAAACAGGCTCAAGCATTGTCCGGGCATTATCCGGCACTGTATAATTAAACATATCTTTGAGAAAATCATGGATAGAAAATTTATTACTTATGAGATTGTTAATGTTTTTGCCCATCATCTCGCCTGATTTTTGTGCACACTGTTCACACAAATGCTTTTCAATCTTTTGCTGATTAATAATTTTGGTAATGTGCACACAGGCAGTTTCTTTTTGGCATTCTTCACATAACACACCTATCGCCTCCGTACTCATTCATTTTGATCGGCTAACGTCATCAGGAGCGATCGCAGCAGCGGTACGCGCTCTCGCGGTTCCAGCCGCTCATAAAGGAAGGCAAAACATTTATAAATCAACGCAGCCTCACGGTTTGTCATGAGATTATGATTCTTCAGGCGTACAACAATTGCTTTTACCTCTTCCAAACTCAAATCCTCATCAATCTGCTTTGCGGCATCCTGGAAGACAATAGTCTGCACCGGGATGCGGGCAATCCGGACAAAACCGCCAGAGCCACGCCGGGACTCGACGATAAAACCGCGTTCTAACGTAAAGCGTGTGCTAAGCACATAACTAATCTGCGAAGGCGCACAATCAAGCGTTTCCGCCATTTCATTGCGCCGCAAAATGACGATCTCATCCTGTTGATGTGATATCTGACGCAAAATCCATTGTTCAATAGTATCGGCTAAGTTGCTCACATTCCCACCTCCCGCCATCCATCACTGACTTTTACTGACCTTTTGACTTTATTCTACTTTGACCTTTTCCTAATTGCAAGCCCATTATTTACCCAAATTCAGCCTTAAAAACTAATCAGTAACGATTATTGCCAAATATCATGTTTGTTATAAGCATTACTAAGTCATTCTGCTGTCCTCTGGCAAATCTACAGATTTCACGGCACATGAATACCTGCTATGTAATCATTGAATGCTTTTTCGTTTTTTCCACCACTCAGAAACCAAATATATGGCAACCACCGCCATAAGTCCGGTATTAACATAGCCAAATTCCCGAAACCAATGATTACCTTCCCAATAGGACACCGGACTTTCTACTGTGTAAGCTGCCAGCGGATAAAGATAGAAATTAGAATACGCGCCATGGGTAAGCGCATCAAATAACAGATGTGTACCCCAGCCGATAATGAATGGCCGAAAGTGTTTAATTCCCGGCAAAAAACTGAGCAGCAGACAGCCGAGCCAAATGGGCACCGAGTGGCCAATTAGATCAATTTTAACTACCCAGGGAAATTGGGATACAAAGCCCATCAGCACCCTGGGACTTAGATTGCCAAGCTCCGGCCAGGTCACATAGCCATTAGCCATGATAATAATCAGTAATACCACATAAATATAATCAGGCAGCATGGAGCCCAATACAAACTGCCAAACCTTAGGGTGGTGTCTGGTAAAAAAATAAATCCAAAAGCCGTGATGGAGAGTATGCATTTTTCCTCCTGCCATTATCCCTATACTGCTATTGTGCTCCAATACAACACCAGTATGTAAGTCAAAGAGCAGTGCTTATTGGCACTGCCCTTTGACTTATAGCATGACATTACAGCAAATTGGGAGCATTTGCTAACACGTCACGCGCTTCCTTCATTATAGCTTCTACAATTATAGCGGCCGGCTCTACCTTTTTCAGCGGCAACAAGCTTTGGCCAGCCAAAACGGCCCCATTATCCACATCACCTTCAACAGCAGCCAGGCGGTTAGTACCGGTAGCCAGCTTATCCAATTCCGCTTGAGGTGCACACTGGCGTTCCAGAGTCAAAAACTTATCCGTAAATACATTTCTGAGTCCACGGACACCATGCCCGGCTAGCAGGCCTGTAACCACACTATCGGTATCTACAGCATTAATTAACTTCTGTTTAACATTAGGATGAACCCCGCATTCCTCGGCCACTAAAAACCGGGTGCCCATTTGAACACCGGCGGCCCCCATAACAAGAGCGGCTGCCAGCCCCCGGCCATCAGCAAAGCCGCCAGCGGCAATGACCGGGATAGTGATTTGCGGAATAACCTGAGTCATAAGCGCCATACTGGTCAATACGCCAATATGGCCACCGGCCTCCATGCCTTCAACTATAATAGCGTCAGCACCGCTGTCTTCCACCCGTTTAGCCAGCTTAACACTGGGAACAACCGGAATCTTCTTGACCCCGGCCTGAGCAAGCCTTTCGAAGTACGGAATAGGATTACCTGCGCCCAGGGTAACAAACGCCGGTTTCTCCTCACAAATAACATCCACAATGGCCTCTTTATTGTCAGCCATTAATTGTACATTAACCCCAAATGGTTTATCAGTAAGTTGTTTAGCCAAACAAATATGTTCTCTTATATAACTGGCATCACGTCCACCGGACGCAATTATACCGGCGCCACCAGCCTGGGAAACAGCAGCAGCCAATTTAGCGTCAGAAATCCAGGCCATACCTCCTTGAATAATAGGATATCTAATGGCAAGCAACTTAGTTAGTTTCGTATTCATGCTCTGCATATCTCCTTTCAAAAATACCTCTATCTATTTTCTTCACCAGTTGCCAAACAAATCCTGCTATACGACCCTAAAATCAGACATAAAGCACGGCTGTATGAGAAAGTCATTCTATAGTTTGTCCTAAATTTATAAAGAAAACACGACTTGCACCGAGCCTTTGGCGACGGTGGAAGTCGATGTTGCCCTTATCCTGTCTTTAAGAAAGTTATATTTTCTGTTAGGGTGAAATAACCCTTTACAATTTTGTATAATATAACTATAATGAAGTATTGTATAAATTATATCTGAATAGTATGTTATAAGCTTATTCTATCTTAAAATTACATAATTAACCATAAAGGGGCGATAATTGTGAGAGCCATTGGAAGACATCTGTCAGTAGACATGTATGGTTGCAATTTTGACAATCTGGATAACTTTGAACTCATAAAAACCGCTATACTAGCAGCCATTGAAGAAGCCAATATGACACTACTTAATTTATCGTACCATAAGTTTGAGCCTCAGGGGCTGACAGTATTGGCATTACTAAACCATTGCCATATAAGCATTCACACGTATCCAGAGCTTGGTTATGCCGCTGTTGACATCTTTAGCTGCGGCGACTATAGCCGTCCCGATAGAGCTCTTTTGGTATTGAAAAAGGTGCTAAAGCCGGAAAAAACTAAAACCACCAACTTTGTGCGCGGTGACTTCGGCTCACAAAAAGATATGAAACCAAGAATCCGGATCAGTATTGCCCCGTTACGCCGTGTGCGTAATACCAGCGCTAAAGTATGGAGCTATTTACGTAAAAAATAATGGAAAATGTGGATAGAAAATGGACAACTACCTACTAGTTGCCCATTTTTGCTAAATAAATATATAAAATTTGGCTAAACTATTGACAAACAAGGCAAAATGGATAATAATAATCCTTAGATAATTATACTGAGTTAATTTCAAGGAGGAATTTTTTAATGAGCACTGACAAAAATCTATCTGCCGCTTTTGCCGGCGAATCGCAAGCTAACCGCAAATATACGTATTTTGCCAAACAAGCCGATGCTGAAGGTCATGCGCAAGCAGCCAAATTATTCCGGGCTGCTGCTGAAGCTGAACACCTTCATGCCTATGCCGAATTAAAAGCACTTGGCGGCATTAAAACAACAGCTGAAAACCTTAAAGCAGCTATCGCAGGCGAAACCTACGAGTTTGAAACCATGTATCCAGAATTCATTAAAGTAGCCAAAGAGGAAAACAACAACACCGCTGCCCGCGCCTTTCATCTGGCCAACGAAGCAGAAAAAGTTCACGCCGATCTCTACCAAAAAGCTCTTGCCAGCTTAGGCAACAATGAATCCTTTGAATACTATCTCTGCACCGTCTGTGGTCATATTGCCGAAAAAGAAGCTCCAGAAAAATGTCCTATCTGTGGAGCTAAAGCCCAAGCTTACAAAACTGTTGGCTAAAGGCTTCGGCTTACATATACCAGATAATAAAAACCTGACCTAAGTGGTCAGGTTTTTTATTATCCTAATACAGTTATTATCCTAATACAGAACATACAAAACAAAAAGCACTCATTTTGAGTGCTTTTCATAACCAGCAACTTCCTAATCTCCCAGGCCGTTTCCAGCCAAGTACCTTCGGCGTTTATGGGCTTAACTACTGTGTTCGGGATGGGAACAGGTGGAACCCCACAGCTATCGTCACTGGATTTAAGCAGAGAACCAAGTTATTAGGAGTAACGCGACGCTAGAACTTGCGTGAATCGCTTAGTTCTGAGCGGTAGCGAAGAACTTCCTAATTATCACATTCCCTGAAAACTTCACAGAAGAAAAGCATTTGCAATTAGTTCTATCTAATGTTTGCACTTCATGCAAACGAGGTGTTTAAGTCAAGTCCTCGGCCTATTAGTACCAGTCAGCTACATGGATTACTCCACTTCCACATCTGGCCTATCTACCTTGTCGTCTGCAAGGGGCCTTACTTCTTTCGAATGACAGACCTCATCTTAAGGCTGGTTTCACGCTTAGATGCTTTCAGCGTTTATCCTTTCCGAACGTAGCTACCCAGCTGTACTCCTGGCGGAATAACTGGTACACCATTGGTTCGTCCACTCCGGTCCTCTCGTACTAGGAGCAGTTCCCTTCAAGTCTCTTACGCCCGCGATGGATAGGGACCGAACTGTCTCACGACGTTCTGAACCCAGCTCACGTACCACTTTAATGGGCGAACAGCCCAACCCTTGGGACCTACTTCAGCCCCAGGATGTGATGAGCCGACATCGAGGTGCCAAACCTCCCCGTCGATATGGACTCTTGGGAGAGATTAGCCTGTTATCCCCAGGGTAGCTTTTATCCGTTGAGCGATGGCCCTTCCACTCGGTACCACCGGATCACTAAGCCCGACTTTCGTCCCTGCTCGACTTGTTGGTCTTGCAGTCAAGCTCCCTTCTGCCTTTACACTCTTCGCGCGATTTCCATCCGCGCTGAGGGAACCTTTGGGCGCCTCCGTTACTCTTTCGGAGGCGACCGCCCCAGTCAAACTGCCCGCCTGATACTGTCCCGAATCTCGTTACGATTACGGTTAGAACTCCAGTAAATAAAGGGTGGTATCCCAACATCGACTCCATTGAAACTTGCGTTCCAACTTCTCTGTCTCCCACCTATCCTGTACATCATTTACCAAAACTCAATGTCAGGTTGCAGTAAAGCTCCATGGGGTCTTTCTGTCCAGTCGCGGGTAACCTGCATCTTCACAGGTATTTCAATTTCACCGGGTCCCTCGTTGAGACAGTGCCCAAGTCGTTACACCTTTCGTGCGGGTCGGAACTTACCCGACAAGGAATTTCGCTACCTTAGGACCGTTATAGTTACGGCCGCCGTTTACCGGGGCTTCAATTCAAAGCTTCGGACTCAACCTGACCTCTCCTCTTAACCTTCCGGCACCGGGCAGGTGTCAGCACCTATACGTCAGCTTTCGCTTTAGCAGGCACCTGTGTTTGTGGTAAACAGTCGCTTGGGCCTCTTTTTTGCAACTCATTTCCGCTTCATCCGCTTCCAGATTACACGGTGTACAAGCTCCCCTTTTCCCGAAGTTACGGGGACATTTTGCCGAGTTCCTTAACGAGGGTTCTCCCGCGCACCTTAGGATTCTCTCCCCGCCTACCTGTGTCGGTTTACGGTACGGGCACCTATCATCTCGCTAGAAGCTTTTCTTGACAGTGTGGGATTAATGAATTCACCGTTATTGCTAACAGCTTTCCGTCACTCCTCAGGTTCCAGCAGAGCGGATTTGCCTACTCTGCACCCTACAAGCTTAGACGCGACTTTCCATCCTCGCGCTCATCTACCCTGCTGTGTCACTCCATCACTCAAACGACTCTAGGTGGTACTGGATTTTTAACCAGTTGTCCATCGCCTACGCTTTTATGCCTCGGCTTAGGTCCCGACTTACTCTGAGCGGACGATCCTTCCTCAGAAATCCTTAGGCTTTCGGTGGACAAGATTCTCACTTGTCTTTTCGCTACTCATACCGGCATTCTCACTTCTTATCAGTCCACATGTCCTTACGGTCATGCTTCGACCCGATAAGAACGCTCCCCTACCCATGTCATTAGACATGCCATAGCTTCGGTTCCGTGCTTTAGCCCCGGACATCTTCGGCGCACAATCTCTCGACCAGTGAGCTATTACGCACTCTTTAAATGGTGGCTGCTTCTAAGCCAACATCCTGGTTGTTTCGGAAATTCCACATCCTTTGCCACTTAGCACGGCATTGGGGACCTTAGCTGATGGTCTGGGCTGTTTCCCTCTTGACTACGGATCTTATCATTCGCAGTCTGACTCCCAGGTTAAAGTATATTCATTCGCAGTTTGACAAGGTTCAGTAACCTAAAAGGCCCCTAGCCCTATCAGAGCTCTACCGTCTATACTCATTACCTGAGGCTAGCCCTAAAGCTATTTCGGGGAGAACCAGCTATCTCCGCGTTCGATTGGCATTTCACCCCTATCCACATCTCATCCCAAAGCTTTTCAACGCTCACGGGTTCGGTCCTCCACGCATTTTTACCTGCGCTTCAACCTGGACATGGATAGATCACTGCGGTTTCGGGTCTACAATAACTAACTGTCGCCCTGTTTAGACTCGCTTTCGCTTCGGCTCCGTGTGTTCCACTTAACCTCGCTAGTTACTGTAACTCGCCGGTTCATTCTTCAATAGGCACGCCGTCAGCCTCATATGGGCCTTCGACTGCTTGTAGGCATACGGTTTCAGGTTCTGTTTCACTCCCCTCCCGGGGTGCTTTTCACCTTTCCCTCACGGTACTATGCGCTATCGGTCGCCAAGGAGTATTTTGCCTTGGAGGGTGGTCCCCCCTGCTTCCCACAGGGTTCCTCGTGTCCCGTGGTACTCTGGATTCCGGCCATTTCGCTCTGCCTTTCGCTTACAGGGCTTTTACCTTCTGCGGCCTACCTTTCCAGGTAGTTCGACTAGGCCTGACGAAACTTACGCCGGTCCTCAACCCCAAAGAGCTAAGCTCTTTGGTTTGGGCTCTTCCCCGTTCGCTCGCCGCTACTTAGGGAATCTCGTTTGATTACTTTTCCTCCGGGTACTTAGATGTTTCAGTTCCCCGGGTGCCCTCACTACTAAAGTAGTGTGACGGTGCATTACCACCGCCGGGTTCCCCCATTCGGAGATCTAGGAGTCAAAGCTTGCTTGCAGCTCATCCTAGCTTTTCGCAGCTTACCGCGTCCTTCTTCGGCTCTTGGCGCCTAGGCATCCACCGTATGCCCTTATTAACTTGACTTAGCTGCAACTGTCTATTGCGCATCATCTGCTTCGTTGGTCCTCAGACGTTTTGCTTGCGTACGACTGTACGCGGCGCGGCAACGTCTTCCGGTCCGCCTCGCATCTGATACACACTA